>JBCDAS010000008.1:0-30630 GCA_039185235.1 Pseudomonadota bacterium
ACCTCGGTCGCGACATAGCGATCCATGCCCTTGGTCAGCTCCTCCAGACGCTGCAGCGCGAATTGCGGTTTGATCGTCTTCTTCGAGTTCTTGTAGCTCAAGCAATTGACCGCCTTCCAACCGGTGATCTGGTTCCACCAGCGATTCAGGCCCTCGGCCCGGGTCTTCGAGCCGCGTGCTCTCCAGGTCTCAAGGATCTGAGCTAAAACGGTGCCGACATCACCGATGATCGGCACTTCGACATGGATGTTCTTATTGATCGAGGACGGGTCGATATCGATATGGACTTTCTTTGATCCAGGCGAAAACGCGTCCAAGCGCCCGGTGATGCGATCATCGAACCGCGCGCCGATGCAAAACATCGCATCGCAGCCATGCATAGCCATGTTGGCTTCATAAGTGCCATGCATGCCCAGCATCCCCAGCCATGCCGGACCGGAAGCCGGATAGCACCCCAACCCCATCAGTGTCGATGTCAGCGGGAATCCTGTCTCGGCTGCCAATTCGCGGAGCAGACGGCTCGCCTCCGGTCCCGAATTGATCACGCCGCCGCCCGAGTAGAGAATCGGCCGCTCGGCGGTCTCGATCATCTCGACGGCTGCCATCACCATCGCCTCATCGCCGCGGGTTTGCGGGTTGTAATGTCCCGTCGGCGCGTTCGGCTTCTCCGTATAGGTGCCAGAGGCGAATTGGACATCCTTTGGAATATCGACCAAGACCGGCCCAGGCCGACCGGTTGTCGCCACATGGAAGGCCTGATGGATCGTTGCGGCGAGTTGATCTGTCTCTTTCACCAGCCAGTTATGCTTGGTGCAGGGGCGCGTTATCCCAACCGTATCAGCTTCTTGAAAGGCATCATTGCCGATCATGAAGGTGGGGACCTGGCCTGAGAGAACAATCATCGGGATCGAATCCATCAATGCATCGGTCATCCCCGTGACAGCGTTCGTTGCCCCTGGACCAGAGGTTACCAGAACAACGCCCGGTTTGCCGGTCGAGCGCGCATAGCCCTCGGCCATATGGGTCGCGCCTTGTTCATGGCGGACCAGAATGTGGCGGATCTTATTTTGCTTGAAGATCTCGTCATAGATCGGAAGCACAGCGCCGCCCGGATATCCAAAGACGACTTCTACGCCCTGGTCCGCCAGCGCTTTGACGACCATCTCGGCGCCCGTCATGATCTGGGCGTTGTCTGTTGCTCCATCAGCCATAACCATCTCCTTTTTGTGCAACCAGTGCCGTCACGCAGGCATAAAAAAAGCCCCGGTGAGGGGCCATGCGCGCTTCCTGACGAGAGTGTTCCCCCGCCTCAGCGCGCCCTACCTACGATAAGCACCATGTGCATAGCTGATCCTTCCGAATGTGGAGCGATGGATATCACAGCGAGCCGCAGGGTCAACAGGAATTCTGAGAAAATTGCGCATAAGGGCCGCGTTGCGCAATTTTCGAGAAGGATGACGTGTGGGCTTGGTGCCGAGTGGTCGGGTGCTGCCTTTGAATTTATGCCTACGCAACAGATATTTCGGGGCGCCTCTTCCAATAGCCTGGAATACTCCCGCGTCTGAGACATTCGACTTGCTGTCAGCCAAAACATCCACCTTAACGCGTTAGAGTGCCCGCGGGTTAGGCGACCTGCCAGGCGGACATTTGATTGCGAGCCCAGGTCAGTTGCCGCTTGGCATAGCGCCGCGTCGCCTGCTTCGCGTTTTCAACCGCGGTTGCGATCTCGATCTCTCCGTCTAGATGCGCGATCAGATCTGAGGCGCCGAGCGCCTTTAGACCAGGGGCTGTTGGGGGTGGGTTCAGCGCCATCACTTGGCGGACCTCATCCAAGACACCCAGCTCAAGCATTCGATCGAAACGAGCATCGCAGCGCGCGTAAAGCCCCTCGCGATCTGGAACAACGACCCGCGTATCGCACTTTGTCAGAGGAAGAAGCGGAGGTTCCGTCTCAGTGCGCCAGTCTGCGAGGCCGCGGCCCGTCGTCTCGAGCACCTCCCAGGCGCGCAAGACGCGCATCGGGTTCTCCTGGTCGATCAACCGGGCGGTTTCTGGGTCGCGTCGCGCAAACTGTTGGGCGAAAGCGGTCAAGCCGAGGGATTGAAGCTCGGCTTCTCCTCTGGCTCGGATCTCTGGAGGCGTCAGAGGTATGGGGGCAATCCCCTCGGTCAATGCCTTGAAGTAGAGCCCGGTGCCTCCGGTAATGATGGGGGTCAATTCGCGTTCACGGCACTGGTCCAAAACCGGGCGAAGATCACGCAGCCAGTGACCGACCGAGTATGCCTGGGTGAGGGGAAGATGCCCGTAGAGGAAATGCGGAAGTTCCGCCTCGTCCTCGGCACTTGGTCGCGCGGTCAGGATCCTCCAGTCCGAGAACACCTGCTGGCTGTCCGCGTTGATGATGGCGCCGCCATGCTCCCGCGCGAGTTCAATCGCAAGGGCAGATTTGCCGCTTGCCGTTGGACCGGCGATCAGAATTGCGTCAGCCACGCAGCGCTCTCAGCAGAACGTAAGCGAATGTCGTGGTCAGAAGGGGAGCTGCGAAGCTGGTGATTGGAAATGGTCTTGGCTCGAGCACCTGAACGATCGGCCCAAGCCACAAAAGGCCGCAGAGGAGCCATCCAACCGGTCCCAAGCCGCCCCGGATCATGAAGGCGATCGCGACCAGGCTATAGACCATCTCATAATGGAAGGCATGGGGGCTCGTCAGGGCCACAGCGAGACAAAGTGCTGCGCATTGCCAGTCATGCGAGATACCTCGCAGGGACCAGATGAACATGGTGCCAGCGGTAATTGTCACGAAGATGCCAATATGGAGCGCAGAGGCGGCCTCGCGCTCCCACCCCTCAAGGCGTGCGAAGGCAAACCACGAGATCATCCGCCGGGTCTCTTCGGCCTGAGGCGTGATCCGGTTCACGGCTATTTCTAGGCTGTCGAGAAAGGCTAGCCAGTAGGGAAAGCCAAAGATTGCCGTGGCAGCAGCTGCCAGCCCGAGTGAGCCCAGGCTCGCCCAAAAGATGATACTCCATCGGCGTCCGGCCAGCAGAGCCAGCGCAATCACGGGCCCCAATCCTGGCTTCAAGCTCAAGAGAGAGATGGCAAGGCCCGCTAAGACTGGGCGCTGGATTTGGGTTAGCGCCAGCGCCAGCGCTGCACCGAAGAGCAGAGCATTGTTGCCGATCGCCATGGCTAAAAAAACAGATGGTGCAACAACAGTGGGAGTGAACCGGTCAGGGTTCACGCGATGCATCATGACCCAGAAGAGACCTGCGCCAAGCAGCGACCATAGACCAAAGCCCAAGGGAAAAGGCAGGACACCGAAGGGTGTCACCAGCATATGGAAGGTCGGTGGGTAGAACCAAGGCAGATAGGACCCCTCCGGCCCCTCTCCGGTTTCCAGGGCAGCTTGGAAGGCGGCTTTGTCCCAGACGACCATCGGCTCACCGGCAAGCGCGAGTTTGCCGGCGGTCCAGAACGCGCTGAAATCGAGAAGCATCCCCCGTTCGCCGTTTTGGTAGTAGTGGATCGCGACCAGCGCGCACCATCCTGCTAACACGCAGGCCCACAGGCTGAGACAAACCCGTTCGACGCGGGAGATCTCCGATGACGGCCCTTGCATCTTCAAACTTCTACCTGTCCCAACCCACGCTTCTGAAGCAGCGCCTTTGCTGCAATGTAACCGAAACAAAGTGTCAGCAGAGGGGCACCGTAGGAGCACATCGGGACAATTTCGATAGGCCAGATCGCTGGGAGTGGTCCAATCCACAACAGGAGGGCTACGAGCTTGTCACCAAGTGTCGTTGGGCGGCGGAGTAAAAACGCAACTGCAACAAGAGCATAAACCATCTCATAGTGAAACGCGTGGGGGCTGCTCAGCGCAACTGCGATTGCTAGGCCTGCGGCGCTCAAACTGGGGTCGGTCTTCGGTTGGAACCACATCCAGGCCGTCATCGCACCGATCCCGCAAAGGATGCATGCATGCAGCACCATCGCGGTTTCAGGGGCTAGGCCGTGAAATCGTGCCAGCGCGTACCAGGAGATCATTTGGCTCGTCAAATTATCCTCGGGAGTGATGCGCGCCACCGCTGCCTCAAGCCCATTAAGAAATGCGATCCAATGCGCCCAACCAAAAATGCTTGTCGAGATCGCCGCGAATGACGCTGCAAACAAGGTGATCCAGAAGACGACCTCCCATCGGCGGCCCGAAATCAGGGCGATCGCCACAATCGGTCCGAGGCCTGGCTTCAAAGTGAGCACGGCGATTGCCGCTCCGCTGCGCCTTGGTTGGGAAAGATGGGTCAAAGCAAAGGCCAGACAGGCCGCAAACAGGGGCGCGTTGCTGCCGAGCTTTGCCGCCAGGAAGATGGCTGGCGAGATGATGACGAGCGGGAATGCTACAGGTGCGACATGCTGCATTGCCCGCCAAAAGACACCGATGCTGAGAGCGATCCAGACGCCATAGGCGACTGAAAACGGCAACAGGCCGAGTGGGGTCACCAAGAGATGGAAAGTCGCTGGATAGAACCAACCGAGGATCGCATCGGCATTGGGATCGAAGCCCTGAGCGGCATTGAACCGGGCCGCATCCCAAACGGCCATTGCGTCGCCCTCCAGAGCCAGCCGCCCTGCTGCCCAGTAGACGGCAAAATCGATTTGGTGGGTGGACTGATCGAGCATATTGATCACGAAAGTGATCGCGCCCCACCAGGCAACGATGGCCACGATCCAGAGGCTGAGCGCAATCCCCACAATGCGTTCGCGGTTTATGTGCATTCAGCTCTCCGAGACCCCCGGGAGACTATGCCGTCGGTGGCAGTTCTTGGCAATCAATCGCCAAACGCCCTTGGCAAGGCGCGAAAACACCGCTATACGCGCGCCACTTCAATCCACAGGCAGGGTTGGGCCGATAGGGAGACATCCTGGAGGTCCGCCGGTTGGGCGCAAGCTCTTCTCCCTGCCGAGGCGAAACCGGAAAGGACATGCGGACATGGCTCTGCCAGATTTTTCTTTGCGTCAGCTCTTGGAAGCGGGCGTGCACTTTGGGCACCAGACCCATCGTTGGAACCCTAAAATGCAGTCGTTTATTTACGGCGACCGCAATGGGATCCACATCATTGACCTGACACAAACGGTCCCTTTGCTCGACGCCGCTCTGCAAGCGATGCGCGAGACAGTGGCCAAAGGGGGCCGGATCCTCTTTGTCGGAACAAAGCGTCAAGCGGCCCAGCCCTTGGCAGATACGGCGCAGCGTTCAGCCCAGTATTTTATGAACCATCGCTGGCTTGGCGGGACGCTTACCAACTGGAAGACGGTGTCGAACTCGATCAACCGGCTGAAATCGCTGGATGAGCAACTCGACGAAGGTGGTGCTGGATACACGAAGAAGGAGCTCCTTAACCTGGAGCGGGAGCGCACCAAGCTTACCCTTTCTCTGGGCGGGATCCGCGAGATGGGCGGCGTGCCGGACATGATCTTTGTGATCGACACCAACAAGGAGGCGCTTGCAATCGCCGAAGCGAAGAAGCTGGGTATCCCGGTGGTTGCGATCCTCGACACCAACAGTGATCCCGAGGGCGTCACCTACCCGATCCCGGGCAATGACGACGCAGCGCGCGCGATTGCGCTCTACTGCGATCTGGTGGCTCGATCGGTCATCGATGGCATGGCGAGCCAATTGGATGCGGCAGGTTTCGATCTCGGTGAGCTTGAAGAACTGCCCGAGGAAGAAGCTCTGGAAGAAGTCGCCGCGGCGGAGAGCCCTGCCGAAGAACCTCCGGTCGAGGACGCGCCTGCCACCTGAGGCTGTCGCAGACCTGTCGAAGAATAACTGTAATGGATGCCTTCCGCAGGACGTGCGGCGGGGCAGAACATGGAGATCAGAGAAATGGCGATCACCGCGAGCATGGTGAAGGCCCTGCGCGATCAGACCGGCGCAGGTATGATGGACGCGAAGAAGGCGCTGACTGAGACCGATGGCGATATGGAAGCCGCAGTCGATCTGCTGCGTGTCAAAGGTTTGGCAAAGGCCGACAAGAAATCGGGGCGCACGGCGGCGGAAGGCCTCGTCGCGGTTGCCGTCGAGGGCAGCACGGGCGTGGCTGTCGAGGTAAACTCGGAGACTGACTTCGTGGCCCGAAATGCCGAGTTCCAAGAGATGGTGGGCGACATCGCAAAGACCGCGTTGACCGCCGGCGATTTCGAAGCCCTCTCGGCGGCAGCTATGGGTGGAAAGACGGTGGCAGAGATCGTCACTGACAAAGTTGCCACCATTGGCGAGAACATGAGCCTGCGTCGCATGGCAAAAGTCGATGGCGGCGTGGTGGCCTCCTATGTGCACGGTGCTGTGGTCGATGGCATGGGCAAGATTGGTGTCTTGGTTGCCGTCGCAGGTGGCGAGGCGGATGCCGCAGCTGCGGTTGGCAAACAGGTGGCTATGCATGTTGCCGCGACCAACCCAGCCTCGCTGGATGTTGCAGATCTGGACCCGGCATTGGTCGAACGTGAGAAGCAGGTTCTCACCGATCAGGCGAAAGAGTCGGGCAAGCCGGATAATGTGATCGAGAAGATGATCACGGGCCGGATGAACAAGTTCTATCAAGAAGTCTGCCTTCTGAAGCAGAGCTTTGTGATCAACCCAGATCTCTCGGTCGAGAAAGCCGTCGCCGAGGCGGCTCCTGGTGCGAAAGTGACAGCTTTCGTGCGTCTGGAAGTTGGCGAAGGCATCGAGAAGGAAGAAGAAGACTTTGCTGCCGAGGTCGCCAAGACCATGGGTGGCTGAACAAACCCACCCAGTGAAGAAGAACGCGCGCCACGCAGGGTGCGCGTTTTTTCCAAAGTCCTATCTGCGCCTCCAAGCGCTTGGCATGTGTGAGTATCGCTACAGACCGTGAGCTGTCTGTGCGATATGATTTCAGCCTGACCGCAGAGGAGGATCTCATGTCAGATGAGAAGAAACCAACTGAGATGACGGATGACGCGCTTGACGGTGCCCAAGGTGGTGCCGAAACCGTTCATCTCTATCTCAAAGCAAACGACACTCAGACCAACGGCGAAAGCGGCAAAGTTGTCCGCAGTGCTGGCCTGCGCAGCGATGGTGAACTGGTGCAGGCGAAGACGCCCAAGGGCGGCAACATCCTCAAGAACTAAGCGTTAGTTGATCCGCAACGGGGGATCGACCAAGAGGCTATTCAGTTCGCGGACTTGGTCAGCGGGGAAACTGATCTGTTCGAGACGGCTTGCGTCGCTCGAGCCGCACCCTTCAAAAGCAAGATCAAGGGTCGCACCAGCGGCGAGTTGCTCCAATTCATAGCGGTCGAGATCAATTCGCGCCGGGCGTTTGTACTGAACTCGGCGGTACCTAGTCGCAACGAAATCCTCTGCCGGAGCAGAGGATGTTTCGGTTAGCACTGGGTTGATCGTTGTCACCGTATGGTAGCAGCCGGATGGCATGCCAACCACGGCCATAGCTTTGGTTCCACCTTCGAGGGCGCGGATTGTGGCCCAGCAACTGCTCGACGCGCCGCAACCCACCGTGTCGGTTTTCAGATGCCCGGGATTGTGAAAGCCGTTCCCGCGGTCAACCCCGCTTTCAAGCGTCTCGCCACAACTTGCGAGACCTGCCGCGGCCAGCACCGCTATCATCGTCCGCATCATGATCTTCCCCTTCTTTGGGCGCCAGCGTCAGCCAGCCAGCGCTTTGTTCAGGTTCTCATCAACTTTCTCGAGGAAGCCCATCGTGGTCAACCATTTCTGGTCTGGGCCGACGAGAAGGGCGAGGTCCTTGGTCATATCCCCAGCTTCAACCGTGGCAACGATGGTTTTCTCCAGCGTCACCGCGAAATTCATCAGCGCGTCATTGCCATCGAGCTTGGCGCGGTGCTTGAGGCCGCCGGTCCAAGCATAGATCGAGGCAATCGAGTTGGTCGAGGTCTGCTCGCCCTTCTGGTGCTGGCGGTAGTGGCGGGTGACCGTGCCGTGAGCAGCTTCTGCCTCGACGATCTTGCCGTCCGGGGTCATCAGTTGCGAGGTCATCATGCCAAGCGAGCCGAAACCCTGGGCGACCGTATCCGACTGCACATCGCCATCGTAGTTCTTGCAGGCCCAGACGAAGCCGCCCGACCATTTCATGGCACAGGCCACCATGTCGTCGATGAGACGATGCTCGTAATGGATGCCTTTCGCTTTGAACTGATCTTCAAACTCGGTCTCGTAGATCTCCTGGAAAAGCTCTAGAAAGCGGCCGTCATACTGCTTCAGGATGGTGTTCTTGGTCGACATATAGACAGGCCATCCAAGGTTGAGGCCGTAGTTCATCGATGCGCGTGCAAAGTCGCGGATCGAGTTGTCGAGATTGTACATCGACATGAAAACGCCCGAGGAAGGCGCGTCAAAAACCTCGTGCTCCTCGACCGTGCCGTCTTCGCCGACGAATTTCATGGAAAGCTTGCCGGGACCGGGGAACTTGATGTCTGTTGCCCGGTATTGGTCGCCAAATGCGTGACGGCCGATGACGATGGGCTGGGTCCAACCTGGGACGAGACGGGGCACGTTGCGGCAGATGATCGGTTGGCGGAAGACCACGCCACCCAGAATGTTGCGGATCGTCCCGTTCGGGCTGCGCCACATCTTCTTGAGCCCAAACTCCTCGACCCGCGCTTCATCAGGCGTGATGGTTGCGCATTTCACGCCGACACCGACCTCTTTGATTTTGTTGGCGGCATCGATGGTGATTTGATCTTCGGTTCGGTCCCGCTCCTCAACACCAAGGTCATAATAAAGCAGGTCAACGTCGAGATAGGGCAGGATGAGCTTGTCCTTGATGAACTGCCAGATGATGCGGGTCATCTCATCGCCGTCGAGTTCGACGACCGGGTTCTCAACCTTGATCTTGGACATCTGTATCTCCTGCAGGAATGGATCGGCGCGAACTTATGAGCATGGCCGGGGCAGGGCAATGTGCTATTCCGTGTCCCGTGGAACGAACTCTCATTTCTGGCGCTGTTTGACGAGGATCAAGGTCTCTCCCGCGCGGATTTGCTTCTCTCCCCTCGGATGCAACGAGGAAAGGAGCTGTGCGATGCGTTTGACTGCGACCGAGATCGACCTGATTCGAGCAACCTATGCCGCCGTTGCGGCGCGGGTGGATGAGGCCTCGACAGAGTTCTACCGCGATCTTTTTGCGGCCTCAAATGAGATTGGTCGCATGTTCCGGGGAGATATGAGCGATCAGGGAATGCGGTTCATGACGGCGCTCGGTTTGATCGTGAAGAGTTTGGACAATCCGGCGATCCTCGAGGATCAGCTCTCCGCGTTGTCACTGGGTCATGCGGCCATGGGTGTGCGGCCTGGGCATTACGCTGTAATGAATGATGTCCTACTCGAAACACTGGAGAAGTTTGCGGGAGATGCATGGACCCTCGAGGCCAAAGCCGCTTGGAGGAAATCGCTGAACTCGATCGCAGACCGGATGTTGGAAGCGGCCTAGAGCGATTGACGGCGCCTGACCCAAGGGCTACCTCACCGGCGCGAGGGCCCGGGAGGCGGCATGTTCTGGCGAGCGCAGCGGCGGCGGCTGACGATGGGTTTGTCCACTTTGGCTGGCCGACCCCAGGGGTTCTTTTCGCCCTACCGGTACGCGGGCACGGTGCAGCCGACCGGATATCCAGAGTTGGAGACTGTCTTCCGGGATGCAAGTCCCGATATGCTGATTGTGCTTGAAGGGATCTCGGAGCATCTCGATCATCTGTCGCGGTTTCAAGGTCCTCCTCCAGAACCGCGTTGGGATCAGTCTTGGTTCCCGAGACTGGATGGCGCAGCGGCCTATACGATTGTGCGCGCCGCTCAGCCGTCTCGGGTGATTGAGGTTGGGTCTGGTCATTCAAGCCGGATCTTGATGCGGGCATTGCTGGATATCGGGCGTCACGGGTTTGAGATGACCTGTATCGATCCAGAGCCTCGGGCAGATCTGGCGGGTCTTGGCATCCGCTTGGAGCGCCGGGTGCTTGACGAGATGGATATTGCCCGGTTCGCGGAGTTGCTGCCAGGAGATATTGCTTTCTTTGACAGCTCTCACTTGCTTTGGCCGGGGTCGGATGTGGACTTGATCCTGAACCGGATCATCCCAGTCCTGCAGCCCGGCGTTCTAGTTCACCTACACGATATCACTTTGCCCGATCCGTACCCAGCGACATGGGCGTGGCGGGGATATACGGAGCAAAACGGTCTGGTTGGCTGGTTGGCTGGGCAAGGCCTCGCAATCATGTTCTCGAGTCACTACGCGCTGACCAGGTTGGGAGCTGCGGACCGATTGACGCGTATTCCTTTGGCAAGAGACGCGTTAGAGACGAGCCTCTGGCTGAAGCGGTGTTGAAGGCCCGGCCTGGACAAAGCTCGACCGGCGGCTCCCACCCGCCCACCCCCGCCACCGCCCGAGCTTTGCCCAGGCCGGGAGAGAGAGGATAGATGTCGGGAACGGATCACTCGCAACTTGCAGACTGGAGCCCGGACGGGCCGATCGCGGTCTTGGTCGCGCCACAGCTGGGTGAGAACATTGGAGCCGCCGCGCGGGGGCTTTGGAACTTTGGGTTAAGGCGGATGCGGCTGGTGAACCCGCGAGATGGCTGGCCAAACCCTGCCGCGACCGCTATGGCTTCGGGCGCCGGTGGGCTGTTGGATGAGGCGCGTGTTTTTGAAGACACTGCGGCAGCGGTTGCTGATTGCCAGATGGTTTATGCGACGACGGCCCGGCCGCGTGAGATGACCAAGCGGGTTCTGACGCCCGAAGAAGCCATGGGCGAGGCGGCGGGCTTGATCGCTCGCGGTGGGAAGGTCGCGGTGCTTTTTGGGCCAGAACGGGCCGGGCTCGACAATTCCGATGTTGGGTTGGCGAGTGCGATCATTACGGTTCCGGTCAATCCGGCCTTTGCCTCGATCAATCTCGCACAATCCGTGCTGTTGATGGCCTATGAGTGGCGCCGCGCGGCGTTTGAGCCGGCTGCCCATGAGGCCGAACCTTTGGCCACAAGCGGCGAGGTCGGCCGGATGGTAGGGCATTTGGTCTCGGAGCTAGATCATGCGGGGTTCTTTTTTCCGGAGGGCAAGCGCCCGTCGATGATTGCCAGCTTGGAGAATCTGTTTCGTCGAGCGCCGTTGACCGAGGCGGATCTGCGCACGCTTTGGGGGGTGATCCGGGCCTTGGCAGAGGGGCCAAAGCGTGGTGGAGCACGCGCTCCGGCGCCTGCGGACCTGCCGGATATGGCCGCGCTCAGGCAGGCAATCGATGCGCATGACCAAGGGCTTTTGGCGCAGCTGGCTCGGCGCCGGGATTTGATTTTGCGCGCTGCGGAAATCAAGCAGGGGGTGGGGCTGCCTGCCCGGATCGACTCCCGCGTCGAAGAAGTTGTCTCCAGGGTTCGCGCTGGCGCTGAGCGCCATGGTCTTGATGCAGCCCTGATGGAGCAGATCTGGCGGGCCTTGATCGAAGCAGCGATCGCGTTGGAGGAAACGCGTCTGAGATGACGCATCCGCACTCGCTTGCCCAAGGCGCGTCGGATCGTTAGATCCAGGTCAGCCAAGGAGATCTGAATGAGCGCACGCTCGGTATTCGAGGATGTCGGTAGCGATCGGAAAGAGGCCCCGAAGCCCGCCGCTGTGAGAGCTGCGTCGCGGGCTGGGATCGCCGCTTGGCTCTGGTCTCTGGCGTTTCTTGTGGCCTGCATGGTTTTGATTGGAGGGCTGACGCGCCTCACTGACTCAGGGCTCTCAATCACGGTATGGGATCCTGTGATGGGGACTTTGCCGCCGCTTTCGGTCGCCGACTGGGAGGCGGCATTTGCGGCCTATCAAACCACTACGGAGTTCAAGCTTCAGAATTCTTGGATGACGCTGGATGACTTTAAGCCGATCTTTTGGTGGGAGTGGGGGCATCGGTTCTTTGGCCGGGTCATCGGCTTGGTTTGGGGGCTGGGCTTCCTTTGGTTCCTGCTCCGCCAACGCATTCCTTCTGGCTGGACCGGGCGGCTATTCGCCTTGGGCGTTCTCGGCGGGCTGCAGGGCGCGATTGGGTGGTGGATGGTGGTCTCGGGACTCGATCAACTCGATGTTGCGAGTTACCGGCTTGCAACCCATCTCGGCCTCGCGTTCCTGATCTTCATGTTGACCTGCTGGTTTGCGCTGAAGATCCGGTTGGACGAAGTCGAGACGCTCAAAGCACGCCGCCGCCGCATGTCGGGCATGTTGGGGTTTGGCGGTGCCCTCACGGCAGTTCTTTTCCTACAGATCCTGTCAGGCGCCCTGGTTGCCGGGATCGATGCGGGGCGGAGTTATGTGGATTGGCCTTTAATGCAGGGTGCGTTTCTCCCGCCTGAGAGTTTCGATTTGCAGCCCCTTTGGCGCAACGCGTTCGAGAACGCCGCCTTGGTGCAGTTTACCCATCGGATTTTGGGATATTTTGTCGGGCTCATGGGGCTGATCTTTGCGATCCGGGCGCTGTATTCACCCACCGGCGCGATGCGGCGCTGGGGCGGGCTGGTTGGTCTTGCTGTTCTTGGTCAAGTTGTCATTGGCATCGTCACGGTCGTCCACGCAGCGCCCTTGGAGATCGCGATTTTCCATCAAGGTGGTGCGCTTCTTCTGACTTTCTTGCTGATCCGGGCGAAGTTTGAAGCGGCTTATCCAACGGAAGAGAGGATTAGGCGTGCGTGAGGCGCTCGAAGACCTCTTCCGCAATGGCGAGCGAAGCCGTTAGGCCGGGGCTCTCGATCCCGTAGAGGGTCACGAGACCAGGCAGTGGCGTGTCGATCCCGAAATCGGCGGCAGGCGTCCCCGGCCCTGTGATCTTTGGCCGGATGCCCGTGTAGTCTGCGTGAAGAGCACCATCAGCAAGATCAGGCCAATAGCGCCGGATTGCTGCATAGAATGAAGCACCGCGTTTGGGGTCTAAGCTGTAATCCTCTCCATCAATCCACTCCACATCCGGCCCAAACTTTGCTTGTCCAGCGAGATCCAGCGTCAGATGGATGCCAAGGCCACCCGGTTGCGGGGCCGGGTAGATCAACCGCGAGAAAGGCGCCGGCCCGTCCAGCTTGAAATAGCAGCCGCGGGCGAAGAATTGCGGCGGCGTCTCGGGCAGAAAAGTGCAGAGGGGCAGGGTGCCATGGCCGGCGGCGATCACTAGGTTTTGGGCTTGCAGGGTCATCGGCTCCGCCCCGCCGGTTTCAATCACATAGCCTTCTGTTCCCGGGGTCACGCTGATCACGGGTGTCCCCAGAGCCAGCATTGCGCCGTTATCCTCCGCCTCGCCCAAATAGCTGAGCATCAAGCCATGGCTGTCCACGATCCCGGTCGAAGGCGACCAAAGGGCGGCTGCGCAGTGTAGGGCAGGCTCCATCGCCAAAGCCTCGGCGCGGGGGATCATTGTGAGATCTTCAACACCGTTCGCATGAGCCTTGGCGGCAAGTTCCTCGATCTTCGAGATCTCGGCCTCGTCGGTCGCCACGATCAGTTTGCCACAGCGCGCGTGGCCAATCCCGCGTTCGGTACAATAGGCATAGAGCTGCTGTCGACCCTTGACGCAGAGCGTCGCCTTCAGGCTGCCTGTGGGATAGTAGATGCCAGCGTGGATCACCTCGGAGTTTCGCGCCGAGGTGATCGAACCGATCCGCTCCTCCGCCTCGACAATCACCACCTCATGCCCGGCAATTGCCAATGCCCGCGCACAGGCGAGCCCCACCACACCTGCTCCGATAACGACCGTCTGGACTGTTTCCATCCTTGCGCTCTCTCCTCACCTGCGCGTAGACGATAGGCCGGGACGGGAGCGGAGGAAAGCGATGACCGAACACGATCTGCCGGTGGCCTTCGACCATCCGTTCTATTTTCTACGCCATGGTGAAACGGGCCACAATCAACGCCGTATCTTTCAGGGCCAGACCGATAGTCAGTTGAACGAATTAGGGCTGGTCCAAGCCGAGGCCGCGGCGGCGAAGTTGGTTGGCCAGCCCATCGTTGAAATCGTCTCCAGCCCGCTCAGCCGGGCTCGCGTCACGGCAGAGCGTGTGGGGGCGGCCTTGGGTCTGCCCGTCGAGACCGATGACGCGTTGATGGAGTGCCATCTGGGGATCTACCAGAACAAACCCTATGAGCCGTGGCTGGCCGATTACTGGGACGGCAACTTCGCGCCGGAAGGTGGTGAGGACTTCTACCAATTCCGCGCCCGTGTGCTGCCCGCGATGCAGAGGATCGTTCAGCGAGGGCCAAATCGGCTGATCGTTGCGCATGGTGGGCTTTGGTACGCGGCGCGCAGTCTGATCAAACTGGAGCCAGACTTGCCGCGGATGCCCAACGCGATGGCATTAAAGATCCAACCTTCAGGCGCACGGTGGGAGGTGGCACTTGTGGGAGATGATGCGCGCTTTATGGCCGAGGGCCAGGTGAAGATCGGGCAGGCGATCTGATGGAGACGAAGCTCAACGAAGCTGAGATCGCCGAGTTCCTCGAGCAGGTGTTCCCCCAGGTCCGAGGCGAGTTTGTGATCGAGGAGGTGCGTCCCCTCTATGCCCGCGTGCGAATGTCAGTCTCCGAGCGCCACCTGCGCCCAGGCGGTACGATCTCGGGCCCGTCGATGTTTGGCCTTGCCGATGTCAGCTTTTACATTGCGACGCTCGCCATGATCGGGCGCGAGGCTTTGACGGTCACCACCAATCTCAACATCAACTTCCTGCGAAAACCAGAGCCGGTGGATTTGATTGGAGAAGCGCGGATCCTCAAGTTTGGCAAACTCCTGGCGACAGGAGACGTCACAATCTACAGCCAAGGCAGCGATCGCCCGGTCGCTCATGCGACGACCACATACGCAATACCGCCAAAGAAGGAAGCCCCTGCCTGAGTCTTCTGAAATCTGCTAGATTTGGACAGGTTTCATCAGGTTGCGGATATGGGTTTTAGCTTGCAGACCAGACGACGGCACGCCTCGCCGACGCTATGGTTCGTCGCGATCCCACTGGTTCTTTTAATTGCAATTGGAATGCGCCCTCCGGCAGCACCAGAGCTCTATGATGGTGAAGGTCCGGTTGAGATCGTCCTGATCGACCATGGATGGCACACTGGGTTGGTGATCGAGCAGGCAGCGCTCCGCCGCGCTGCGATCGAGATTGGACGGTATGATCCAGTGGCGGCAAACCGCTTGCGCTGGTTGAGTACACGGTTTCCCGAGGCGGAGTGGCTGGAGCTTGGCTGGGGCGACTCCGCTGTCTACCAGACCACTCGGCAATTGGGCGATCTGAGTGTCACAGACGGGCTTCGGGCATTGCTTGTCCCGACCCCTTCGGTCTTGCAGATCGTTCCGGGCTTTGGCGATCCGAAATCGGCGTTTGGCAGATCGGATCAAATTGCCCTCAGGCTCTCTTTGTCAGGAACAACGGCACTGGCGACCCGCCTGGCGCAATCGGTGCCTGATGATCCGGCACTTCTTGGGCCAAGTCTTTATGGGCCAGGCGTTTTCGTGAACGCCACCCCGAGCTATCATTTATTGAGGACCTGCAATCACTGGGTCTCGGATCTAATTCGGGCTGCAGGAGTGCCCTCTAGCCTGCTTATGGCTACCTTTAGCGGTAGTTTGATGGCGGAGCTCAGATTTCGCGGTACTCTTTAACCCCATTTATAATGCCATCAGAAATAACGAGAATTTCCAGTCTGCGAGCTTGACAATAACTCGCTAATCCTCGATATCCGCCGCCTGATCCGGGCGACCGGGACCACGAAATAGGGTTGAGAGATGAAAACCTACTCCGCAAAACCGTCGGAGATCGACAAGAAATGGGTCGTGATCGATGCCGAGGGTGTCGTACTTGGCCGTTTGGCCTCGATCATTGCGATGCGCCTGCGCGGCAAGCATAAAGCTACATTCACACCGCATATGGATATGGGCGACAATGTCATCGTTGTGAATGCCGACAAAGTACAGCTCACCGGCAACAAGCGCTCGGACAAGACTTACTATTGGCATACCGGCCATCCAGGCGGGATCAAAAGCCGCACAGCAAGCCAATTGCTCGAAGGCCGTTTCCCCGAGCGCGTGCTGACCAAGGCCGTGCAGCGTATGATGCCGGGCGGCCCCCTCACGCGCCGCCAACTAACCAATCTGCGCGTCTATGCCGGCACCGAGCACCCTCACGAGGCGCAACAGCCCGAAGTGCTCGACGTCAAATCCATGAACAAGAAAAACACGCGGAGCGCAGGATGACCGAAGAGATTACATCGCTGGAAGATCTCCAGGCCGCCGTGTCCGGTGAAAGCGCTCCGGTTGAGGAGGTCATGGCACCGCGTGAGCCGGTTCGTGACGCGCTTGGCCGCTCTTATGCGACAGGCAAAAGAAAAGATGCGGTCGCACGGGTTTGGGTTAAGCCCGGATCTGGCAAAGTCACCGTGAACGGCAAGGACATGGACGCGTATTTTGCACGCCCGGTTCTGCAAATGGTGATCGCCCAACCCTTTCAGGTGGCCAATGTCACCGGTCAGTTCGACGTGATGTGCACCGTGAAAGGCGGTGGTCTTTCGGGTCAAGCTGGAGCGGTGAAGCACGGGATCTCTAAGGCGCTCAGCCTCTATGACCCAGAGGTCCGTCCTGCCCTGAAAGCCGCAGGTTTCCTGACACGCGACAGCCGCGTTGTCGAACGGAAAAAATACGGCAAGCGCAAAGCGCGACGGAGCTTCCAGTTCTCCAAGCGTTAACGCTTTGGGCCCATTCACCTGGTATGACAAAAGGGCCTCCGGGCCCTTTTTCTTTGCCCAGCTGCTTTCAAAATGTCAGAGTGACGCAGCGATATCTTGATTGAAATGTCGTAACCCCGCGCCTAAGACGGGTTGCAATGAAGGACTCGAAACGCCCGATGAGACGTGATCCTGCGTCCACAAGCTCAGCAAAACGCTCGGTGAAGACCGGAGCAGCCCCGCGAGAGATTTCCTACTCATTCTCGGCCAAATCTCGCGCAGGTCGCGCAGTGGTGCGGACGATCGAGAACCTGACCGGCCGCCCACGGCTGCTCAAGATGGCGCTTGGCTATGAGACCGAGGTCGAGAAGGGCCGGGATTTCTGGGAAGTGATGCAGGAGCGCTATCAGATTGATCTGCGCATCCTGGGCGAGGGACTTGAGGGTATACCTTCCGAGGGGCCCTTGGTGCTTGTCGCCAACCACCCCTATGGCATCCTCGACGGTCTCGCGATGGGCCGGATCCTGTCGGCGACCAGGGAAGAGTTCAAAATCATCGCCCATGTGGTCTTTAAGAAAGCGCGCGACCTCGACAACGTGATCTTGCCGATCGATTTTGGCGAGGACAAAGACGCGATGGCGATCAATATCAAGACCCGGAAAGAGGCGCTGAGCTATTTGGGCAATGGCGGCGCCGTCGGGATTTTCCCGGGCGGAACCGTCTCGACGTCTGCCAAGCCGTTCTCTAAGGCGATGGATCCGCAATGGAAGACATTCACGGCGCGGATGATTGCGAAATCCAAGGCAACCGTCGTGCCGATCTTCTTTGATGGATCGAACAGTCGGCTGTTCCAGGTCGCGAGCCATTTAAATCAGACACTGCGGGTTGCGCTTCTGATCAATGAGTTCGACAACAAGATCAAAGACCCTCTGAACGTCTATATTGGCAAACCCTTGCCAAGAGAAGAGATCGATAGCAGAGCCACCGACGCTCGCGCCCTGATGGATTATCTCCGACGAGAGACCTATGCGCTTAACCCGCAGAGAGAGAAAGATTTCTCCTACGGTCTCTATCTCGGCTGAGGTCAAGACCTCTCCAAAACCATCTCAGAAACGACTATATCAGGGGGGAAGGCCCTCCTGGAAAGGTATCCCATGAAGTCCATCGCGATCCTTGGTGCCAGCGGCTATACGGGCGCGGAGCTTGTCCGCTTGATTGCCACCCATCCCGAGATGCGGGTCAGCCGTCTGACGGCGGATCGAAAGGCTGGGATGCGCATGGGCGATGTATTCCCGCATTTGGGCCACCTGAACCTTCCGGATTTGGTGAAGATCGACGATTTGGACCTGACTGGGGTCGATCTGGTGTTTTGCGCTCTGCCGCATGCCACCACGCAAGAGGTGATCGCTAAGCTGCCTGAGAATATGATGGTCGTTGACCTCTCAGCTGACTTTCGGCTCCGCGATCCGGCGGTTTATGCGCATTGGTATGGCCATGAGCACAAAGCGCTGCATCTCCAAGCCGAAGCGGTCTATGGGCTGACAGAGTTCTATCGCGATGACATCAAAGCGGCCCGGTTGGTCGCGGGAACCGGGTGCAACGCGGCAACTGGCCTGCTGCCGACTTTGCCACTGCTTGAGGCCGATGTGATCGACCCAGATGAGATTATCATCGACCTCGCAACCGGTGTCTCTGGCGCGGGGCGGGCGGCAAAGGAGGCAATGCTCCATGCCGAGATCTCCGAGGGCTATCATGCGTATAACGTCGCCAAGCACCGGCATTTAGCGGAGTTCGACCAAGAGATGTCGAAATTTGCGGGCCGCGAGGTGCGTTGCACTTTCACGCCGCATCTTTTGCCGCAAAACCGGGGAATCTTGGCGACGATCTATGTCAAAGGCGATGCGGAGCAGATCCACACCACGCTGCAGCGGCGCTATGCAGGCGAGCCATTCGTCCGGGTGCTCGAATTCGGACAAGCGAGCCAGACCCGCCACACCCGCGGCTCGAACTTTTGCGACATCGGCGTTGTCCCGGATCGCCAGCCCGGCCGCGTGATGGTGTTCTCGGCGCTCGACAACCTCGTGAAAGGGGCCTCGGGCCAGGCAATCCAGAATGCCAATCTGATGCTGGGGATCGAAGAAAGCGCTGGCCTCATGGCGGCGCCTTTGTTCCCTTGATGAGATCGCGGGTCTGGACAGCCCTTCGGCACATTGCCTGGCCCTTCCTCAGGGCGGTCTTTAAACGGTTTACCAAGGATCAGGGCACAGTTCTGGCCGGCTATATGGCCTATGCCGCGATGCTGGCCGGAATGCCCTTCCTGATCTTTGCGACCGCGATGACAGGGATCCTGATCGGTCCAAGTTACAGTGACGAGGCCACGCGGGCCTTGTTCGACGCAGTTCCAGGTCACGTAGCCCAGACAATTCAGCCGGTGTTTCAAGAAGTTATGGGGCAAAGGAGGGGGGATATTGCGCTCATCTCGCTGCTCGGCACAATTTGGGCGGCCTCGAATGGTGTGGAGTCGATCCGCGTGGGTCTGGACCGGGCCTATGACATTAAGAACTCGCGCAACTGGTTCCTGCGCCGCTTGATCGCAATTGGCTTTGTAATCGTCGGATTCTTCACGTTCACGCTGCTTGCCTTCCTGATCATTTTCGCGCCGCTGATTTTTGTCTTGGCCGAGAGCTACACAAACTTCGAGATCCCCCGCGCCGCAGGCCCAATCCGGTGGATCGTCGGCGCGACTGTTCTGATCATCTTCTTCTACCTGATGCACAAGATCCTTCCCTCGCGAAACATGCGTGGGTTGCGGGTGATCCCGGGGATCCTCACCTCGGTGGTGATCTGGGGGATCATCGCGACCGCGCTGTCGATCTATCTGAAATTTGCCCCGTCTTATCAGATCACCTACGGCACGCTTGCGGGCGTCATCGTGACACTCCTCTTCTTCTATCTCACGGGCATATCGATTATCTTTGGTGGCGAAGTGAATGCGGAGCTAAACAAAGAAAAGCTCGACAGTTGGAAAGAGCCCAAAACAACCAGCGGTCCAGCCGCCGGTGAAAAGGGACCGAGCTTAATTTGATGAGCGAGGAGGACCGATGGCAGTCGGATTGAAGAAGAGGCGTCGCATCCAGATGCTTTTGTTGGGTGCGGTTCTGCTGATGGGCTCGGCTGGCTTAGTGTCCGTCGCGTTCCGCGACGCGATCGTCTTCTTCTTCTCACCGACCGAACTGATGGCGGAGGAGAGGCGGCCTGACCAACTCTTGCGCGTCGGTGGTCTGGTTGTCGAAGGTTCATGGCAGCGCGGGCAGAGTGAGACGAATATCTTCGAAGTAACCGACGGCAATGGTGTTGTTGAAGTAGCGTTCACAGGCGTTCTTCCTGATCTCTTCCGCGAAGGCCAGGGGATTGTCGCTGAGGGATATCTGCGCAATGGCCGGTTCGAAGCATCAGAAGTGCTCGCCAAACATGATGAGAACTACATGCCCAAAGAGGTCGCCGATGCCTTGAAAGAGCAGGGGCATTTCAGGACCACGGAATGACTACATACAGTTTCGATTGGGTCGATGCGTTCACCAGCACTGCTTTTGGCGGCAACCCATGCGTCGTTGTTCACGATGCTGAGGGGATTTCGCTCGAAGACCGCATGCGCCTTGTTCGTGAGACCCGGCTCAGCGAATGCGCCTATATTGTGCCTTCAGAAAAAGCAGACTTTGGGGCGCGCTATTACCTGACCCATGCTGAGATCCCGTTGGCGGGGCATCCGACGGTCGCGACAGTTGCCTCGCTGATCTCGCGCGGCTTGGTCGGTCCTGGCGAGTTTACGCTGGAGGTCGGGGCTGGCGTCCTGCCTATTCATGTGAGTGACGACCTCACGGTGACCATGACGCAACGCGCACCAGAATTCGGCGAGATCTTTGAGCCAGAGCTGATCGCCAAGATGTACGGCCTCGCGGCAGACGATATCTTAGGTCGACCACAGATCGTCTCGACCGGGACGGCGTTCTGCGTAACGCTGCTCCAGGACAAAGACGCGTTGCGCCGGGCGGTCCTTGATCCTGGACTGGTCGCGGTGTTTCGGGACGGGGTGGATCACGAGAATGCGGGGATTTTAGAGCCTTTCCTGGTGACCCTGGGTGGCGCGACGGAACACGGCGACACGTTCTCGCGCTTGCTGCTGGCACCTCCCATGCCGCCCGAGGACAGTTTCACAGGCTCCGCAACGGGTTGTATGGCGGCCTATCTGTGGCATCACGGGTATCTTAAGCGCCCAAGCTTCGTCGCTGAGCAGGGACACTGGATGGATCGGCCAGGGGCAGCCTCGGTCCAAGTGTTGGGCCCGCGCGAGGCAATAACCGGCGTAGAGGTTGGCGGTAAGGGCGTCGTGCTGATGACAGGCGAGCTTGCTATCTGACATCTCCGTGAACGGCTATGTCGGCTTTGCCGCAGGTTCGGACATTGTCGGTTTTCGTTGCACAGTCTACACTGTCACTCGAACCTTTGTAGCGAGGTACAGATGATTGCCGAGCTTGGACATTTTGCCCTGACGCTGGCCTTTGCAACCGCGCTCTTCCAGATGACCATTCCATTGGTCGGAGCGACAAAAGGTTGGTCGGATTGGATGCGTGCCGCCGCCCCGGCCGCTCTGATGCAGTTTCTGTTGGTTGGGCTGTCCTTTGCAGCGCTTATCCATGCGTTCGTGACCTCAGACTTCTCGGTGCGAATCGTTGCCGAAAACTCGCATTCCCTGAAGCCGGATCTCTATAAGTTCACCGGGACCTGGGGGAATCACGAGGGCTCGCTCCTTCTCTGGGTTCTGATCTTGACCCTCTTCGGCGCGCTTGTGGCAGCCTTTGGGCGGGATCTGCCATTGGGTCTCAAAAGCCGCGCGCTCGCTGTGCAGGCGATGGTGGCGGTGGCGTTTTTTGCCTTCATGCTCTTCACGTCGAACCCGTTTGATCGGCTTGTTCCAGCGCCGCCCGATGGGCGCGATCTGAACCCGCTCCTGCAAGATATCGGCCTCGCGATCCATCCACCGTTTCTCTATATTGGCTATGTCGGCCTCTCAATGGCGTTTTCCTTTGCGGTTGCGGCGCTGATTGAGGGACGGGTCGATGCCGCTTGGGCGCGTTGGGTCCGGCCTTGGACATTGTTGGCATGGGTTTGTCTGACGATCGGGATCGCTCTGGGCTCCTACTGGGCTTATTACGAGCTCGGTTGGGGCGGTTGGTGGTTCTGGGACCCGGTTGAGAACGCCTCCTTCATGCCGTGGCTGGTAGCGGCTGCCCTGTTGCATTCGGCGATTGTGGTCGAGAAGCGTTCATCCCTGAAGGTCTGGACGATCCTGCTGGCGATCCTCGCCTTCTCACTCTCGCTGATTGGGACCTTCATTGTGCGATCTGGTGTGCTGACCTCGGTCCATGCGTTTGCAAATGATCCGGATCGAGGGGTGTTTATTCTTGCCATCCTGGTGGTCGCGATTGTCGGCTCGTTGACACTGTTTGCATGGCGCGCGCCGATGCTGAGATCGGAAGGGATCTTCCAACCGATCAGCCGTGAGGGCGCGCTGATCTACAACAATCTGATGCTCGGCGTTGCTTGTGCAGTGGTCTTTGTCGGCACTCTTGCGCCTTTGGTCCGCGAGTTTATCGACAGCTCCAAGATCTCCGTCGGCGCACCTTTCTTTGACATGGCATTTACCCCCTTCATGATCCTGCTTTTCATTGGTCTGCCAATTGGTGCCTTGATGCCGTGGAAACGCGGCGACATGTCGAAAGTGCTGTCCCGGCTTTGGTGGGCGGCTGCGGCGGCATTGGCAATCGGTGGAGTGGTTTACGGGCTTCAGACGGGCGGTTCGCTTGTTGCCCCGATTGGGATGGCGCTGACGGCATGGTTGCTGCTCGGCGTGCTGGTAGAGTTGGTCGAGCGATCAGGGCTGCCGCGTGCGGGTGTGGGCGCAGCTCTTCTGCGCCTAGCGCGCTTGCCGCGCGCCGATTGGGGCAAGATGATCGCCCATGCTGGCCTTGGTCTGACCGTGATGGGCATTGCCGCGATCACAGCTTGGGAGCAGGAGGACATCCGCCTCGCCAAGCCAGGCGACGTGATCCCGATCGGGCCCTATGAGGTTCGCTTCGAGGGGGTTGAAAGCCTCCCCCTCGGCGCTCCCTTCAACGCGGTTTCCTGTGGGACAACCGGTGAAAGCGTGGTGAAGGGCGCGGATGATCGGAACTTCATAACCGAGTTCGCCCGCTTCACTCTGCTCCGCGATGGCCAGGAAGTGGCGAATATGTGCCCGGAAAAGCGCTTCTACCCAGTCCAGCAGCAGCCCACCAGCGAGGCGGCGATCAATTCGGGACTGCTGCGGGACGTCTACTTGGTGCTCGGTGATCAACAAACCGATGGCGAGGCTTGGGCGGTGCGGTCGTATTGGAAGCCTCTGGCAAACTGGATCTGGCTCGGCAGCTTCATTATGGCCTTTGGTGGTTTGGTCAGCCTGACAGATCGGCGCTTTCGAGTGGGCGCAGTCTCGAAACGTCAAGCTTCCGTGGTGCCTGCGGAATGACGCGCGTCCTGGTCCTTGTTCTTGGGCTGTTGCTGGCTCTTCCGGCACAAGCCGTACAACCTGATGAAGTTCTTGCTGATCCGGTGTTAGAGGCGCGGGCGCGGGAGATTTCTAAGGAAATCCGTTGCCTGGTCTGCCGCAACGAGTCGATCGATGACTCCAGCGCGGCGCTTGCCCGCGATCTCCGCCTTCTGGTCCGCGAACGGATCATGGCGGGTGACACGGATGGCGAGGTGAAGCTTTATCTTGTCGAGCGCTTTGGTGAGTTTGTGCTGCTCAACCCGCCCTTTAATCTTGGCAATCTGGCGATCTGGCTTTCAGGTCCTGTGATCTTGCTTCTTGGTGCCATGGGAGCTGCTGTGTATTTGCGTGGCCAACGAAAAGAGCCAGCAGTTCCAGAAAGCCCGCTGACAGAGGAAGAGAAGGCTGAGGTGGAGCGACTTCTAAAAGGATAACGGAACGCCCTCCTGACACGTTAAGGTAGCGGAGCTTCGCTTAAGCTGTTAATATAGTTGCAAACTTAAACGGAGGGTCGAAGTGGGACTGAAGCCTCTCATAATTGCATTGCTCGCAGCATTCAGCGTACTCGTGGCTCCTAGAGACGCCTTAGCAATCCCAGTTACTTGGAACGTCGACGCCGAGCTATCGTCTGGTGGAACCTTAGCGGGAAGCTGGGATTTCGATGCTGATGCAGGCACTTACTCCAACTTTTCAATTGTAGTGACGGACACCGTGTTTGGCGGTACGTTCACCGAACTAGGCTCAGGTGCGACCAGTCTCTTTCTCCGCGCCTTTACATCCGATGGGGCTGTGCAGGATGAACCTTTCATCTCGTTTCTTTTCTCAAGCGCTTTGTCAAACGACGGATTGGCGACATCGCTCGAAGCAAAGGTTGGTGAGTCCGGATCGTTTGTAGGCCTCTGCCCAGATGGGTCATGCACCAGCTCAACGACTACTTTTGCCACGTTCACATCAAGCTCGGTCGCGGCTGTTCCAATTCCAGCCTCCGCGCTCCTTTTGCTGAGTGGCGCTCTTGGTTTATGCGTCGGCATGCGCCGTACCAAAAAGGCTGAATGCTAAGGCCGGGCGTCTCTAGCGAAGCGGTTTGGTTGCTTTAAGCATCGCCACGATCAAGCGGTCTCGCTCAGTTGCAAGCGTGTCTATATCGCGGCCAGCCGCTTCCTCGGCAACACCTGATTCCAACTGGTCGATGGTTTGAGCATCCAGGCGCGGATCGCCAAGGCTGTCCCACCATCCATGGAAGCTGGGTGCATAGCGGTTGCAATACTCGCGAATACCGCCCGGTCCAGCGGCGAGGCTCCAAATCAGGCTTGGCCCCATCGCAGCCCAGCGCAAGCCAGGACCAGCCCAGATCGCTTTATCCACATCCTCGACACTGGCGACGCCCTGATTGATCAGATGAATCGCCTCGCGCCAGAGTGCGGCTTGCAAGCGGTTGGCAACATGGCCGTCGATCTCCTTTTCCATCCGGATCGTGACTTTGCCCGCACCGTGATAGATCGCCTCGGCTTTCTCGAGGGCACCCGGTGCCGTGCGATCATTCGCCATCAACTCGACCAGCGGGATCAGATGTGGTGGATTAAACGGATGCCCAAGGATCAGCGGAGACGGATCGGTCCAGCACTCTTGCATCTGGGTCAAAGTGAGCCCTGAGGCAGATGAGCTGATCACCGCTCCGTCATCCAGCGCCCCTTCAACCCTTGTGTAGAGCGCGTGTTTGATCGGCAGGCGTTCCGGGACACTTTCCTGGATGAAACCCATGCCAGCGACTGCTGCGGCGGGATCGTTGTGAAAAGTCACCGCGTCTGGATCACCCCCTCTGAGGCCAAGCTGTTCGAGTACGGGCCAGGCACCCTCGACATAGCGCCGCGTTGCATCCTCGAAGCCCTCGGCCACGTCATAGACTTGCACGCGATGCCCTGCGGCGAGGAAAAGGGCGGCCCAGCTGGCACCGATCACGCCAGCACCGAGAATGCCAATGGGGGTCTTGGTCATCAGAACAATCCTGGTTGGAGGGGAGAGGCGGCTGTCATCCCGCCATCTATTGTGAACAGTTGCCCTGTGGCAAAGCTGCTCTCATCCGAGGCGAGCCAGACGGCCATCGCCGCGACATCCGAGGGCCTGCCAAAGCGGCGAACGGGATGGCGCGCCTGCGCGTCTCTTTGAGCCTGCACCGGGTCTTTGGCTAGGGCAAAGCCCGCTTCCAGCATCCCGGTTTCAATCCATCCGGGGCAAATCGCATTGCACCGGATCCGAGGTCCATGGTCGACAGCGATGGAGCGGGTTAGCCCATGCACAAAGGCCTTTGATGCATTGTAGAGCGCCATCGAGGGATCGGCGACACGGCCCGAGATGGAGCCAATATTGATGATCACCCCAGGCGCCATCTGTGGAATGAATGCCCGGCAACAGTTGAATACGCCGCGTGCATTCACGCCGATGACCAGATCCCAATCCGCATCCGTGCTGTCGACAACGGTCTTCTCGACTTGGACACCGGCATTGTTCACCAGGATGTCGAGCGGGCCAATATCAGCGGCCATCTTGGCGACACTTGCAGGATCCGCGACGTCTGATTTGTGCCAGAGCGCTGCCTCGGGCAGGTCTTCGGCGTCCCCGCGCCCGCAGAGATGCACAACCGCGCCTTCGGCCAGGAATGCCTCGGCGATCCCTCGTCCGATTCCCTGCCGCCCGCCTGTGATGAGTGCGTGCTTGCCCTCCAGTCGGGTCATAGGCGCATTTGTTGGACTTGGGCCGACAGGCCACCATCAAGCACCCAAAGCTGGCCCGAGGCATAGCGCGCCTCATCCGAGGCGAGCCAGAGCACTAGGTTCGCCATATCATGTGGTGTGCCGATGGTGCGCATTGGATGCACGTTCTCAGCCTCGGCTCTCGCCGCCTCACTCAACCCTGCATCCGCATCGCCGCCAGAGAAGAATTTGGCCAGCATCGGCGTGTCGACGAAGCCTGGGCAAATTGCGTTGACACGGATCCCCTCTGGCCCGTGATCACAGGCCATTGCGCGGGTCAGCGCGTGCACTGCCCCTTTCGTTGCGCAATAGGCCGCCAACTCGGGGTCCGCGATAAAGCCGTCATAGGAGCCGAAATTGATGATCGAGGCGCCCCCGGCACTGGTCTCCGCGGCGACCCGCATCAATCGGAGCGCATGTTTCGAGGTCAGGAAGGTACCCGTCACATTGATTGCAAAGATCCGATTCCACTCGTCTAGCGAGGTCTCTTCGATGGTTTTCTCGACCTCGATGCCAGCCGCGTTCACCAGGACGTCCAAACGCCCATGGTCCTCAGCAACTTGAGCCATCGCGGCCTTTGCCTCGTCTTCCGAGGTCACATCGAGCCGCACGAAACTCCCCTCCACCTCTGATCCGACCGATCCGTGTTCCGAGAGATCGGCGGCGATGACCGTCGCACCTTCTTGAGCAAACCGGGCACAGATTGCCCGCCCGATCCCGCCGCGTCCGCCCGTCACCAGGGCGATTTTCCCTTCCAATCGACTCATGCGCTTTCCTCATAGGCGTCCAACACCAAACCGTGGAAGTGATGCACAGCGTGCTCGGATTTGCCAGACCCATCCGGATCGTGGACGATGCGCCCTTGCGTGAAAGCCGGTGTGTTCATCCCGCGCTGAACGCTTTCGACGAGAGCGATGTCTTCGGTCTGGAGCACTTCATCTATGTATTTGATGGCTTCTTGCTCCGCCGGGATGGGCTCGGCGGTCTCAAAGAAGAAATCGTAGGTCTCGAGCGTCCGATCGGGGCCGGCCGGGATGATGTGCATAACGATGAAGTTTCCACGGCCGGGATAGCGCATCAGGCAGGTATTGGGCCAGAGCCACCAGACCGCATGGTCTTTGACCGTCGCGTTGTCGACGGCATAGGCGCTGTTGGCCTGTTTGCCCGCCTCGGCCATATGACTTGAGTAGATCCCATAGGTCGTGACTTTATAGGTGTCCATGTCGACCAAGGTACAAAAGTCCTTATGCGCCGTCGGGCAATGGTAGCACTCAAGGAAGTTATCAACGACGTTCTTCCAGTTCGAGCGGATGTCATAGGTCAGCCGGTGAGCGAAGGTGAGATCCGGTAGATCCGGTGCCCAATGGCGGATCTCGGTGCCCAGATCTTCGGACTGCTCGGCCAAGGATCTCGCCTCTGGATCGAGGTTCACGAAGATGAAGGAGCAGAATTCCTCCACCTGAACGGCATCAAGACAGATTTCTTTCACGTTGAAATCATGTAGGTTTTCCGTTTCAGGTGCGCGGCGTAGCTGACCGGTCAGATCATAGACCCATGCGTGATAGGGGCACATGATCCGGGTCGTCTCGCCTTCACCATGCAACAACTCATGGGCGCGGTGCTTACAGACATTGTAGAAAGCTCGAAGTGTCCCTTGGCGATCGCGTACCACACAGATCGGGTGATCTGCGATCGTGATCGTCACGTAGGAGCCGGGAGTGCGAAGCTTCTCTGCATGACAAACCCACTGCCAGGACTTCGCGAAGATCGCAGTCTTCTCGTAGGCGTACCAGCGCGCATCGGTATAGGCGTCAGCCTTGAGCGAGTTTGATCGCTTTGGGTCGGGATCAAATCCTCCGCGAATGGCTGCTATCTCGGCGGGGGGCATCGGAACAGTCATGGGGCTCTCCTGTGACGGGCTCTCGGATCCAGAATGCTGGGAATCGATCCAAGTAATTGATCTGATCCGACATCAATTTGATCAAAACTACCGTCGAGCACCTTCTGGATGCATCGGCCAGGCGCGGAACTCGAAAGGCAGTCGCCCTTCCTCGCGATCCTTGCGCGGCGATAGCCCAAAAGCGCTCCGATAAGCGCGGGAGAAATGCTCGGGGCTCGCAAAGCCCGATGCCAACGCCACCTCGCGGATCGAGAGGGTTGTCTGGATCACAAGGCTCCGGGCCCGATCCAACCGGATCTTGGTGTAATATTTCTGCGGCGATGTTCCAACATGGGCCCGAAACAAACGCTCCAACTGGCGCAGGGAGAGCGCTGCCGCCTCGGCGACCTCGGGCAGCGAGACTGGGGCTTCGAGGTTCTCTTCCATCGCCTGGATCGCAGCACGGAGCGGGGCGGGCGCTGTCGGGCCGAGAGGTTCGGCGTGATCAGGCAACTGGCGCGTGCCTTCCGGCCGCAGGCGTTCGTGGAAAATGTATCGCGCACAGGCATTGGCGAGCCCTGGCCCAAAGGTGCCAGCGATCACTTGAAGCGCGAGATCTCCAGACGCAGCGCCCCCACAAGCCGACAGCCGCGGACCATCGATCACGTAAAGATCCTCGGTTACCGAAACATCGGGAAACATCTCGGCAAACCCATCGATATGCTCGTAGTGCACAGTCGCGCGATGACCTGACAGCAACCCCGCTGCCGCGAGCAGAAAGGACCCTGTGTCCAACCCACCGAGCGTCGCACCAAACCGCGACCAGCGGCGGAGGACGCCATCGATTGGGGCTCCAAAACTCGCCTCGGGCGTCCAACTGGCCGAGACGACACCCAGGTCGGGAACTGGCTCCGCAAACAGCTTCTCCGTCGTCAGTGTGAGACCGTTGCTGGCCTCCAATGGTCCAGCTTGAGGCGACAGGATCCGCCACTGAAACCGGGTGGCCCCATCCAGGTAATTCGCCACCCGGAAGGGATCCAAAAACTGCAAGGTCGTCGCCGCATTGAACCGCGGCACCGCAATGACAGCGATCTGAAACGGTCCATCCATGTGACGCATTTTGTCAGATTGATGTCGTGATTTCCATGTCTTCGCTAGCAAGATCAGCGCCCAAGACAGTGCTCAGTTTGCTGTCGCGTTGCGATTGTCAACGGAATCTTTGAACGCCCTGAATCCGAAATATTGTCAAGCCTTACCTTTCAGCAGTCTTTCAACTAGCGTATTTTTCGACAAGGTACGCTTTTGTAGCGCAGGGCAGCACTCGGTTTGAGTTGGGGGACTTGCTGTGGTGGGGGAAGTTAGTGTTCCGTCTGGGGAGCCAGGCTCGGAACAGGAAGCGAATTTACGTAGTCTACAAGCTTCGCTGAACGCACAGATCGATGCTGTCGAGTCGACGGTCGCGAATGATATTTTTGGCGCGACGTTCCCGATTGTCGGACGCGCGCTTCTGAACTCGACGGGCCAGTTGGACTTCCTCGGCTGCCTCCAGGCCGAGATCAACACCGCCTTCCAGAACGTGATCGATGATCTCGGTGCGATTGGGGTGCCTGGTCTGGGCGATGAAGGGATTGGACCAGCGGTCGATCCGAGCGTCTTGGATCTGCGCGATGAGCTGAACGCGATCACTGGCATCTCGGCATCGTTGAACCTCAGTAATGATCTCGTGATCCGCATTGATGGCAGCGAGGAAATCAGTCTCGACCTTGCGATCGCTGCCGGTCTAGGTGTGGAAAACCGATCGCTGATCGAGAATGCGGCTGAACTCGGGACCTCTGTCACCGCGGCGTATAACCTGGATTTCATCGGCAAATGGGGGAACGGCAGCGTTGCCGCCCTCAAAGTCGTATCACCTGCCGTATCCAGCCAGGCCTTACACACTGTTGAAGCATTGCTTGGGTTCGTACGGTATCAGTGGCATCGATCGGTTTCAAAAGCCGACTTTCTCTTGATGGGGATCGTAAAAATCAAAGCACAGCATCAATCATTCATGCGGGTTATCGCAATCAAAACATTCACAACTAAAGAACTGCCCTAACGTGTTTTTTGCGGTTTTGAAGTTGTTGTCATGGGAGTTGCCTTGGCAGTCAGTGTAACCGGACGGCGCGGTCCTGGTGAACAAATAATCCCTAAGCCCCCTGAGGCGAGGGGCCTTTGCATGCCGTGTCCAAATTGCTCAGGCGTTTTGGCACGCCTCAGGTGATGGTCTCATCGTGGCTTTGCGGGTAGGAGCCAAGCCTTATTCGGTTTCTTTGTACGCAAATACTCATGCACCACATTACTTCTCTAGAGTTTCGCGTGGCTACAGAACAAAGCACGCACACCCAATTGCGCCGATTGAGTTCCCGATATCCACAGCAATTATCTCCACTTTTGACACTCCAATTGGCTATCAGAACATTTAAAGGACATATGCAATTGTCTTTCAGTATCAATAAAATGTGCTCTGTTTGACGCTCTATCATGGACTCATTGGAGGTTAACGAGATAAGAGCCTCGATTTACCTCGCCACTCTGGCTGAGAGATGATTCACTGCCCCGATCTTTGAGTAGGGTGTCTTGATGGTTCGACAGGCAGGCTTTTTCGACGTTGATGAACGGCTCAAACGCCTGAGTGATCTCGGCGACCAGCTGGACACCCGTATTAACCC
>JBCDAS010000009.1:0-29767 GCA_039185235.1 Pseudomonadota bacterium
GCCGACCGCCGACATGATCTGGCCGGACTGGCAATAGCCGCATTGGACCACGTCCAATTCCCGCCAAGCAGTCTGAACCGCCTTGCCCGCGGGGCTCTCGAGACCTTCGATCGTGGTGATCTCAGCCCCCTCCAGGGCCTCGATCGCCAGAACGCAGGAGCGGGTCGGCTCCCCATCCACATGCACGGTGCAGGCGCCGCAAAACGCGACGCCACAGCCAAACTTTGTTCCCTTCAGGCCAATCTCATCCCGCAGCACCCACAAAAGCGGGGTGTCTGGTGGGGCATCCACGCTCAACGTTTCGCCGTTTACTCTCAGTTGGGTCGCCATATTGGCCTCCTGTGTCTGATTGAAGGGATCTTTACTCGGTTGGACAGGCCGCTCCTGCCGCGGCCCAGGCACTCATCAACGCGACAAATGTCTGGTGCGTCCCGGGTGGAGCCTCGCGCCCGCCGCCGGGAGCCCAGGCCCATTGGATCAGCGGGTCCCAGGCAACATGCTGACTGATCACACCGATGGATCGATCTCCGTTCTGGCTGCGATCCTTGACCTGCATACAGATCTCAGCCGCCGATTTCGCGACCAAGGACATGCTGACCGGCGCGAGATGCCAATGGGGGGCGCCCGGAACGCCGGTTGCGCTGTTGAGCGCCTGATGGCAGCTCTGGCATCTCAATCCAGCATTGCCAAAACCCTCGGGCCCACGAGAGACCACTGGGATATGCGGCTTCGAGCGATCGGTTTGCAGCGGGCGCTCCGTCGCCGGATGGCAATTGGCACAGCGGGCATGCTGGAAGACCTTCGCCGCCTCGCTGAACATCGCCGCCGCCCGCGCAGCGTCAGTCTCGATATGGGCTAAATCCGCCGGTTTCTTGAGCGGCTGGGCGTGCAGCGGACAGGCAAAAAGGAGTGCTGTTATGATCGCAAGGAACGTGCGCATATGGCTTCTCGCTCTATGACACAAGTGTGTAAACTGCACGGTGTAGTTTATCGATTCGCAGCCGCATGTAAACCGAATAGTTTACTCGACGCGGCGCACGGGCTCGGATACACCCCTCTCGGGGAAGATAGCATGGCATTGCTTGCAGAAAAGCGCGGGAAGATCATTGACGCAGCGGTTGCGGAATTCCGCGAGCGCGGCTTCGCTGGTGCCAGCATGGACCGGGTCGCAACCCGGGCCGAGGTCTCCAAACGGACCGTCTACAACCATTTTGAGAGCAAGGAGGCGCTGTTCCGCGCGATCCTCGATCTCATGGCGGAGTCCTGCAACGCCGCCTTCGCGGTGACCTATGTCTCGGGCGCACCGATCGAAGATCAGATCCGCGGCCTTGGCTGGGCCGAGGGCAAACTGCTCACCTCGCCCGATTTCATGAAACTCGCCCGCATGGTGATGGGCGAGACCATGCGGGACCCGGAACTCGCCGCCGAGATGAATTGTAAGCTCGAGCGGATCGCCGCCTTCCAGGAATTCATGGAGGCCGCCGCCGCCGACAGCGCGCTGGCCATCGATGACCCGGCCCGGGCCGCTGACCAATTCCTCGGCCTGATCAAATCCCAGGCCTTCTGGCCCGCAATCCACTCCGGCGAGATCGTCTCGGAGGCGGAGATGGAGCGCATTGTCGAGACCACGACCGAGCTTTTCCTCAGCTTCTACAAACCAAGGCCCTGATCGAAGAGCTCCTCCGGCGGATAGAAACGCCGGGCGGATACGGTCGCACCGACCCTCCGCTCGGACGACCCCCAACTGAACGTGCTCAACAGCAAGACGCTCACGCGCTGTCAGAGCCAATTGGCCCCCGCCCCAAATCTGCTAAGCTAGTGAGAGATCGCCAGCGAGCCCATTGAATGACCGACGAGATTAAACGCAAACCCGCCAACCAAAACCCCTGGTACGTCCTGATGACCGTGGCTGGGGAGCAGGATTTTTTCGAGGACAAGCTCCACCAGCGCAATCGACGCTACTGGAACGGCTGGGCGGCGGGCGCTCTTTCAGATGAGGATAAGGCAAAGCTGATCACCGAGGATCGTGTCCCGGAGGCAGACCTCGCGCCGCTCTCGGATCAGGAGCTCTCTGAGATCAAAGCTGCCCTGAAAGAACGGCTCGGAACAGATGAGATCCCAGCCCCAGGTCGCGGGATTGCATTCAAAGGGACCACGTTTGAAAAGTCGCTAGTTTGCGAAGGCTTTCTTTTCCCAACCTACGCCAACTTCCGGAGCGCTGCATTCTCCGGATATGCCTACTTCCAGAGCGCAACATTCTCCTCATACGCCGACTTCCGGAGCGCAGCATTCTCCGGAGACGCCTTCTTCTTGAGCGCTGCATTCTCCGAATATGCCAACTTCCAGACCGCAACATTCTCCTCATACGCCGACTTCCGGAGCGCAGCATTCTCCGAAGGTGTCCGTTTCGATAATGCCCAGTTCAACGCGACGACCAAGTTCAAAGATGCAAAGTTTTCTACATCCCCGCCCGCCTATTTCGGTGCGGAGTTGCACCAAGAAACCGACTGGCACGGGATAAAATGGCCGGATGTGCCGAAAGACTCAGATGCAGCAAGGCACCATCGCTATGCTTATGAACAGCTCAGGCTGCTCATGTCCGACCAAAAGAAACATGGGGATGAGCATTTCTTTTTGCGCATGGAGTTGCGGTGTAAGGAGGCCGAGGGATCGATGCGGCGCTTTGAGCGAATCGCGTCTAAACTCTTCGGTGCCTTCGCCGATTATGGCTGGTCCGCCGGGCGGCCGTTTCGCTGGTTGGTCGGGCTTTGCACGTTTGGGGCCGGGGCGATTTATTTCTGCGAGGATCCGAATTCGCTCGGCCGCTTCATGGGCGCCAACCCCGCCGATGCGCTTGGTCTGGGCCAGGCCATCGCGGTCAGCCTCTCGAATGTCTTCCCATTCCTCAGCCTCGGGCGGTTCTTCCTGGGCGAGGAGCTGCGCAGCCTCACCACCGCCTCCGAGGTCATCGCGGGCGTGCAGCTGTTCTTTGGCCCGCTCTTTTTGTTCCTGATCTTGCTGGCGCTGCGCAACCGTTTCCGGCTGGGCTAGCCCTACTCGTCAGTGAAGAGGTTCTTCCAAGCCTTGGCCAGGTATTCCGGCTTCAGCTCCGGTTTGACACCCTTATAGGTGCAGATCGCCTTGGTCTGGTCGATCAGGAAGCGCGGGTGGAAGGCGTGCATCTCGGCGCCCGGCGTGTTGGGGTAGAGCTCGAAAAGGATGTAGCTCAGCGCCTCTTCGGTCAGCGGCATGTCGAACTTGCGCGCGGTAATCGCGAAGATCTTCAGATAGGTGTCGCGGTCCGGCTTATCGACCAGGATCTTGTAGCGCAGGCGCCTCAGCGCCGCGTCATCCACCAGCTGCTTCGGCGCGATATTGGTCGAGAAGACCGTCAGCGCGTCATAGGGCACTTCGAATTTGCGCCCGGTCATCAGCGAGAGGTAGTCGATGCTCTTCTCCAGCGGGATGATCAGGCGGTTGATCAGGTCCTGCGGGCTCTGACGTTGGCGCCCGAAATCGTCGATCACCAGGATGCCACCGGCTGCTTTCATCTGCATCGGCGCCTCGTAGACGCGGCTGACGGGGTTGTATTGCAGATCCAGCATGTCGAGCGTCAGCTCACCACCGGTCTCGACCCTGGGCCGCTCACAGATCACAAAACGCCTGTCATAGCCCGCCTCGCCCCGACGTATCCCGGTATGCGCGGCATGCTGGAGTTCATGGCGGCTATGCACCGTTGGGTCATAGAGCGCGATCAGCTGGTTATCGACCAGAAGCGCATGGGGCAGGAAGACGTGGTCCTTATAGGCCGTGCAAACCGCCGCCGCGATCGAAGACTTCCCATTGCCCGGCGGCCCATAGAGCAGCATTGAGGCCCCTGAATTCACCGCAGGCCCCAGCAGATCCATAAGATCGGGAGACAGGGTGAGATCTTCAAACACCTCTTGCAGCATGGGCTCGCTGAGCACGCGTTCGCGGATCGACTGCTGCTGCACCTGGGCGTGGAACTGTTCGAGTGTCACCGGGCACGGGCCAACCCATTCCGATTGCGTCAAAGCTTCGGCGGCCCAATGCTTGCCTTTCTCGGTCAGTGCATAGCGCATCTCGGCCGAGAACGAGGCGCCAAGCTGGCCAAGAGACTCAATCAAGCGTGCCTCACGAGCCACCAGGATCAATTGCTCGATCAGGGCTTGAGACAGGCACATCGCCTCGGCAATGGTCCGGACCAGTTCGAGATTCTGGCGATAGATCGTCTTCACCATCAGGTCGACGAGAAAGCCCTCGTCCATCCCAGTGTCTTCAATCGACTTTGGATTGGGCGGCGGGATCACGGCAATGCGTGCCGTGGATTGCTGATCAAGCGGCACCTGAATGCGCATGCCGTTATCCTGCGCGATCCGATCCGCATCCTCGAAATTCAAACCTTCCATATCTTTTGCCCCCGAGCCGATCAAATTACTCACACCCATAATGGTAGTCCGGGTGAATTGAGACCTAAAAATGGCCCGTCCATGACAGAGCAATGATGATGCGGAGGTGGTCCTATTTACAATGCTTTAATGCATAAATACTCATCAGATCTGCAACTTAGAGCAGAGCCACAGCACCCCATGCACGCAGCAGCAAAGTTCGTAGAAAAAACCAATGCGAGACCCCCTTCAAAATGACCCGGGCGATTCGCTTTAGTCATCGCGCGGCTTCGTCGCTTCAGCGAAAAACCCGCTCGCCTGGATCGTGTTGCGCCAATCGCTAGCCCGTGCATCGACAAGCCGGTTCAAACCCTCACCAAAGCGCTTCTCGACGCCTTTCTTCCAGAACTTCATCATGTTCAGGATGGCGGAGTATTTGCCCCTCAGCGGATAAAGCGTGACCTCGTCGAAATCGCGCAGCAGATAGGCCATGCCGTCGCGCGACAGACGTTGATAGTCCTGGAACATCAGATTGGGCGGCCCGTGATAACGCCACATCCAGGGCACATAGAGAAAGAGCTTGCCGCCCGGCTTCAAAGCTCCGTGGAAATTGGCGATCGCGGCGGGGGGGTCATAGACATGCTCGAGGATCGCCAGCGCGATCACCGCGTCATAGGTGCCCTGCATCTCGTGCGGAAAGGGCGAGCAGACATCGCCCAGTATATCCGGATAGTCGCCGAAATCGTTCAGATCCAGCGTCTCGACCCGGTCGCCGAGTGCGCCCAGATGGTCTCGCATCCCCGCGCCCACATCCAAGATCCGGCCCATGTTTTCTGTGGCATCGACGATATGCGCACGGGTGCGGTTGTCATGGAGGTAGCGCAGATCGACCTTCGCCCGGCGCGTGATCGCTTGCAGTCGCTGGTTCAAACCATCGACATCATGAATCCGCCGCTTGGTCATAGCTCCTCCAAGATCTCGATTGATCGGGCGGCGCCATTGGTCGCGAGGGGTATTTTCGGGCGGCGTTGACCTGCCATGCGATGGACCTGATCGGCCAGAGCTTCCGGCGTCAGTGTTTCGAGATCCATCCTGACAACCCCCTCGAACCGGGAAAAGTGGCGGGCGCGGATGGTCTGCTCCTGCTCGCCTTTCTCAGCCATCGGCACCAGGATCGCCGGGGTCTCGCATGCCGCCAGATCCAGCGCGGTATTGTAGCCGCAGAGGCTGATCGAGACCTCTGCCCCAGCAAGAAGCGCGCGGTAATCCGGGCGTACCGGCTCTACCGTGAGGTTCTCAGCCCCGGGCAGCTCAGTCGATGCGGCATCCGCGCCTCCAACCAAGATCCGCCAAGGCTGGCTAGAAAGCCGGGCCGCCTCCGCCGCGATCGGCAAAAGCCGCCTGCCATGGATCCCACCACCGACCGAGACCAGGACGCCGCCAGGGATCGGCGTCGCCAGATCGCTCTCAGCAACATAGCCCGTCGCGTGGATCTTGCGATCCAGGCCCTCAAACGGCCAACTGACCGAGAGCGGGATCACATCCGCGTCGCCATGCACCAAAAGCGCGGTGTAGTCCGCCAGAACTGCCTCGGTCTCGGCCAACCGCTTAGGCTTCGGCTCCGGGATGTCGCGGACCGAGCTGACGCGGATCGCTGGAGTTGCCGCGAGGGCTGCCTGATACTCCGTTGCCAGATTGCGCCGGCCGAGAGGATAGGTCTCAGTCACCAAGATATCGGGTCGAAACGCCTGCAGAACGCCAACCATCTGCGCGATCCGGGCCTTCAGATAGGCCTCATCGGCCACGGCCCCGTCCGGTCGCCGCAGGGTCTTATAGTCGAGATCCGCGCTTACCGTCAGCGGCGGCAGTTGTTCAATCCTCGGGCCCGTCTGATCGAGATGCGCCAGCGCCCGCCCGCCATTGATCACCAACACCTCGTGGTCGCGCGAGATCCCAGCTCTCGCCAAGGCAAGCGTGCGCACCAAATGGCCGGTGCCTGTCAGATGGGTTGAGAGAAAGGCGATCTTCATCGGGCGACCAGACGCACGGGCGCCTCCGGCCTTGTCGGCATGCCCGACGGGCGCAGGGTCAGCGGATAGAGCCGACCGCGCTTGATCTCGACCGCACCGCCGGGGATCTGCCAGTTATGGGCAAACCCCAGGATGACGCGCATGATCGCCTTGTGAATGATCAAGAGCGCCAGGCCACCTGCCGCGATCTCGGCCAGCGCTGGCTGCAGGCGCGCCCAGGCATCTGCCATGCTCTCGCCTCCGGGCGGGCGGGCGGTCCACCCCATATCGCCCGTCGGAACAAAGCCGCTGCCGGGATCTGCCAACAGATCCTCGGCCCGCTGTCCCTCCCAATCGCCCCAGGCGACTTCCATCAGTCTCGGATCCTCGGCGATCTTGGCCTCTGGCGCCAACAGCTGCGCCGTCTCCACTGTTCGGCTAAGCCCGCTGGTGATGATCCGAACATTCGCCCAGTCTTGAGGCAGGCAGAGCGTCGCCAGCGTTCGTCGCGCATCCTCGGTCAGGGGACGATCGATCTGCCCTTGCAAGCGGCGCTCCCGGTTCCAATCCGTGGGATAGTGGCGGAGGAGGGCGATCCGGGTCACAGCACCGCCTCGATCTCGCGATGCAGGATCACAGCAGCCGCCGCAAGGCTGTGCTGGGCCTCGATATGCGCGCGCGCTTTGGCCGAGAGCGCCTCCCGGTCCCGCGCTGCCGCCTCGATCGCCCGAGCCATGGCTTGCGGGTCTTCGGGCGGGGTCAACTTGCCACCCCCCAATGCATTGCGCGCCGCTGGTCCATCTTCGGCGATCATCGGCAGGCCCGCGGCTTGGGCCTCGAGCCAGACCAGCCCCACACCCTCCCCCACCCCGGGCCAGACCAAGAGGTCATGGCGCTCACAATGGGTGCGGATAATCCCAGGGTCGTTCAACGTGCCAAGGAAAGTAACCTGTGCCAGATGCTCGGCGAGGAGTGCACTGACCGCCGCCTCGCCATCGCCGCCACCGATCACAGTCAACTCCCAATCGATCCGCAGACAGCCAAGCGCCGCGGCAAGCCGCTTGTAGCTTTCCATCTTATCGCCCGAGCGCATCATAGCGATGGTCAACAGGCGCAGCGGATTCTGGGCAGCGCGCACGGGGACTTCGGGGCCAGGGTCGAGGAAAGCAGGCAGATGCACCAGCTTCTCCCCATGGCCTGCCTTTTGCAGCTCGGGCAGATCCCGGGTCGTCGTCCAGAACAGACGATCCGCATGGGCAATCGCCGCCTCCGCGGCGAAGGCGAAACGCGACCATGCATCGAGCCTGCGTTTGGGCGAGATCGAGGGCTCGGTGATCAGATAAGGGATCTGCAAGGCCCCCGCGACCACCGGACCGATCAGATCCGGGGCTTTGTAATAGCAGTGATAGGTCAGCCATGCTTCGGGCGGGCTTGGGCTGAGGCTCTCGACCAGCCACTCCGCCTCGACCCCGGCCTTGGCCATCAGATCCGCCTGCGCCTCCGCCGAACCGGCCATATCGAGCGAGCGAAAGTTCGAGACCGTGATCGCCTCATAGCCCGCAAGATCAAGCGCGCTGAGCGTGAGCCGTGCGATCTCACGATCGCCAGATGGCGTCGGGTGATCCGGCGGCTTCATCGGTGCGTAGAAGGCGAGCTTCATAGCGCGGCCGCGCGCAGGCGTTCGGCAATCACATCGATCCCCGCATCCATTCCAAACTCTTCGGTCAGGCGCGCATAGGCGCTCTCAGCCATCCGCGCCCGGGTCTCCGGGTCCGTAGCCAGATCGGCGATTGCTCTGGCCAGCGCGCCCGCGTCCTCGGGCGGCACCAGTACGCCATCCACGCCATCGCGGACAAACTCAGGAATGGCCGAGACACGGGTCGACAGGATTGGCAGCTTCTGGCTCGCCGCCTCCATCAGCACGTTCGGCAGCCCATCGCGGTCGCCATCACCGGCAATCTTTGAGGGCAGCACGAAAAGATCGGCCGCTCTCAGTTCCGCGATCACATCAGTCTGATCCTTTTTGCCCAACCAATGGATCTTGTCCGAGAGGCCAAGCCGCTCGGCCTCTGACCTGACCGCCTTGTCGAGCTTACCGCCGCCGATATGGACAAACTCCCATGCAAGCCCGTCCGGCAGCTTGCTCAAAGCCTCCAAAAGCGTGTCATAGCCCTTCTTCTCCACCAGGCGCCCGACCGACACGATCCGCAAGACCTGGTCCTGATCCCGCGCCTCGGGTGGCATTGGAAAGCGCGACAGATCGAGACCGTGATAGACCAGATCGATCTTCTCCGGCTGCCAACGGCGCAGCTCCTCCGCCCCGGTTCCGGTGCATGTGACGCCAAAGGTGCAATCGGCGATCTTCTCCTGCTTCTCCCAGTCCGGGATCGTCCAGATGTCCTTTGCATGGGCCGAGAAACCCCACCTCATCCGCCGCATCCCGGCTGCATAGCGCGCGACCGATGCCGGTGTATGGAGGAAGTGCACATAGAGAAGCTCAACATCCTCGGGCAACTCGCTGGCCAGCACACAGGCCTGGCCAAACCGCCGGATGCGGTTGCGGTTGAAGTCGCGGCGCAGATCCTGGAGCCAGACCCGCATGCTCGCTCGAAACCCCGGCAGCCGCATCGCCCGCCAGATGCCGCGGATCACCCGCAAAGGCGCCTCATGGAGATACTCCGGCAAATAGTGCCGTCCCGCTGTGATCTTGTCATGAATGGGATGGGTGCGGTCGTCATAAGGCGCGCGCAGGGACCAAATGTCGAAGCGAAATCCGCGATCCTGAAGCGCCAACAGCTCCTGGGCGATAAATGTCTCGGAGAGCCTTGGATACCCCTTCACCACCACGGCAAGGGTCGGCTGCGCCTTGGGCTCCATGCTCACTCGCCAGCGGCGGCCAAAACCGGGCGCCCGGCCCGCTCGACGATTGTGGAGAGCCCCGCCATCAAGTCCGGGATCCGCGCATCCGAAGGGCGGCGCCCGCCCGCGAGGCCCCGGATCGCGGCGGCCATGACATCGGCCCCCTCGCCGTCGCGCTCAGGGTGGAGCATGCGGATCAGACCCAGGTCCTCGGCTGCGGTCGCCCGGATCAGTTGCTCCAGGCGCGGCTTCGTGCGCGGGCAAATGATCGAGGGCTTGTCCATCGACAGGATCTCGCAAAAGGTGTTGTAGCCGCCCATTGCGACGACCCCTTCCGCATCGGCCAAAAGCCGCTCGAGCCGGGGATGGAAGCCAAGTGCGGTCACCCGGCCCGACAACGCCTGGATACGCGCATCAAATCCCGCCCGCTCGCTGGCGGCCATGAAGGGTCCATAAACAACCATCGCATGGGGTGTGAGACCCGGATCTTGCTCATAGGCGCGCAGGACCCAGTCGATGAGATCTTCCCCATCGCCGCCGCCGCCAGTGGTCACCAGGATGTAGGGCTCGTCCGGAAAATCACCGGCCTGCTCCGCCGGCCAATCCGCCGCCTCCCGATGCAGATAACCCGTGTAGCGCACCCGGTCCAAGGCTTTCGGAGACAGGCCAAGCCCTTGCAGCGGCTCGCACATCTGCGGGATGCCATAGATCCAGATCTCGTCATAGAACGCTTCGATCGCCTCGACGGCGTTCTTGCGCTCCCATTCAGCCGCCAGCGCGCCTTCGTCATCCAGAACGTCGCGGATACCCAGAACCAGCCGCGTGCCGCGCGCCTTGGCGGTTGCCAGCATGCCCGCCAGCTCGTGGCGGAACCCCCAGGGCTCTTTGTCCACGATCATCACATCGGGGCAGAACCCAGCCTCTGCCGCCTCGATGATCGAGGCGCGCAGGCTCACCATCTGATCGATATCCATGCGCAGATTCGACGAGGTGTAAGAGCCATCGGCGTGTTTCACCACGCCCGGCAGGCGCACATAATCAACCCGATCGGCAAAATCGAACCGTCCCGCGACCGGCGAACCGGTGACAATCATCGCCGAGCAATCCGGATCCGCCGCCGTCAGCGCCGTCGCGATCGTGCGCGTGCGGCGCAGATGCCCTAGCCCATAGGTGTCGTGGCTATAGAGCAGAACCCGCATCTCGCGGCCGGCCGGCAATTGTGTGCGTGCGGAAATGGCGTCACCCATGCCTTGCCTGTCCCCCGCAGATCCCAATTCGGGCCTGAGCTCTCATACCACCTGCCTGATATCGCGCCGCTCGGCAAGAGTTGATTGTGGCCGCTCGACCACAGGTGCCGGGTTGAATTCCCGGTGTCAGATCCCAAAATTGCAGGAAACGCGGTCAAATCCCCCGAAAACTGACCTATCCAGCCACTGGGTTTTCATTGTGAGCCCGGCCCCGCCCCTGATAGGTTGCGTCCCGAACCAGAAGAGACAGGATGCCAATGCGCCCTCTTATCGCCTTGCTGCTGCTGTGTTTTGCCGTGAGCGCCTTGCCGAGCATATCCGGTGCCCAGGGCATCAATCTGGAAAGCTTGTTCACCACCGAGCCCGAGCCGTCCCTGCCCCAAACCCAAGCCCCCAGGATCGAGCCTAGCGAGACCTTCCAGTCCACCGGCATCCCAAGCGCGTCTGATTATGGCCAGCTCAGCACCTCGGACCCGATGCTTGGACAGGCTGAGAACGCAATTTCGCTGTTCCGCACCCGGCTGATCGATCGGGTTGGCGATATCCCCGAGATCTGGCCAGAAATCCGGGCAACGCTGCAGGAGACAAGCCTCACGGGCAAACCCTCCTACTTCCTGGGCGTGGCGCTCTTCACCGTTCTGCTCCTGATGATCGGGCGTGGGTTCTCCTGGCTCTATCAGGCCTATATCGCCCGGCCGATTTTTGTCTCGTTGCAGAAACCCAATCCGCAAGGGTATCGCGACAAACTGCCGGTTCTGACCTACCGCGTGCTCTTCACCATGCTGGGCGTGATCCTGGCGGTGACGGTGGCCAGCGTGATCGGCCTCTTCTTCTATCAAGAGCACGGCCCAACAGCGCTGACGGTCATCGCGATTTTTGCGATCTACGCGGCGTTCATGGCGATCGAGACGATCTGGCGCATGGCGCTGGCCCCGCTCCTGTCGAACTACAGGCTTCCGGCAATTGGCGATCGCGGTGCGCGCAAGCTTTATCGCTGGATGGTCACGATCAGTCTGCTCGGCATTATCAGCACGACGCTGACCATCTGGCTGCAGGCGTTGGGAATGCGCGAGGACACGCGCGTCCTGATGATCATCCTCGCCAATCTCGCCCTCATCCTGATCCTGATGACTGCGATCCGGCTCTGCCGCCGAGAGATCAGCCAGATCATCATGGCGGGGCGCGCGCCAGAGGAGGCGAGCTGGATCACTCTGATCGCGGTCAAGATCTGGGCACCGGTCACCGTGCTCTATTTCATCGTCGCCTGGGGCAAGCTCAGCTTCCATATGATCATCGGGATCCCGGTCGGCGAAGAGGCGATGCTGATCCCCTATGTCGTCCTGATGACCGGGCTGCTCGCCTATGCCTTCACCGCCTATGTCATTGAGCGGATCTTTGCCCCGCGCCATCCGGTCGAGGAGCAAGCTCTCACAGCAGCACCAGATGCCCAGCCTGCGGATTTGAAGGCGGATGCGGTCGATATTGATGGCGATGGCGACGATGAAGGCGGGGGCATGTCGGTCGAGGCGCCCGTCACCGTCATGCCAGTCCGCAGGCGCCGGGGCATGCGGACCTTCGAAGACCTTGCCCGCCGTGTTGCATCGCTCTTTGCGATCGGCGCCGCTGCCTGGGCTCTATTCTATTATTGGGGCGGCTCGCAGGTCTTTGCCGAAAACGCGGTCCTGGGCATCGCCGAGGATCTGATCGACATCCTCTTCATCGGCTACATCACCTATCACGCCGTGCGGATCTGGATCGACAAGAAGATCGAGGAGGAGATCGGCGACGAGGAGGAAATGGAGGCGTCCCCGCTGGATGGCGAAGGCGGCGGGACAGGCGCGACCCGGCTGGCGACGCTCCTGCCCCTGGTGAGGAACTTCATCCTGGTCATCATCCTGATCGCCATCGGGCTGGTTGTCGCAACCGAGCTCGGCGTCAATGTCGCGCCTCTCTTCGCCGGTGCTGGGGTGGTTGGCCTCGCCATCGGCTTTGGCTCTCAAACCCTTGTCCGTGACATCCTCTCGGGCGCCTTCTTCCTGGTCGATGACGCGTTCCGCAAAGGGGAATATATCGATGTGGGAGATGTGAAGGGCACGGTGGAGAAGATCTCGCTCCGCTCCTTCCAACTGCGCCACCATCTGGGCATGCTCCACACGATCCCGTTTGGCGAGATCCAATACCTCACCAACTTCTCCCGCGATTGGGTGATGATGAAGCTACCGCTCCGCGTGACCTATGACACCGATGTCGAGAAGGTGCGCAAGCTGATCAAGAAACTCGGCCAGCAACTGCTCGAGGACCCGGTGGTGGGTGACAACTTCATCCAACCGCTGAAAAGCCAGGGCGTGATCCAAATGGACGACTCGGCGATGATCATCCGAGTGAAGTTCATGACCAAACCGGGCGATCAATGGGTGGTGCGCAAGCGGGTTTACGCCGAAATCCGCGAGCTCTTCGACCGCGAGGGCATCAAATTCGCCCATCGCGAGGTCACGGTCCGCATCCCCGATCTACCACAAGACCGCCCCCTCACCGAACCAGAAGTGACCGCCATAGGTGCCGCAGCCCGCCGCGTCGGCGACAACCAGGCCGAAGCAATGCAGGCAACGGGTACAGGCGGCCCGATGGACGACCGCTAGCATCGGAGCGATCATATGCCTCTCGGCTTATTGGGATCTTCCGCGGGTTTTCACTTGCAGGCCGGGTTTAGCTCGTTCTGTGCTTCTCTCTCCGAGGCCAAAACCGAGATGGTTCGGATCTCGGATCTGTTCGGTTTCTGATGGCTGGCGAGAGGCGCGTGGAGTTTTAGGGATGGAGACCTCTGATCACCGATCCCGACAGAGACGCTCGTCCACAGAGATCCGGCTCTGGGACCAAAAGATCCATGCTTTCGTAGATCCCGATCTGCCAAACATGGCAACGCAAGACAGCCCGGAAGGCAGCCTTCAGACTGTCACTGTCGGCGTAAAAGACATCATCGACGTCGCCGGCATTCCGACACGAAATGGCAGCGCAACCTGCGAAAGAGCCGCTGCGGCCGAAGAAGACGCAGCCGTGGTTGCCGCTTTGCGTGCGGCGGGCGCGACACTTCTTGGCAAGACCACAACGACCGAGTTTGCCTTCACCGACCCAACGGACTGTCGAAACCCCTATGACCTGAACCGCAGTCCGGGAGGGTCCAGCAGCGGCTCAGGCGCGGCGGTTGCGGCAGGCATCCTCGACGCCGCGCTTGGAACGCAGACCGCGGGCTCCCTCTGTCGGCCGGCAGCCTATTGCGGCGCGGTCGGCTTCAAGCCGTCCTACGGCGCGTTGCCCATGCGCGGCGTCACACCGCTCGCACCCAGTTTCGACACTCTTGGGGTCATTACCCGGTCCGTCGAGCTGTCAGAACGCATGTTTCAGGCGATCCGGTCAGAGAGCAGCATTTCACCGGCAAAAGAGGCCGGAGCGTGCATCACTTGCTCATTGCTGCTGGATACAACAACTGACGTCGCCGATAATACGATGGCCGCCTTTCACGAAGCCGCTCAAGCCCTCGGGCACAGCCTTTCCAAGACCCAGGCGCCTGGGTTGCCAATCGATCCCGCCCGTGTTGTTTCCAATCATCGCATCGTGATGAATTACGAGGCTTTCGCAGCACATGGGCATTTGCTGGCGGAGGAGACAGCGCAGCTTTTGAAGCCAAAATTCAAGGCGGGGCTTGAGGCAGGCGCGGGCATTTCAGCGACGGCAAGGCAGGCCGCCCTCGACCGGCTTGCCAAGGCTCGGGAGGCCTTTTGGGCATCGATGCAAGAGGTTGATGCCATTCTCACATTGCCCGTGCCAGATGGCGCTCCGCTGATCGACGGGACCACAGGGTTTCAGGATTGGTTGACGCCATGGACCGTCTTTGGTGGCCCGCTCCTTTGCTTACCCTGGGGTCTCGATACCTTCGGACGGCCAAAATCCGTGATGCTCGCCGGTCATCCGAAGGAAGATGCAACTCTGTTGGCGATTGCAAAGCTCTTGGAGGCCAAAGCCCCTGAACTTCCACTACCGGTCTTGCCTGCTTGATCAGGCGTGCAACCGCACGATCGCATCGATCTCGACCGAGGCATTGCCAGGCAGGCCCGACACTCCAACAGCCGTCCGCGCATGCCACCCTTCCTCGCCAAACAAAGCAATGAAGATGTCCGTTGCCGCGTTGATCACCAACGGGCTGCTGGGGAAGCCCGATGCGCAGTTCACGAACCCGCCCAGCCGCAACACGCAATCCACCCGGTCGAGATCGCCTTCGCAGGCATCACGTAACCGATAGATCAGGTTCAACGCGCAAACCTTCGCCGCCTCCCGCCCACTAGCGATCCCATCGGGGGTATCTGCGACGGGGCCGGTATGCGTGACTTGGCCCGCCCACTCACAGACTTGGCCCGAGAGGTAGACTGTGGAGCCGTCGCGCCGGAAGGGCAGGAACTTGCCCATGGGCGTCCAATCCGGTGGCAGCTCCAATCCCAGCTCCGCCAATCGCTGTTCTGCGCGGGACATTCGGCCGCCTCAGTCAGCCAACGCGGGTTCTTGCGCGAGATAGATGCGCCAGTCGCCTAGGGTTGAGATATCCACCGCCCCGACCGTGCCGCTGGCCTCGCAGAGGAACCCCTTAACCCAGGATCCATCTGACAGCTCGATCGAGCCTATTCCAAGAGGGGCTGGAATGCCCTCGACAAATGACCCAAAGGCCGTCTTGGGCAGCGACCAAACCTCAAGCGCAATCGAGGCCGCGTCAGAGCCCTCGCGCCGGACCAAACCAGGGCGTTTGGGCGGACCACCGGGCAACGCATAGAACCGATACGCCTCTGCGGTGCGGGCTTGGCGGACAAATGTCGCGCCAAGCTCTGTCAGTTGACCGTTCAGCGGCAGACCGCCCATATGCGCGCCACAAACCGCCAGATCTATGTGATCTGTCGGCGCGGTTTGGAGAGGCTTCAACGCTGGAACCGGATGCTCGGTCGCCCCCATCTTCCGTGCACAATCACGCTCAAAGGTTCGGGCCAATACGGCGACAGCGGCATCCTTGCCAGCCGCGCCCAGGATCGTGACGCTGCCGGGCCGACCATCGCCGCGCGGAGCGGTCGGCACCGCAAGGCCGCACATGTCCAGGAGGTTCACAAAGTTCGTATACATGCCCAGGTTCGCGTTCGGGGTGATCGGATCAGCGTCGAGATCATTCACGGTATAAAAAGTCGGAATACTGGGCACACAGAGCAGATCGACAGCGTTCAACATCGGTTCTGCAATGCGCTTCAGATCCGCCAGACGATAGATCCCGCGAAAACTGTCGGCTGCGGACATGTTCTCGGCCACCTGGATGATCTGGCGGGTCACGGGATGGATGGCATCCGGGCTTTCGGTCAGAAGATCCTCGATCACCGTGTAGCGCTCGGCAACCCAAGCACCCTGATAGAGCATGCGCGCAATCTCGAGCAATGGCTCGAAATCGATCGGGACGATCTCCGCCCCATCGGCCCGCAAAAGAGCCACGTCGCGGCTGAAGGCACTGGCCTGCGCCTCGTCGCCCAGAAAATCGATGGACGCCATATCTGGGATGCCAATCCGGAACGGCTTTGCTGGCGCGCGCAGGGGCTCATGCATCAATGGTTTCGAATAGGCATCCTCTGCATCAAAGCCCCGGGCCACAGCGAAGACCTCGTATGCGTCATCCACCGTCAAAGCGAAGATCGATACCGTGTCCAATGTCCGGCAGGCCGGAACAACGCCGGTCGCGGAGAGAGCACCCAAACTTGGCTTCAATCCGACGATATTGTTCAACGCGGCAGGCACACGCCCAGAGCCAGCCGTATCGGTGCCCAGTGAGAAGGCCACGATCCCATGGCCAACGATCACACCAGATCCCCCAGATGACCCACCCGGAATGATCTCTGGATCAACTGCGTTCAAGGGCGCTCCATAAGGTGTGCGCACACCGACCAAGCCTGTGGCGAACTGATCCAGGTTGGTCTTGCCAATCAGCAACGCTCCGGCAGCACGCAGTTTGGCGAGCACAAAGGCATCGTTCTCGGGCGTATAGGCATAGGCAGGGCAGCCCGCAGTCGTCGGAATCCCAGCGGCATCGATATTGTCTTTCACCGCGAAGGGAATACCCCAAAGCGGTCGCATCGGATCGAACGGACCCAGCGCTTTGGCCTGGGCGTTGAGGTCTTCCCGATCGCAGAAATGAATGAAGATGCCCGGATCATTCACCGCATCGAGACGCGCGAAAACCTCATCGACAATGGCCTCAGGCCGGGTACCCGCCGCATAGGCCGCCCTCAGCGCATCGAGGGTAAAGGGCAGATCGCTCAGCATCACGTACCTCCGGCCATCTGCAAGTCCTGGCGCCGCTCAGGCGGTGTCGGGGCCGCCGCAAGAAGCGCCTTTGTATAGGGCTCCCTCGGCGCCGTCATGACACGCTCTGCCGCGCCCTCTTCGAGGATCTTGCCGTCTTTCATCACGATCACATGGTCGCATAGCAGGCGCACGACATGGAGGTCATGGCTGACGAAGAGATAGGTCATCCCCAGCTTTGCCCGCAGATCGACAAGCAGGTTCAGAACCACGGCTTGGATCGAGACATCCAAAGCCGCCGTCGGCTCATCCAAGATCAGGAACTTCGGCTCCAAGGCGATGGCGCGGGCAATGCCGACACGCGCTTTCTGACCGCCGGAAAGCTGGTGCGGGAAACGCTCCAGCAGGGATAGTGGCAGACCCACCAGGGTTGCCAGTTCTTCAATCCGCGCCGCCAGTTTGCTGCCCCGCATGCGAGCCAAACGTCTCAGCGGCTCGGCGATGGTTTGGCGCGCCATATGTCGGGGGTTCAGACTGTCGGTTGCGTCTTGAAAAACCATCTGAATATCCGCCCGGCGCGGGTTTCTTGCAAAATCCTTGGCAGGGAGTGTGCCGATCTCCTGCCCATCGAACAGGATTGACCCGCTGGTCGGGTCCAAAAGACGCACCAGGATTTCCGAGGTCGTTGACTTGCCGCATCCGCTATCGCCGACCAGGCCGACGCTTTGGCCCTGCTTGATATCAAAGGAGATCCCTTTGACCGCATGAACCGGGCCCGATTTGCCTTGATAGGTCTTGACCAGATCGCGCACCTGCACCAAGGGCGCATCGCCGATCTCATGGGAGAGCATCGGAGCTCGATCTTCCGGCGGCAGCAGGCTTCGGATGCTCTCCCCCACGCGCGGGGTCGCATCGACCAGCTTGCGGCTATAGGGATGCTGCGGCATGGCAAAGAGCGAGGCGGGATCGCCCTCCTCAACAATCTCTCCATCCTTCATCACCACGATCCTGTCGCAATACTGTGCCGCCAATCCCAGGTCATGGGTGATCAGGATGCTGCTCATATCGCGGTCGCGGATCAGGTCACGCACCAAGTCCATCACTGCCTTTTGCGTTGTGATGTCCAACCCGGTGGTTGGCTCATCCGCGATCAGGACGCGCGGATTGCAGGCAAGCGCGATCGCGCAGACAACGCGTTGGCACATACCGCCAGAGAGCTCGAACGGATAGGCATCATAGCGCGCCTCCGCATCCTTTATCCGCACGGCCTTCAACGCTTCGATGGCCTTGGCACGGGCATTGCTGCGGGTCGCGCTGGCATGTTGGCGCAAGACATCCTCAATCTGATGGCCCACCTTGCGGATTGGGTTCAACGCGGCCCGAGGGTTTTGGAAGATCATCGAGATCTCGCGCCCACGGATATCGCGCATCTCGCGCTCGGTCGCGCGGCGCAGATCGAGGCCCGCATAGTCCGCCTCGCCTTGCTCGATCCTCCCACCGGCATCGAGAATCCGCATGAGCGCATAAGAGGTGACCGATTTGCCCGAGCCGCTTTCCCCGACAATGCCCAGGATCTCGCCCTTATCCAGACGAAAGCTGATACCGCGCACGGCATCGACGACCCCCCGGCGGGTCTGGAAGGACACGGCCAGATCCTTGATACTCAGCATCAGGTCCGCTTCCTCGGATCGACAATGTCGCGCAACCCATCGCCCAGCAGATTGAAGGTGAACACCGCCATCATCAACCAAAGGCCTGGGAAAACGGCCAGCCACCATTCGCCCGAGACGATGAAGTTGGCCCCTTCCGCCACCATGATCCCCCATTCCGGGGTCGGTGGGCGCACGCCGAGACCAATGAAGGAAAGACCGGCTGCATTCAAAATTGCCCAGCCCATGTTCAGGGAGACCTGGACCATCATCGGAGGGAGGGCATTTGGAAAGATATGCATCGCCAGGACCCGCAGATCCGAATTGCCCGAAAGCTTGGCCGCCCGGGCAAATCCTGCATCGCGGCGGATGTTGACCTCGGCACGAACCAGGCGTGCATAGAATGGCATGTTGATGATGGCGGTTGCGTAGATGATGTTCTCGACCGTATTGCCCAGCGCCGCGACAATCCCCATGGCCAGCACGAACAAAGGAAACGCCATGATCGTGTCCAGAATCCGGTTCAGCACGATGTCGAGCCAGCCACCCCAATATCCAGCCGCCGCCCCCAGGATTGAGCCCACCACGAACGACATCGCGACGGCGAGCACCGAGATCGTGAGATCCAGCCTCGTCGCCACGATCACGCGAGAGAACACGTCGCGCCCGATTTGATCGGTCCCGAACCAATGCGCGGCCGACGGTGGTTGAAGCGCCTTGGCGGCATTGGTGGCCAACGGGTCGTAGGGCACCAGGGACGGCCCAAAGATCGCGCAGAACAGAATGAAACCCAGCATTGCAAAAGCGATCAGAGTGACCGGGTTGGACTTCAGGACATAAAAGACATGGTCAAACCGCCCCTGAGAGCTCTGCGGGAGTGGTGTGTCCGTCATTGGTCCAAAAACCCGATGCGCGGATCAATCGCCGTGTAGAGCAGATCGATGCAAAGGTTCAGCGCGACGAAAAGCAACGCCATGGCCAGAACAAAGCCCTGCACGGCCGCATAGTCTGAAACAACCAGCGCCTCGACCGCATAGGACCCGATGCCAGGCCAGGCAAAGACCTTTTCGACCAGCACATTGGCTCCCAGCGCGAAGGAGAACACCATGCCCAGTGTCGTCACCACCGGAAGCAGCGCATTGCGAAACGCGTAGGAGTAAAGAACCATCCGGTTCGACAGGCCCGCAGCCTTGGCCGTGCGGATGAAATCAGCGGAGAGCGCTGTGAGCATCGCAGCCCGGGTCATACGGGCAATCGGGGCGAGCGTGAAAAGCGCCATCGTCGCCGCAGGAAGCATCAATTGCTTGGCAGCCCCCCACCAGGTTTCCCAATCGCCCACCAGCGCCGCATCGATTAGGTAGAACCCCGTGATATGTTCCGGCGAGAGATAGATGAAATCCAACCGCCCCAAGGGCGACGGCGCGAGGCCAAGCAGATAGTAGAGGATGTAGATCAGCAGAATGCCGGTGAAGAAGGTCGGCAAGGACACCCCTGCCGTCACCACAACCCGGCACAAATGATCGACCCAAGACCCCGGTCGCGTCGCCGCCAGAACACCCAAGGGCACGGCGATCAGGATGGCCAACAGCAACGCCGTCAGCGTCAGCTCCAACGAAGCCGGCAAACGGTTCGCCAGATCGACAGCAACAGGCCGGCCCGTGGACAAAGACTGCCCCAAATCACCGCGCAGCAGATCCCCAACATAGGCCACGAACTGCTGGAGCATCGGCTTGTCCAAACCCATGGCGGCGCGGACTTGCTCGATCGAGGCTTCATCCGCCGCCGCCCCCGCGAAATAGACCGCAGGATCGCCAGGCAGCGCGCGGGTCAGCACAAAGCTGATGACCACGACACCGATGACCACGGGGAAGGCCTGCACGATCCGCAAAAGCGTCGCGCGCAGGCGGGGGCGGCTGGCCAGCATGGATCAGCTGATCTTTAGCGGACGCACATCCAACTGGCGGTGGAACCAGAACTCGTATCCCTCGGCCCCGTTCGTCGCGACATTCAGCGCCGGTTGATAGAGCGGGATGCGCGGCAAATCCTCAAACGCGATCTCGAACATCCGCTTGATCTTCGGGGCATATTCAGGGTCGTCCATCGCGATATGCAGCGAAGTATCAACCAACTCCTCGATCTCTTCGTTGCGGTAGTTCGACGAGTTAAAGAGATGCCCGTCCTTGTAGGCCCAGAAGAAGTAGTAATCTGGAGTGTTCAACCAGCCGCCGAAGTTCTCCAGATGCAGATCCAGGCGCTTTTCGACCAGGACCGCGGTTCGCCAGTTCGCCCCGGGGATCTTCTCGATGGTGACATTGATGCCGATCTTGCCGAGAGCCTCTTGCACCAACAATGCCGTCGGCTCCATCCAAGATGACAGATCCGCGCTGATCGACATGGCGACGTCGAACCCGCCTGCATGACCGGACTTGGCCATATGCGCCTTGGCTTTATCGAGGTCGGTCATATAGGGCGATTTTCGCGGCCAGGCGATGTCGTCAATCGGATCCTCGGCGCCATAAAGCGGCAAGCCCCGGCCAAAGGCCGCCGCCTGAAAGATGTCTTCATAAGGCACGGCATAAGCGACGGCCTTGCGCACATCTGGGTCTTGGAACGGCTCGAACGCAAAGTTCGGGCAGAGGCAATGGATGCAGTTCTCAATCGGTGTTGAGAAGACGTCGATCTTGTCAGCCAGCTCCGCCGCGTCCTTGTCGGGAATGCCAAACGCCATTTGCACATCCCCGCGTTCGATCAGCGCACGGCGGGTCGCGGGGCTGGGGACTTCGCGGATGATGACCCGCTTGACCGCAGGCAAGGGCCCGCCGACCCAGTCGTCATTCCGCTCATAGACGAGCTGTTCCCCCGGCTGCCAACGCGCAATCTTGAAGGCGCCAGACCCGGCCGGGGTCTTGTGCAAATACTCCAAGGCCCAAGGGTCTTCCGCGGTCGCATTGGCCTTCGCCTCGACCGAGTTGATAATATAGGGGACAGGCACCGCAAGATCGGGGATGCTCAGCTTGGACGGACGGTCGAGTTTGATAATGAAGGTCTCTTCATCCACCGCCACAAACTGATCCGGGCGCACAAATCCGCCCGCTTTCATTTGCACCGATGGGAAACCGCCCACCGACACGGCGCGGTCAAAGGACCATTTCACATCCTCCGCCGTCACCTTGCGCCCATCCCAAAACTTCGCGTCCGACTTCAGCTTGAAGGTGAGCGTGAGACCATCGTCAGAGGTCTCCCAACTTTCGGCCAGCTCGGGCTCGATCACCGTGTAGTCATAGCTCAGCCCACCCCCAATCGCCTCTTTGGTGCCAAAAGACAGCAAACGGTCATAGGCATTCACACCAACCTGATAGGATGCACGGCTGGTGCCCGATCGGTGCAGATCAAGCGAGTTGATGGTCTGACCCGTCACAACAACGATTGTGTCGGACCCAGCGGCGCCTGCCGGCAGTGCTTTCAAGAAGGGCAGCACCGATGCACCTGCTGCTCCCATTTTCAGAAAGTCTCTTCTGGAAGTTCCGTCCGTCATCATGTGCCCCTTGGTTAGCGCGCCACGCGCGACATTCATCTGAGGGGAAAGTTGGGGCAAAGCAGCGCACACCACTAATGCTATATAATCACAACTCCGTTGCGTTTTTTTCAGCGCAGTGAGAGAAATATAGTCAAATGAGGCATTTGAAGACATTCGAGCTCATCGAAGCCGTCGCGCGGGCGGGGTCGATCCGCAAAGCGGCCGAGGATACCAACTTGACCGCCTCGGCCTTGAACCGGCGAATCCAAACCTTTGAGCAAGAGTTCGGCTGGCCGATATTCGAGCGCCTGCCGCGGGGCATGCGCCTGAACCCCGCAGGTGAGCTTTTGATGCAGCACATCCAGTCGCAGCGCACCGATATGGCGCGGATCCAGTCTCAAGTGGCGGACTTGTCGGGGGAGCGGCGCGGGCATGTCTCGATTGCCTGTTCGCAGGCGCTCCTCCCCTATTTCCTGCCAGAGCAAATTGCGATTTATCGCGCCGAGCATCCCGGTGTGACCTTTTCAGTGAATGTGCGCGATCGCTCCCAGGCCGAGCGTGATTTGGCGTCCTTCAGCAGTGACTTGGCGTTGGTTTTCGAGCCGATCCATCTGGTCGAGTTCGAAGTGCTCTATGCCTTGGCGCAACCCGTGCACGCGGTGTTCCGCGGCGACAAAAGACTTGCGCAAAGGGAAGAGCTGCGCTTGCGGGATTGCCTGGAGCGCAAGCTCATCCTCCCAGCCCGCGCCTATGGCGTGCGCCACCTGCTCGAGCTGGCGGCAACACGGCGGGGGCGCACGCTGTCCACAACAGTCGAATCCGAGTCCTTCGAGTTCATCCGCCACTACATCCTGCATGAAGATGCAATCGGCTTTCAAATTCCCATTGGTCTGAAGCTGGATCCAGGGGACGCGATTGTGCACCGACCTCTGTCGGCGCGGGATGTCACCAACGGTCAGTTATTGTTGGGCCAAATGAAAGGCCGAGCGCTACCGGTCGCATCTGCCAAGTTCGCCCAACAACTCTCACTGGCCCTGGCCGCGTATCCGGCCGGATAGCCAACTCAAGACAACAAAGGTGCAATCCGGACAAACGGGACTCACACTCAGCCCGGTGCAACATCTGGACCCGCGCAAAAACATACGACCGTGCACGGTCTTAAGTGCTGTGGTCTAACGACTGCGCGGAACATTGCTCCGCTAAAGCCCTTTTAGATGGACTGCTACCATCTCGGGAATGGATCTGGGAACTTACTGTAGTCTTGCTTTAACTCGGCTTCCGTAACAAGGCAGTCATCCAGTTTGCGCGTGATGTCTTTCTGGTCAATTTCATCATCACTGCCAATAAAGACAATTTCCTGCCGGCGATCACCAAATGGTTCCACCCACTCGGACTCGATGAATTCTCGCATCGCAGGCGTCCAGTCTTCCTTCGGCACGGTAGAATACCACTTTCCAGCCATGCCATAGTCTTTCAACTTGCCAGCCAGCTGAAAGTCACCCACCTGGTCCATGCGCGTACACAGCCAGAAAAGGCCCTTTGAGCGAATGAGGCCCGCGATCGGGGTTTCGACAAAATCCATGAACCGTTCTGGATTAAAGGGTCGCCGTGCCCGATAGACGAAAGCCGTCAGACCAAACTCATGACTATGACTATGGATCAGGCCATTGCCATGGTCGTGATCATGGGAATGACCATCGCCATGGGCGCCGTTATCCTCTCTCTCCATCTCTTTGAACCAGGTCGGGTATTCCTCGGCCTTCTCAAAGTCGAAAGAATGCGTGTTCATGATCTCCGCCAGATCGACCCTGCCATGGTTCGTGTCGATGATCTTGGCTTCTGCATTGATCGCCCGAACCATCTGGTGGATCTTGTCCAGCGTCTCTGGGCTGACCAAATTGGATTTGTTGACGAGGATGACGTTGGCGAATTCCAGCTGATCGATCATCAACTGGACGATGGATGTCTGATCATGGGTTTGCAGACGGGTCTTTCGCTCCCAAATCTCCATCTCGTCGGAATGATACTGCTCGATGAAGTTCACAGCATCGACCACCGTGACCATGGTGTCCAGTTGCGCAATGTCTTTCAGCGACTTCCCGTCATCCATCGGGAATGTGAAAGTTGCAGCAATCGGCAAAGGTTCAGAGACACCGCTCGCCTCAATAATCAGGTAGTCGTAAATCCCCTCCATCGCTAACTTGCATGTCTCGTCAAACAAATCACCGCGTAGCGTGCAGCACAGGCAGCCATTCTCTAGCTCGACCAGTTTCTCTTCGGTTTGAAGGATCTTATCGCCAATTTGCTTTCCATCGATATTCACCTCGGCAATATCGTTGACGATGATCGCAACTCTTTGCGCTCTCTTGGTTTCAATGATGTGATTGATGGTGGTGGTTTTGCCGGAACCGAGGAAGCCGCTCAGGACGGTTACGGGGACTTTCTTCATGGCAATCATCCTCGTATAATGGATGTGAAAGCCGAAACCGCTCTGTTTCAGCGTATCTCTTGGTCGTGGTTCCGATGCAAAGCTGACAGCCTGTCGTCTGGACACCGATTGACGGGCGCAAGCTACGAGCTTGACAAAGTGGCTAGGGCTGCGCTGTTAGACAGGCCATGTTTTGGCCAACTGCCACGGTCGCTGCGAAATATGCCAAGTCGATGATCATCCAGCATCCGTTCAGCTTGTTGCATTGGATTAGGCTGGATTTGGGGGCAAGCTCGCGGAAGCCTGTCTCTAGCCATTTCGTTATAACGTAACACTCCGGGACGCCGCAATAGATTGACGGGCGTCAGGGTATCGCCGATCGGATTGTTGCCTGAGAGCTGCGCAATCGGCACCCTCTTGCTAGTCCAGCACTGGCTCCTCGACTTTGGCGCGGTCTTCCAGTTGGTCGAGCGTTCGGAAATAGGCGATGTAGTATTTGTAGATATTGCCCACGTATTTCACTGGCTCGCGGCCCACTTTTGCGCCGACCACCAGCTCCACATTGCCGAACCAACGGTTCGGGTCGAGGCCTTTCTTCGCGGCCTCCTTGCGCAATCGGTTGATCCGGTTCGGCCCGGCATTATAGCCCGCCATGGTGAAGAGCATCTGCTCGAACGGGTCCAGGCCCGGGTCGTCGAAATAGGTCGAGCGCAGCACGCTCAGATATTTCGAGCCCGCATGGATGTTGCCCTCCAGCGTCTCGATATTCTTTACATTCACCGATTTGTCGGCAGCGGTCGAGGGCAGGACTTGCATGATCCCGACCGCACCCGAGGGATTGCGCGCCTTTTGGTCAAAGCCCGATTCCTGCAGCGCAAAACAGGCGAGCATCAGCCAGTCGAACCCGTACTCCTCGCCGTATTTCTGGAACAGCGCCTTGGTCTCGTCCAGTTTGCGGAACGGATCGCGCTCCAGCGCATGCGCGACCCAATCCCCCGCCTCGGTATAGCGTTTGAGAAGGATATTGGGGACTTCTTTGCCAACCTGAAAGGTCTCGGCAAATGCGCTCAAGAGCTCCTTCAACTCAGGCGAGTTCTGGCGCAGGGCATGGGCAATCTCACCGCCCTCATGCAGGACCAAAGCCTCGTCGGTCGCCAGGTTCTCCAGCACTTGGGTCCAGAGCGTTGTGTGGAACCCATCGGCCACGGTCATCGGCAAAAGCCCCGCATCGACCATCTGCATCAGGTCCTCGGTCGCAAGGCGAGGGTCGGCACGGCTGATCTCGATCGGAGCTTTCCCCTCTTCAACAAACCGCGCATTCAGCCCGGTCAGCGTCTCGAAATAGCTCGCATCCTCCCGCACCACGACCTCGTGACCGGCCAGATCATCGATCCTGCTGATCGGCGGAGAGGCCGGGCCCAGGATCAGGCTCTCCTGATCCGCGTTGGTGAAGGGTGTCGCAAAGTCGACCGTCTCCAACCGTCCTGGCGTGATCCGAAGATTGGCCGCGACCATATCCCCATGCCCATCGATCAGGAGCGGGAGCAATTGGTCCCGGCGCACAGGAATAATCACAAACCGCAGATTGCGTGCGGGCTGCCCCAGCGTCTTCTTCGCGAAGGTCTCCAGATGCTGGATGGTCTCATAGACCAAGCCCTTCTGCTTGCCGCGATCGATGAAGTAACCGCCGAGGCTGTAGCTTGTCAGCACCCGAATCTCGCCACGCTCCAGCATGCCAGTTAGATCACCGGTCCAGGGCACCCCCCGGTCGGGCCATATCCCCTCGAGCGGCGCTTCAACCTCCTCAACCGTTTCGACCTCCTCGACCGGTTCAGGTTGCATCCTCAAAAAGGCAAAGCCGAGAACGCCGATCAGTCCTAAGCCCAGAGTGATCCACAAAATTGACCCGCGCATGAAAAAGGCCCCCCAGTTACGCATGCACCGGGGAGCCTATCATCTCTCGCCCAAACCGGCGAGCATCGGGCGCTCTGCTCAGTTCGGCAGATCGCCGTTCACGCCTTCGACGAACCAGTTCATGCCCAGGAGTTCATCATCGCTCGCCGTCTGGCCGTCCTTCAGCCGCGTTTTGCCGTCGCGGTCTTTGATCGGGCCGGTGAAGGCGTGGATCGCGCCTGATCTGATCGCTTCTTCCGCTTCCTCGGCCATGGCTTTCACCTCGGCGGGCATGTTCTTATAGGCGCTCATCACCACTTCTTCCGCGGCCAGACCAGCCCAACTGTCCGCGCTCTCCCAGGTGCCATCCAGCACCGCTTGGGTGCGTTTGACATAGTAGGGCGCCCAATTGTCCTCGATCGCGGTCAGCTGCGCTTTCGGGGCAAACTTCTCCATGTTGGAAGCCTGACCAAAAGCCAGAATTCCCGCTTGCTCGGCAACCTGCAGCGCGGCGGGGCTGTCGGTGTGCTGCATCAGGATATCAGCGCCCTGGTCAATCAGGGCCTTGGCTGCATCGGCCTCTTTGCCGGGATCGTACCAAGAATTCACCCAGATCACCTGGACTTCCACATCCGGGTTGACCGAGCGCGCCGCCAAAGTGGCTGCATTTATCCCGCGCACCACTTCCGGGATCGGGATCGAGGCGACATAACCGATCTTGTTGGTCTTGGTCATCGCGCCTGCGATTTTGCCGATGATATGGCGCCCCTCATAGAACCGCCCGGAATAGGTCGAGACATTCTCCGCCCGCCGATAACCTGTCGCGTGCTCGAATTTCACATCCGGATATTGTTTGGCGATGTTGATGGTCGGATCCATGAAGCCAAACGAGGTGGTGAAGATCAGCCCATGGCCGGTCCGCGCCAGTTGCGCGATCACCCGCTCGGCATCCGGTCCTTCCGAGACGCTCTCGACATATGTGGTCTCGACCCGGTCGCCAAAGGCTTCCTCGATGGCCAGGCGGCCTTGATCATGCTGATAGGTCCAACCGTGGTCGCCGATGGGACCGACATAGACAAAGCCCACCTTCAGATCGGCCGCCCAGGCCGTTGTGGCGAGCAGCGCGGCAGCAGCCGCCAATGCGAGTTTCCGGATCATGAGCTTCTCCCTAGCGATTCGACCGCGCCATCCTAGCGTCACGATCTCCGCCGGGCACCCTATTTGCTGCATTGCGGGATGAGGCGCCGCCGTGAGGCGTTGGCGGTGTTCGGCAAGGTATCCAGGCGAAAAACCAGCTCTCACAGCGTGACATTTCGAGTTATGAAAGAACTACGGAAAAACTACGGATAAATGCATGCCGTTTTCGGCCCGTTCTGGCGGTCCTCGAAAGCGGTCACACTCACTGCTTGCAGACCCGGCGCCATCGAAAAGAGAGCAGCGAAGGCGGCCGAAAAGCGGGTTTGGCCAGGCTGCCTCCCGGCGCTTTCCCCGGGTTTCGCCAAAAAGATCTCCCTTGCTGCACCTGCTCAGCCTTGCGCGATCAGCATTGTGCGCTGCAATATAGAGGCCGAATCTTAGCTCAGGTGTAGCCTCCATGGCGCCAAGGCTCAGCATTGCGGTTGTCGAAGCCGATCGGGAACGTGCGCTCCTGATCGTCGATGGCCTGCGCGAGGCGGGCGATTTCGACGTCGCCGTTGTCGGAGATGCCGCCAGCCTGGTGCGCCAATTGTCCGAGATGAAACCCGATGTGGTCTTGATCGACTTGGCAAGCCCCAGCCGCGATATGCTCGAAGAATTGACGCTTGCCTCAGGCCCTCTCGAACGCCCCGTGGCGATGTTCGTCGACCGCTCCGATGACAAGGTGACCAAAGCCGCGATCGAGGCCGGCGTCAGCGCCTATGTGGTCGACGGGCTGCGCAAGGATCGCATCAAGCCCGTGCTCGATGCCGCGATCGCCCGGTTCCATATGTTCAGTCGGATGCGCACCGAATTGGAGGCCACCAAAGAAGCGCTCGCCCAGCGCAAAACCATCGACCGGGCCAAAGGATTGCTGATGCAGGCCCGTGGTTTGTCAGAGGATGAGGCCTATGCCCTGTTGCGAAAAACCGCAATGGATCAAGGACGTAAGGTGGTTGAAGTCGCGAGCGCGCTGGTGACCGCAGCGGATTTGCTCAGATGAGCCGGGCGGTTCTCAATTGCGGGTTCATACCCTTGGTCGACTGCGCCCCCTTGGTCGCTGCGCGCGAGATGGGCTTTGCCGAGGAGGAGCTTCTGGACCTGCGTCTCCAGCGCCAACCCTCCTGGTCGGCGATCCGGGATCAGCTAACTTTTGGCCAGATCGACGCGGCCCATATGCTGGCGCCCATGCCGGTCGCGATGTCCATGGGACTTGGCGGGGTGCCGACGCGGATCGACGTGCTCTCGGTTCTTTCGGTGAATGGCAATGTGATTGGGGTCTCGCGAGAGCTCTCGGAGCGGATGCGCCGGGTCGGCTCCGCCCCGGATTTCCTCTCGGCCACCGCGGTTGGCCGGGCGCTGATCTCGGCCATTGATGGGCGGCTCAGGGTCGGGGTGCCCTTCCCATTCTCGATGCATGCGGAACTGCTCTACTACTGGCTTGGCGCCTTGGGATTGCAGGCGCCCGCCGATCTGGATGTGCGCACGGTCCCCCCGCCTCAGATGGCCGATGCGATCTCCAGCGGCGAGATCGACGCGTTTTGCGTGGGCGAGCCCTGGGGCAGCATCGCGGTCGAACAAGGCGTGGCCGATCTGGTCCTGCCCGGCTGCGCAATCTGGCAATTCGCACCCGAGAAAGTCCTCGCCGTCCGCCACGACTGGGCCGAAGAAAGCCCCGAAACACTCACCAGCCTCATGCGAGCCATCTGGCGCGCCGGGCGGTGGCTGAGCGACCCGGCGAACCGCATGATGATCTCCGAGCTTCTCGCCCGGCCCGACTATGTCGATGTCTCGCCCGAGGTGATCGACCGCGCTTTGACCGGTCGTCTCCGCGTCTCCGCGGATGGATCGGAGCAGCTTGTCCCGCGCTTTCTCGAGTTCTTCACCGGCGCCGCAACTTTCCCCTGGCGAAGCCAAGCGGAGTGGATTGCCGAGCGTTGGGCGAACCGCGCAGGCCTTGACCGCGAGGAAGCTCTGGCGAACGGCCGCGCCAGCTTCCGCTCCGATCTCTATCGCAATTGCCTGGGCCCGATCGGCGCCGATTTACCCGGTGCTTCGGACAAAGTGGAAGGTGCGCTCGAATCACGCACACCGGTCGCATCCTTCACAGGCGAGATGCATCTAGGGCCCGATATCTTCTTCGATCGCCTGATTTATGAGCCTGTAGGCAAAAATTTCCGAAATACCTGATTAAAAATTCACCTCAACGATTGCTATGCGCAATTTTTTAGCGGTCCCGACTTGATTTCGCACTGCACA
>JBCDAS010000010.1:0-29556 GCA_039185235.1 Pseudomonadota bacterium
GACGGTGTCGTGCGGGCGCCCTCGGCGTTCTCGACCACTTTCGGTGTGGATCCGTCCATAATGGCGACGCAGGAGTTCGTGGTTCCGAGGTCAATCCCAATAACTTTAGGCATATCTGCTCCTTCTTCGGCGATCAGGGGTTTCGGACCCGTTCGCGGCGTCCAGAACCCATCCCAGTTGCGATGATTGGCGGGCTATATAATGAGCGGCTTTCCTTGCTGCAACCTGCAGATAGAGCAAATTCAAAGCAGTGTTGCCTGATTTTCCACAGAGACTCATTGGGTTTCAAAAACAGCCTCTTGGGCTGCTTGCCACATTGCCTCGAATTGACTGGCTGGAATCGCATCGGGCGGCACCGCTGGTGGCTCAAGAGGGGCCTCGAGCAGGGGTGCAAGCGCCATGGCGAGTGTGATCGCGGCGAGTGACGCGCCCAAAGCGTTCGCGTGGTGCTGATCCGGGTGGCGAAGGAGAAGCGTATCGGCTTTCGCCCAAGCCAGACCAACAGGTGCGACACGCCCCTGATGGCGCCTCGCCGCAGCCTTGTAATACGCCTGGATCTGGGCGCGGTGGAGTTCTTCTTCTTCCTTTGGAGTCCCCGCCGGCGTCCAATGCGCAAAGAAAACGATTTCAGCGCCCTCTGCCCGGGCTGCTTCAGCCAGCCGATCGATTGCAAACCGAGAGATAGCTGCCTTTTCCGGACGGAGAGCTGTATCGGAGTAGTCTTGCAAGATCACAACGGCCCAATCGCCTCGACCGATCCAAGCGAGCGCCTCGCCTTCGCGCAGATGCCAGTCCAGCGTCACGTTAAAGCGTGAGATATCAATCGCTTCAGTGATTGTCGCGCCCAGAAGCGCCTCCACCTGCCGTGCAATGCCCCATTGGGCTGTATAAGAGTTTCCTATGAACAGCAGCTTGTCCTTTGCTTCTGCCCAAGGGCAGATAAGGGTCAGGAAGAGCACAAGGCAAAGGCGCCACATCTACTGCAACGCAGCTGCAATCGCGGGCCGGGAAAGCAGCTCTGTCAGCCTTTTGCCCGCCTCTGCCACCGCCAGCTGGGCTTTCTGCTCCTCCAAGACCCCGCCGAGCGTGCCTGTGCCTTCGAACCCTTGGCTGTTCTCGCTGGCCAGCAACCGGCCCGATCGGTCATAGACCTCTGCGGTTAGGTTCCAGTCGATTTTGATATCCGCCAGGGCATCGGTCTTCCATTCCCGCAACTCTACCAAGAGCAGACGGTCGGTCTTCAGGGCCCCCAAAACCTCCACCGCCGAACTGGCGCGTGTTCCGGGAGCAAGCGGGGCTGACGTAACCGCAGCGGTTCCGCTTGCAAAGGCCATCTCCAGCACCTCCGCGAGATCGGTTGCAAGGGGCGCTCCGCTCTGAGTCGTGATGACAAACGAATTGCCATAGCCATCCTGCTGGAAGCCTACAAACCGCGGGGATTTATCGCCGCTTAGCACGTAGGCGCGGGCGTCAATGACCCCGATCGCCAGGGACCCGTTCGCAGGCGTGGTTTGGAGCGAGGCGGATCTGTAATCATACTGATTGCCAACCGCGCATCCCGCCAAACCGGCGATAAACGTCAAGGTTGCCGCTACGCGCTGGACCATGTCGCTCCTCCCTCTCCAGATGGCCAAGAAGTCTGGTAGCGTGGCCCGCGAGCCGATTCAATCAAGCGCTGAGCCCAATGCAGACAGAACAGATCACCGGTTTCCAGATCCATCGCGGCCTGCTCTCAACGGAGAAGCAGTTAGAGGTCGCGGAGGTTTGCCGGGAGATCATCCGCAGCGCCCCCCTCCTGCGACCAGTCACCGGCTGGGGCAAGCCGATGTCGGTACGGATGACTTCGGCGGGACGGGCGGGTTGGGTTATCTCGCGCGGCAAGTATCAATACCGCGCGCATCACCCTGAAACTGGGCAAACTTGGCCCGCGATCCCAGATTTGATCCTTGCGATATGGCAGAGCTTGGATATCTGGGATCGGGATCCAGATTGCTGTCTCCTCAATTGGTATGACGCAACGGCGCGGATGGGGCTTCACCAGGACAAAGACGAGGGGGAGTTCGCGGCCCCCGTCGTGTCGATCTCACTCGGTGACCCGGCACGGTTCCGGATGGGAGGGGCCGAGCGTGGCGGCAAGACCCAAAGCACGATCCTCCATTCCGGCGATATCGTGGTGATGGGCGGTGCGGCCCGCCTCGCCTATCACGGGATCGACCGGATCTTGGCCGATGAACTGCCAAACCCGATCACGGGGCGCGGGCGCATCAATCTGACGCTGCGCGTGGTCGACCCGGCCGTAATCCGGTAAGCTAACGGCGAAACGGAGGGGTTATGATGGACTATCTTGGCATCTTACTCGCCGCGATCGCAGGTTTTGCGAGCGGCTCTATTTGGTACATGGTCAACGGTGCACGCTGGCTCGAAGCAACAGGGCGTACGGAGGAAGAGATCAAGGCGGATAAGTCTCCACTGCCCTTCATTATCGCCTTTCTTGCGAGCCTCCTCACCGCGGCGATGATGCGCCACATCTTAGTCAGCTCCGGCATTAGCGGGATCGTCGAGGGCCTGGTCTCGGGTCTTGGTGTCGGGCTTTTCATGATCGCGCCTTGGATCCTGACCAACTACGCCTTCGCCGCCCGCCCAAGAACACTTTGGTGGATCGATGCGGGCCATGTGGTTTTGGCCGCCACGGCAATCGGTGCGGTGTTGGGTTTGTTCCTCTAAAGCCCAGGCCCCATCGGACCCGGCATGAGATCCTGTCCAAATGCAATCAGGTTCCCATCGGGATCGCGGACATCCATATCGCGGCAGCCGTAAAAAGCATCCTCCGGCGCGCGCTCGATCGTGACGCCGTTTGCGCAGAGTTGGGCGGCATAGCTATCGATATCGGCGAGATAGACATAGACGACCCATCCTTGCCGCGTGCCAACCCCTCCCCCATGACCATCCAAGGCAATCGTCACGGTCCCAAAGCCAACAATGGCAAAATCGGGATCCGACCCATCTGGCCATTGTCCATCGACGCGAAAGCCAAGCTGATCACGGTAGAACGCGACGCTGGCCGCAACGTTGGAGCACGGCAAGACCGCCATCGAGCGGAGGCCCGTCCTGGGTTCATCCATTATTGGGTGAGATCAGGCCAACCACACTCCCCGTCGGATCCGCCACGATCGCAATCCGCCCCGCCATCTCCACATCGAACGGTTGCCGGATGACTTGACCACCGATCTCCAGGGTTTTGGCACAAGCGGCATCTACATCGTCGACATGGATATACGTGTCCCAATGGGGAGATATGCCGTCGAAGTCAGGGGCGTTGATATCCATGATCCCCGCAACCGGTTTGCCATTGGCCGAGCAGACCATATAGGGCGGTTCCCCGTCGCCCATCGGAACTTCCTCGACACTCCATCCAACGATCTCTTCGAAATAGGCGCGCGCGCCCGCCGGGTCGCGGGTCATCAGTTCCGACCAATGGATGTCACCTTGCTGCGTTGCCATCATGTCCTCCCAGTTCTGGTTGCGGGGAGGGTAGCATGTCGCGCGATTCGCGAGATCAGGCTTCTTTGGCGGGTTCTTCGTCGGGACCTGGGGTCGGCTCTTCGGGTTGCGCTGGTTCCGGCGCGGCCTTTGCAATCCCAACCAAGGCCGGCCGCAAGAGCCGCTCTCCGATCACAAAGCCCGCCTGCATCACCTCGATGATCGAGCCCGTCTCAGCACCTGGGATCGCAGCCTCAAACATCGCCTGATGCCGGTTCGGATCGAACTTGTCGCCAGCCTCCGGCATGACCGCCTGGATCTTGTGCTTGCCAAAGGCATTCACCAACTCCCTCTGAGTCAGTTCAACCCCTTCCAAGAACCCGCTATGGGTCTCACGCAATCCATCATCAGCGGCATCCAATGCGCGAGAGAGATTATCATAGACGGTCAGCAGATCCCGCGCGAGCCGAGTGCCGCCATAAAGCTGCGCATCGCGTTGATCCCGCTCCGCCCGGCGGCGCACGTTCTCTGCCTCGGCCAAGGCGCGCATCATCCGGTCCTTGTACTCATCACGCTCCGCCGACAGTTCCGCAGTTGCCGCCGCCAAGCGGTCCTCAAAGGACTGCTCCTGCAGGATTGCATCTTCGAGCCCTGGAACCAGATCCTCGACCGACATATCCTCATTCTTCGGCTTGCTCTCCGGCTCGACTTCTGGATTGAGCTCTGCGGCAGGTTCTTTAGCGGTCTCGTTCGACATGAGCGACCTCTTGTTTTTCTCTTACTGATTGCCCCGGGCAGAGACGACCTGCCCCACAAGCCGGGCTGTATAATCAACAATGGGCACGATCCGACCATAGTTCAGCCGCGTTGGCCCGATGACACCGATGGCTCCGATCGTCCGCGAGTTTTGATCCTTATAAGGCGAGATCACTAACGAGGAGCCACTCAACGAGAAAAGTTTATTCTCCGATCCGATGAAGACACGTACGCCTTGCCCCGTCTCGGCTAAATCGAGCAAATGGGCCAAATCGCGCTTCTTTTCAAGATCGTCAAACAGCTGGCGCATGCGCTCCAGATCCAGAGTGTCCTGGGTCTCGTCCAAAAGATTGGCCCGACCGCGGACGATCAGACGCTCCGCCCCATCTCCCGCAGCCTCATCCCAGATCGCGATGCCACGCTCCACCAAAGTCGCAGCCAAAGTATCAAGCTCGTTCCTGCGCGCCGCGATCTGTTGAGTAATCAGGGCGCTCGCGGCCTCGATTGTGCGGCCCCGCAGTTGAGCGTTGAGAAAATTCGCCGCCTCCTGCATCGCAGATGGTGTGAGGCCGGGCGGGGCGGGGAAGATCCGGTTCTCCACATGGCCATCTTCCGTGACCAGGATGGCCAGAACCTGATGGCCCGAGATTGGCAGAAACTCCAGATGCCGCACCGGCGCATTCTGCTTCGGCGCAAAAACCAGGCTGGCACAACTCGACAGGCCCGAGAGCATCGCACCTGCTTGGTTCAAGACATCGCCGAGCGAGCTGTCCTCAGGGCTGAGCGAGCGTTCGATGGCCGCCCGCTCATCCGCGTCGATATCGCCGATCTCTAACACACCGTCGATGAAGAGCCGCAGTCCCATCTGCGTCGGTATCCGACCCGCCGAGACATGGGGGCTGTCGAGCAAACCCAAGATCTCTAGATCCTGCATGACATTGCGAATAGTGGCCGCTGAGAGGTCCTGCTCCAACACGCGGCTCAACGTCCGCGAGCCAACCGGCTCACCGGTTTCCAAGTAAGTCTCAACCAATTGGCGAAAGATCGCCCGGCTGCGGTCATTCAGGTCTGAAAGGCTCGGGGTCGCCTCGGCCATGCCATGCTCCAAGCTATCTTGGCCCCCGCTTAGGCAATTGCCGAATTCGCGTCAATCACTCCACGCCTCAGCTTTCAGCGCCGCTGCACGCCGGGGGGTGGGTGGGGGCGGGCGGCGGGGCTGAAAGCTGAGGCGTCTCGCATTTCCCTGTGGCAGCGCGGGCCGGGCTCCTGTATGGCCCCGAGGGAAGATCAAAGAAGGAAATCCACATGCGCCCCTCCGGCCGTCAGCCCGACGAACTCCGCCCCGTCACGATCGAGACAGGCTACACCAAACACGCCGAAGGCTCAGTGCTGATCCGCTCCGGCGAAACCGTTGTCCTCTGCACAGCCTCCGTCGACGAGAAAGTCCCCCCCTTTCTGCGCAATGGCGGGCTCGGCTGGGTAACGGCCGAGTACGGTATGCTCCCACGTGCAACCAACACCCGTAATAGGCGAGAGGCAAAGGCCGGCCAGTCCGGACGCACCCAGGAGATCCAGCGCCTGATCGGCCGGTCACTGCGCGCTGGAACCGACCGGGTGATCCTGGGCGAGCGCCAGATCCAGGTCGATTGCGATGTTCTCCAGGCCGATGGCGGTACCCGTACCGCATCGATCACCGGCGGCTGGGTTGCGCTCTGGCTCGCGGCACAAACCTTAGTTGAAAAAGGCGATTGCCTCGAGAATCCAATCACCGAGCATATCGCTGCCATCTCCTGCGGCATCCATAACGGCCAAGTCGTGCTCGATCTCGACTATGCTGAGGATTCCGAGGCCGGCACCGACGCCAATTTTGTCATCACGGGGCGCGGTGGCTTGGTAGAACTTCAAGGCTCTGCCGAAGGCGCCGTTTTCTCGGAAGAAGAGTTCTTGCATATGCTCCGACTGGCCCAAAAAGGCTGCGCCGATCTGACCGAAGTTCAAAAAACAGCGATCCGCGGCTGATCAGGATCTACGCGGAGGAGCCCGAAATGCCCCGCCTTTTCACCGGGTCTAAACTGGTCGTCGCGACCCACAACCCGGGCAAACTCCGCGAGATCCGCGCCCTCCTCGCACCCTTCGGGACAGAAATCATCTCGGCGGCAGAGCTTGGCCTCGCGGAACCGGCAGAGACCGAGACAACATTCGCAGGAAATGCCGGGATCAAGTCACATTCGGCCGCGCAATCCTCCGGGCTTCCAGCGCTCGCCGATGATAGCGGGCTCGAGATCGACGCGCTTGGCGGCCAGCCCGGTGTCTACACGGCAGATTGGGCCGAGACCCCGACAGGACGCGATTTCCAGATGGCCATGACGCGGGCCTGGACCGAGATCCAAGGCACCAATGCCGAGCCACCCTACAGAGCCCGGTTCAACGCCTGCCTCTCGCTTGCCTGGCCCGATGGGCACGAGGAAATCTTCCTCGGGCAAACCGAAGGCCAGATCGTTTGGCCCCCACGCGGCTTGGACGGGTTCGGCTATGACCCGATCTTCCAGCCCGAGGGCGCCACTCAAACATTCGGAGAAATGCGGATCGATCAGAAACGGGTCATGAGCCATCGCGCCCGTGCTTTCGATATGCTGGTCGAGGCCTGCTTCCGCACGCCCTGACTTGCCTTCACCGCCCTGGGATGGCACATCCCGCGCGTCAATCCAAAGGAGGCTCCCTTGCGCAAACTCATCTCGACCGGCTCGCCCTTCGAAGAGAAGTTCGCCTATTCCCGCGCCGTGGTCCAAGGCGAGTGGTGTTTTTGCGCAGGCACGACCGGGTTCGACTACGCGACTATGTCGATGCCCGAGGACCCAGCCGAGCAGACCCGGAATATCTTCGAGACGATCAAGAAAGCGCTTGAGGAAGCTGACTTCTCTCTAGCCGACATCGTGCGGGTTCAATGCACCGTGACGGATCCAGCTCATTGGGAAGCCTCAGCCGAAGTCGTGCGCGAGTATCTCGGCAATGTACGGCCCGCGAATACAACCGTCGTATCTGATCTGATCGCGCCCGAGATGAAGATCGAGATCGAGGCGACGGCCTATCGCGGCTGATGTTGGGGGCGGGTTTCGGCGTCTATGTCCATTGGCCATTCTGCCTGGCCAAATGCCCCTATTGCGACTTCAACAGCCATGTGAGCCGGGCGGTTGACGATCAGGCTTGGCGCTCCGCTTTGATCGCAGAACTCACCCATCTGCGCAGTTTAACCGGGCAGCGCCGGGTCGAGACGGTGTTTTTTGGCGGCGGCACACCCAGCTTAATGCCGCCCCAGACCGTGGGCGCGATCCTCGATGCTATAGGTGCCCTTTGGTCCTATGCGCCCGCGCCCGAGGTGACGCTGGAGGCAAACCCGACTTCCGTCGAGGCGGCGAAGTTCCGCGCCTATGCCAGAGCCGGGGTCAACCGCATCTCGATGGGCGTCCAGGCGTTAGACGATGCGGATCTCAAAGCGCTTGGTCGGATGCATTCGGCGGCGGAGGCACGCGCAGCCTTCGACATCGCCCGGTCTGCTTTTGAACGGGTCAGCTTTGACCTGATCTATGCGCGTTCGGGTCAGACCATGGCGGATTGGGAAGCGGAGCTGGGTGAAGCGCTGGAGATGGCAATCGACCACCTCTCCCTCTACCAACTGACCATCGAGGAGGGCACGCGGTTCTTCGATCTCCACGAGATCGGACGACTGATCACTCCCAGCAGCGATACCGCGGCGGATATGTACGAGCTGACGCAAGCGATGACCGAGGCCGCCGGGATGCCAGCTTATGAGATCTCGAACCACGCGCGGCCAGGCGCTGAAAGCCGGCATAACCTGATCTATTGGCGCTCCGGCGAATGGGCAGGGGCTGGACCCGGTGCCCATGGTCGCATCGATGTCAACGGGCAGCGGATGGCGACCGAGGCAATTCGAGATCCCACCGCCTGGCTGGCATCAGTTCAGGCGCGGGGCCATGGGGTCTCCACGCAAGAGCCGGTCTCGGCTAATGACATCGCGTCCGAATACCTGTTGATGGCCATGCGCCTTGGCGAAGGGGCGGATCTGCAGCGGTTTCACCGGGCGGGCGGGGAGATCGACCAACCCCGGCTCGCACGCCTGCTCGACCAGAAGCTTTTGGAGCAAAACGGCGATATCCTGAAAGCCGCGCCAGAGGGACGCCTAGTGCTGAACCATCTGCTCGCCGAGATCACCGCCTAGAGCATTTGTCCAAGCTGGCTTCTTTGCACCGCGCCGGGTACTCTTGCCCATGCAGATCAGAGCTCACACAGCACGCGACTATCACCAGCTGGCCGAGTTGCGTTGGTTGCTGAAGGCAGAAGACGAACCGATCCTCTCCGACGGCGCACGGGACCGTTTCGCCCAGGACTACGAAGAACAACTCCGTTCGTCGGACGCGCTCGGCGATACCCAGCATTGGGTGATTGACGATGCGCCCTTGCTCGCAGGAGCATTGACCATTCGCATTGTCCGCAAAGAACTCTCGCCACAGGCCGATACCGCCGCTTGGGGGTATCTGACCAACATGTTCGTCCGCGAAAGCCTGAGGCGGCGCGGGTTGGGATCGGAACTCCTCAAGCATGCGATTGATTGGGCGATCGCCACCGACTTGGAGCTGCTGATCGTGTGGCCAAGCGAATGCAGCTACTCCTTCTACCGCCGAGCTGGATTTCGCGGCGAAAGCGATCCGCTAGAGCTTCTTCTCGAGGACCGTAACTGCAAGCGGAATAAACAAGCGAGCGATCTGTCTTGATCAACCGTTGAACGCCTCGGACGATCCGCTTTCAGAGTAACACCCAGCACATTCTGGTATCAGCACCTCTCGGAAAGAGCTGCGTGCATCCTATCTTTGCCGCATGCGCGTGATCTGGACAGTCTTTGGTTGGGGCGCGGTCGGCTTGGGCGCGATCGGGGCTTTTCTGCCGCTTTTGCCAACTGTGCCCTTCTTGCTGCTCGCAGCCTTCTGTTTCGCGCGCGGCTCCGATCGGTTCCATCACTGGCTGTTGACCCATCCCCGCTTTGGCCCGCCAATCCGGGACTGGCAAGCGCACCGCGCGATCCGACCGCGGGCCAAAGTGATGGCGATGGTGGCGATTGCGGGAAGCATCGCTCTGCCCGTGATGATCGGCGTTCCGGATTGGGTGCTGATCGTACAAGTCCCGATCCTGGCTTGCGTCACCATCTTCATCCTTACACGCCCGAGCGGACCTCAAGGGTTGCCGCAAGCCACTGAAACGCCTGCAAAAGACCTCTGAGTTGCGCCTTAGCGCCAATCGGTTGCGAAGCAAGGCTTGACCCGTCTGATGCTCCGAATATCTGCCTGCGATGATCCGGACGGGGCTGGATCGCGTATTCAGGAATAAAACCGAGACAGCCGAGAGAGATGCCAGACAGTATTCACGCACCAACCTTGCTCTGGCTTCGCCGCGATCTGCGTCTGGCTGATCATGCGGGCTGGAATGCGGCGCTGGATGGTTCTGGCCCCGTCATCCCGGTGTTCATTCGTGACCCACTATTCGATCAGATGACAGGCACAGCGCCCGCTTGGCGCATGGGGGAGGCTTTGGCGACGATCGCGCGGGCGCTGGAAAGCCGTGGCTCCCGCCTAATCCTGCGCCAGGGTGAGGCGCTTGAGACGCTGCAGGCGCTTGTGGCAGAGACCGGCGCGCGCCGGGTGATCTGGAGCCGGGCCTATGACAACCGCCAAATCGCTCGAGACACCGAGCTCAAGGCTGCCCTGAAGTCCGACGGGGTCGAGGCGGTCAGCGTGAATACGACCCTCCTGTTTGAACCCTGGACGGTCGAGACCAAGACCGGCGGGTTCTACAAGGTCTACACGCCCTTCTGGAACGCGGTACGGGGCCGGGATGTGGCGGAACCTCTGCCCACCCCGGGCGATTTGGCGCCGCCCGATATATGGCCTGCCAGCGATACCCTCGCAGATTGGGCGCTGGGCGCAGGAATGCGGCGCGGGGCCGCGGTGGTTCGCCAACATGCTGTTATTGGCGAGGATGCCGCGCGTAACCGCCTGGGCAATTTTATTGTCGCGGCGATTGATCGGTATCAGACGGATCGCGACCTGATGGGAGTCAGCGGCACCTCTCGCCTGTCGGAAAACCTAGCCTATGGTGAGATTTCTCCGCGGCAGGTATGGCACGCAGGCCGCCAGGCAATGGAGGAACGGGGCGCGCCAGCTGGGGCTGAGACCTTCTTGAAGGAAATTGTGTGGCGGGAATTCGCCTACCACCTCCTCTATCACTGCCCGGATCTCGAGGCGCAGAACTTCAAGCCAGAATGGGATCACTTCCCCTGGCAAGGCGACAGTCCAGGCGCCGAGCACTGGCGGCGCGGCATGACCGGGATCGAGATCATCGATGCCGCGATGCGCGAGCTTTATGTCACCGGCACCATGCACAACCGCTGCCGGATGCTGGTTGGCAGCCTGCTCACCAAGCATCTGATGACCGATTGGCGCATTGGTGAGGCTTGGTTCCGCGATTGCCTGATCGACTGGGATGTGGCTTCGAACGCGATGGGTTGGCAGTGGATCTCGGGCGCAGGGCCCGACGCAGCACCCTATTTCCGGGTCTTCAACCCGGACACGCAGGCTGAGAAGTTCGACCCCAAACGCCTCTACCGCGATCGCTGGATCGCCGAGGGCAAGAGCAACCGTCATGCTGATGCGCTGAGTTTCTTCGACGCCGTGCCGCAGAGCTGGGGCCTCTCGCCGACTCAGACCTACCCGGAGCCCGTCGTCTCGCTGTCAGCGGGGCGGGAGCGCGCTTTGGCCGCTTACTCCAACAGGGATGCTGCTTGATGAAGATTGCTGTGATCGGCGCCGGGATCTCCGGCATGGGCTGCGCTCTGGCACTGAGCGAGACCCATGATGTGACGCTTTACGAGGCCGCCGACCGGCTGGGTGGGCACGCGAACACGGTGGATGCCACGTTCGGAGACCTCGAAGTCCCGGTCGATACGGGCTTCATCGTCTACAACTACCACAACTATCCGAACCTGACCTCGCTATTCGAGGAGCTGGACGTGCCGACGAAATGGTCGGACATGTCCTTTGGCTTCTCAATGAACGATGGTGGGTTCGAATATGCCTGCGACAGCCTGGATAAGCTGTTTGCCCAGCGCTATCGGGCGCTGGACCCACGGCACATCACTATGCTGCGCCAGGTGCTCCGATTCATGAAAACCGCCCCAGGCCAGCTGGAGCGGGGCGAGTTGGAGGGGCTGACGCTGGGCCAGTGGATCGACCAGAACGACTATGGCCCCTGGTTCCGCGACCGGTTCCTGATCCCTATGGGAGGCGCGATCTGGTCGACCAAGTTGACCGAGGTTTTCGATTTCCCGGCCAAGAACTTCATCAATTTCTTCATCAATCACGACCTGATGACGGGCCTGGATGATGCGCAGCAATGGCGCACGGTCGATGGCGGGTCACGCCAATATGTCGAGCGGGTGGCCGCCCGGCTTGCGGGACGGGTGGTACTGGGCCGTCGCGCCGCCGAAGTGCGCCCGGGGCTGGTCAAATTCTTCGATGGCGGGGAGGAAGCGTTCGATCAGATCGTGCTCGCCTGCCACGCGCCTGAAGCGCTGTCGCTGATCTCGGGCCATGCGGATCGTGAGCAGCGGGATATCCTTTCGTCCTTCCAGACCTCACCGAACCGTGCCGTGCTGCACTCGGACCCCGCGCTGATGCCAAAGCGGCGCAAGGTCTGGTCAAGCTGGAGCGTGCTCTCAGGCGGTGCGATCGCCGATGCGGACCGCCCGGCGCAGCTGACCTATTGGATGAACCGCCTGCAATCGATCCCGGAGGAGCAGGAGGGACATCGCACAGACCTCTTCGTCACGCTCAATCCAGTGCAGGAGCCTGACCCGGCACTGGTTCACTCGACCCATGACTATGCCCACCCGCTCTATACCGAGGCGGCCTTCGCGGCACAGGACCGGATCGACCTGATCCAGGGAAGGGGCGGGATCTGGTATGCAGGCGCCTGGCTCGGCTATGGCTTCCACGAGGATGGATTGCGCAACGGCGTGCGGGTGGCGGCCGCCCTCGGCGCGCAGCCGAATTGGGTCAAGGACACGGGCGCTGAGATGATGCCGGCGATGGCGCATGCAGCCGAGTAACACCTCCCAGTCCGCTGCTTGCCTCTACGAAGGCGAGGTGATGCATATCCGCCTGACGCCCTTCAAGCATCAGTTCCGGTATCGTGTGTTCACGACGCTTCTGGACATCGACCGGCTGGAGGAGACCTGCTCCGGTCTGCGCTTCCTGGGCCTCGATCGGTTCAGCCTGCTCGCCTTCCACCGCCGCGATCACGGGCCGCGCGACGGGACCGAGCTGCGCCCCTGGGTAGAGGCGCAACTGGCGCTGCATGGGAGGCCAGCGCCCGCCCGGGTCTGGCTGCTGAGTTTCCCGCGGCTCTTGGGCTACGCCTTCAACCCGCTCAGTGTCTATTACTGCGAGGATGCCGAGGGGCGATTGGAGAGCGTGATCTACGAGGTGAAGAACACCTTCGGCGATCAGCATCCTTATGTGCTCGCAGCCCCCGCCGACAGCGATGGCGCCATCCGTCATCAGGAGGCCAAAGACTTCTTCGTCTCGCCCTTTATCGGGATGGACCAAACCTATGCGTTCACCATCCGCCCCCCGGGCGAGAAGCTGAGCCTCAAGATCCGGCAACGCGATGACGACGGCCCCTGGCTGATCGCGACGCAGACCGGGTATCGCAAACCACTGACGGATTCCCAGCTGCTTTACAGCTGGCTCCGTCACCCTTTGATGACATTCAAGGTTTTTGCCGCTATCCATTGGCAGGCCTTGAAATTGGCCATCAAAGGCGCGCGATTCACCCCATATCGCGGGGCCTACCCGCACAAGGCGGCGGACCAGGCGGCCACTGCCACCCCCGCTGAGTAAGGACACCATCATGAATATGCATACCCTTCCAGACACAGGCATCGCGAACGCGCTGACCTCGACCAAGGGCCAGAAGAACTTGCCGCGCTGGTTCGAGACCTTCTTCAGCATCATAGGTCGGATCGAGATCGGGAGCTTGGCGATCGAACTCCCAGATGGGCGCCTCTTTGCCGTTCAGGGCGGCAAACCGGGCCCCTCGGGCCTGATCCTCTGCCGCAATGACGGGTTCTTCAGCCGCATGGTTCGCGATGGCGAGCTGGGCTTCTGTGAGATGTTCATGGATGGCTGGTGGGACACGCCGGATCTGCATCAGCTGATGGATGTGCTGATGCTCAACAACGAGGAGATCTCGCGCCCCTTCACCGGTACCGCGGTCGTGCGCGCCTATGAGCGGCTGCGCCATTGGCTGCGCTCGAACACGAAGTCGGGATCGAAGAAGAACATCTCCTACCACTACGACCTGGGCAACGAGTTCTATGGCCATTGGCTGGACAGCTCGATGAGCTACTCCTCCGCGCTCTACTCAGGCCAGGGCGAGGGGATGGTCCAGGGCCAGGACAACAAATACGAGGCGATCTGTCAGCGCATCGACCCAGAACGCAAGTTAGGCAAAGGCGCCCATATCCTCGAGATTGGTTGCGGCTGGGGCGGGTTTGCCGAATATGCAATCCGCACGCGTGGTTGGCGGGTCACGGGTCTGACGCTGTCGAAGGAACAGGCAGCTTACGCTCGGGAGCGGTTAGAGCGCGCAGGTGTCGGAGATCAAGCCGAGATCGTTCTGCGCGACTATCGCGATGAGACTGGCCTCTATGACGGGATCGCCTCGATCGAAATGCTCGAAGCCGTGGGGGAGCGGTTTTGGCCCACATATTTCGCAAGCCTGCACAAGCGCCTGAAACCTGGCGGGGTCGCCGCCCTACAGGTGATCACCATCTCGGATCATCTGTTTGCCAGCTATCGCAAGGGCACGGATTTTGTGCAGAAGTACATCTTTCCCGGCGGTATGCTGCCCTCGCCAGACGCGCTTCGGCGTGAAGCCAAACGGGCGGGACTCACCGTGGACGGCTCAAGTGAGTTTGGAGACAGCTACTCGCGGACACTCAGAGAATGGTCGGAGCGGTTCAACTCCCGGTGGTCCGAGATCACGAAATTGGGCTTTGATGACCGTTTTCACCGCATGTGGAACTTCTATTTGGCGTGCTGCGCAGCCTGTTTTTTGGCTGAGACAACAGACGTTACACAAATTTCCTTGCGTCGGGCTGCGTAAATGCGGCAATTTCAAGGCAGGGGGAACGGGTCTGCCGCACCAGATCGTTTTTCCCTATGATGGTCCGATCTGGAGAGCTCTATGCTCCTGTTCCGGTTTATCTGCGCCATCCTTATGGCGTGGGCACTGAATATTGCGCTTGCGCGACCGGAGGCGCTTGCCCTGTTGGAGGAAAGCCCTGACTTCGCGGTCATGGGCTCCATTGGTGGTGCGATCATCGGATTTTTGAACCTGGCCAAGCGTCAGGGCTGGGGGATGATTGTGGCGCTGGCGAATGGTGTCTGGGCTGGCATCCTGACGATCGTTGTCTCAATCCTGGTTTATCTCGCAGCGGTTCCAATCGCGCGCAATTGGATCGCAATGGATGACTTCGCCGACTTCACGCGGATCACGAGCCAGGCACTGGATCCTTTGATTGACCATTTCACCAATGCACCCCTGGTCGTCATGATCCTGATCCACACAGCGGTCGTCGGCATCGTGACCGAGGCGATACACTGGTCCTTGGTGCGAGCCCTTCGTAAACGCGCAGGCAGCCAGGAGTAACGCTTGACGGCGCCGATCTCTGCGCCACTTGCAGGCCATGCGCAACACCACCCTCTCGGTTGTCTGCTATGCCCTCCCGGCTCTGGCTTTCGCAGCGCTCTATCTGCCGCTCTTCACCTATGTCACGCCGTTCTATGTGGCAGAACGCGGCGTCGATCTGGCAACGCTTGGCGCCGCATGGATCGCGATCCGGCTCTTCGATGCGGTCTCGGACCCTGCGATGGGGTGGCTGAGCGACCGCACGCGGCTCAGATGGGGCCGGAGGCGCGTTTGGTTGGTGATTGCCACTCCGCTGATCGTCCTGGCCTGCCGGCAGGTCTTTGTCCCACCAGAGGAGGCAGGCCTTGGCCATGCCGTGCTTTGGCTCTTTCTATTGACGCTCGGCTGGACCATGGCGCAGACGCCCTATGCCGCTTGGGGGGCAGAGATCGCGCAGGATTATGATGACAGAACCCGGATCACCGGTTGGCGCGAGGCGCTGGTTCTGGTCGGCACCTTGCTGACAACCATCCTCTATTTCGGTGGTGGAGAGGGCGGAGATGGCTTGCAACTGATCGCCCTTGTCTTGGCGGTGCTGGTCCCACTCACGGTCGCAGCAGCAGTCTTGGGCATGGGGGAGACCCGTCAGATCCAAACAACGCGCCTGGGGTTTCGCGAAGGCGCCCGGACGATTGCAAGCAATCCACTGTTTCGCCGCCTACTGATCGCGTTTTTCATCAATGGCGCGGCGAATGCCCTGCCTGCCAGCCTGCTCCTCTTCTTTGTTGAGTACCGTTTGGGCGCGCCCGAGGCTCTGGCCTGGTTGGTCCCGCTCTACTTCGTCTGCGCCGTCATCGGTGTGCCGCTATGGACTTGGGTGTCGCGGCGGAGCTCGAAACATCGCGCTTGGGGTGGGGCCATGCTCTACACCTGCGCCGTTTTCATAGGCTGTCTCTTCCTCGGCGAGGGGGACGTGACGGGCTATGCCGTCGTCGTCGTCCTCACGGGGCTCGCGCTGGGCGCTGACATGTCTTTGCCACCGGCCATCCAAGCCGATGTGATCGCAGTCGACGAACGCGACACAGGCGCCGCCCGCGCTGGCATCTTCTTCGCGATCTGGCAGGTCGCGACCAAGGCGGCGCTGGCGATCTCCTCGGGCCTTGGGTTTATAGCGCTAGGCTGGGCCGGATTCGAAGCGATGGAGGGCAACACCGAGACCGCGCTGATCACACTCTCAATCCTCTATGCCGGCGTGCCCGTCGCGCTGAAGCTGATCGCAATTGCGCTGATGTGGAACTTCCCGCTCGACCGTTCGGCACTGGGTGAGAACTCAGCCGTCGATGCTGTCCCATCCGGTGATCTTGCGCACAGCCCATAGATAGGCGCGATTTGGCAGCCAACCGATCAATCGTAGGATCATGGCGAAGATGACGGGGAAGCGGATCTCGAACCCCGGACGCTCCAGCCCCTCGACAATCCTCTGGGCGGCCTCCTCGGGCTGCATCAGCATCGGCATTTCGAACTCGTTCACCGAGGTCGCATCGGTTTCGACAAAGCCCGGATTGATGACCGAGATCCGCACATCCAACTTCGCAAGATCCAAGGCCAGGCTCTCCGCCATCGCGATCAGCCCCGCCTTGGTCGCACCGTAAGGACCAGCGTTGGGTAGCCCGCGATACCCGGCGACCGATGCGGTCAACGCAATGTGGCCATCCTTGCGGGCGATCATGTGCTGGAGGACCGGCTCAAGCGCATTGGTCACCCCGGTCAGGTTCACGTCAAAGGTCTGCCGTGCCTTTTCAGCATCGAAATTTTGGGCGCGCATTGGGTGATAGATCCCGGCATTCAGAACCGCCAAGGCCAGAGGCTGGTCAGCGGTTATCTGCGCGACCGCCGACCGCATCGCCGCAAGATCCGTGACATCGGCCGGGAGCGGGATCACGGTGCCCTTAGACTCGGAGGCCAATGCCTCAAGCTGCTCCTTGCGCCGGGCGGTTGCATAGACAACCCATCCCTTCGCTGCCAGTGCCAGAACCAAGGCCCGCCCAATCCCGCCAGAGGCACCGGTGACCCAGGCCGCGCCATCTGCGGGGCGCATCATCTTGTTGAAGACGCTCATGCCTCGGCCCAGAGTGCCGCAATCTGACCTGTCTCGGCCTCAAGTTGATAGGTACCCGGTTCGCCCCCTGCATCGAAATTCGATCCGAGCCACTCACCGCGTTCATCGTAGAGCAGTTGCGTCTCGAGCTCACCGGAGACGTTCCACGTCCCCGGCGCACCAGCCGCGATCTGGACGTCCAAGGCATTTCCACTCTGGGTCGAGATCCATGGCCTGCGCTCGAGAAACGCGGTGCTGTAATAGCTGGTTGTCACCGCGTCGACAGGCGCGGTCCCAGTATAGCGCGAACCTGTGACCTGGAGCAAATCGCCCGTGTTCTCGATCTGGCAGAACTCTTTGTTCCCGTCATCATTGACCCTGGAATTGACTGAGATGATGCGCCCGTCGCGCCAAACCTCACGATTGAGCAGCTCGTAGCGGTAGGCGGTTATCCCCAAGAAGCGTACGCGCAAATCGATCGTAATCTCGATCTCAAAACGACCGTTAGTGAGGCTGGCGCTCAGTTCGTGAAACCCAATTTCCTTGCCATCGCGCAGAACGATGAAACGGCGAAACGCCCTTTCGCTGGCGCTGATAGCATGCGGGAAAACCGTACCGGTCGCGAGGGCCGCAGCACCCGCAAGAAGCTGTCGTCGGTTCATGATGTGCTCCGATCGTCTCAGTCGGCGGTATCAGTCGGCGAGGAAGTTCAAAGCCCGCGAGAACGTACCCGTGAAGTGCAGATCCCCATCCATCACGATCAGGCAGTAGCAAACCTCATCACCAATGATCTGAGGGCGATGGTCATCATCCTCGTCATTCAGCGCTAGGTCGCCTGGGCGAAAGACTTCGCCGCCATCCTGTAGGGCACCGGCAAGAACCAAGGTCGCCTCGCGCCCATGGTGCGTATGTTGTGGGATCGCAGCGCCAGGTCGCGCGCGGAGGATACTGACCTTTTCTCCTGCAAACCCTTCCAACTCGTATTCAGACACGCCAGGGAGACGGAACTTCCACTGGATGTCTTCGAAATCCATCCCAACCGCTTCGATCACCGGCTTTGGCAAGGGCCCGCAATCCAACTCGATCGGTTCCTCAGGCGCGCCCGGCGCCAGATCGATCGCTGCAAAGATATCATCGAGTGCCGCGGCAGACATCGCGACAGGCTTCTCATCCGCAAGCAAGGCGCCACCGATACGCTCCATCGCGGCAACCTGGCGGCGGCTCTCCGGCGCATGGGTCAGATGCGCAGCGATCAACAGGGCCGCCCCCGGGGAGGCTGCGCCGCTTGTGTAGTCCGCAAGCATCTCAGTGCTGGGCAAATGTGTTGGCATTGCTCTTCTTCTTGCCTCGCTGGTCTTTCACTCTTCTACGCGGTTCGCGCCCGATCGGATCACTCGGAGGGCAGAAAACATGTCTTGACCTCGACCCTGAAAAGCCATTTGACGCTCGCCTGAGACATGCGCCGCATCTCGAAACTATCAAGTGGAGTGGCAAAATGAAACCAATCTTTTTCTATGGCTCGCTCCGAGACCATGACTTGCTGGAGATTGTGCTCGACCGTCCGGTGGCGGCGGGAGAAGTCGTGCCCGCTATTGCCCCAGATCACATGACTTGCAGGCTGGTGACCGATGCCTACCCGATCCTGGTCGATGATGTGGGTGCAGAGGCCCATGGCTGCGTTCTGCTCGCTCCCACAGATCTGGACATCGACCGGATGATCTATTTCGAGGAGGCCGAGTACGGGCTGGTCGACATTCAAGTCGAGACCGAAGATGGCCCGGTCGCGGCGCTTTATTTTCGCGGAACTGATAAACAGCCGCCTACGGATCTGCCCTGGAACTACGCCCAATGGCGAGCCAATGACCGCGCTGCAGCCCTCCATGCTGCGCGAGAATATATGAGCTATTACAGCAAGCTGACGATCACCGAGGTTGATGCGCTTTGGAAAGGCATCATGGACCGCGCCCATCAGCGCGCTCGTGCCGAGGGCGAGACTGTGCCCAGGAGCGGTTTGCGCAGTGATTATGGCCCGGCCGATCTCCTGCGCGTTGATCACGCCCATGTCTATTCCGGCTTCTTGGCAGTTGAAGAGCACACTCTGCGCCACAAACGGTTTGACGGCTCCTGGACCGAGGAAGTCTCTCGCACGGTTGCAATCTGGGGGGATGCAGCGGTGATCCTGCCCTATGATCCGAAGCGTGACCGGGTGATGCTGATCGAGCAGTTCCGCGCTGGCCCCTCGGTGCGCCGCGATCCAAACCCGTGGTGCATCGAAGTGATCGCGGGCCGGATCGAGCCCGAAGAGAGTGCCGAGGCAACCGCACGCCGCGAGGCGGCCGAGGAAGGCGGGGTTGAGATCGGCCGGATCGCGCCTTTGCCCGCCTATTACCCCTCGCCTGGGTTGGTGGCCGAGAAGTTCTACAGTTTTGTGGGCGAGGCGGATCTCCCCGGTGATGGTGGCCTTCATGGCAACCCGGATGAGGGCGAAGATATCCGGACTTTGATCCTGCCGTTTGAGGAGGCGCAGAAGGCGTTGATGGCGGGAGAGATCAACACCGCGATCGGCCAGACCACACTCTACTGGTTGCTCAGCGAGCGCCACCGGTTGCAAGCTGAATGGACCTGATCGCCCTTGTGCAGGGAACCGCGACGCCTTAATTGGGCTTCATCCAAACTACGCTCAGAAAGGTGTTCTTCATGCGAATTTACAAGGATCTGCCCGATGCGGTTGGCAACACGCCGCTGATCCGACTGAAGAAGGCCTCTGAGCTCACCGGTTGTGAGATCCTCGGCAAGGCCGAGTTCATGAACCCGGGCCAGTCGGTCAAAGACCGCGCGGCTCTTTCGATCATCAAAGATGCGATGGCCAAGGGCAAGCTGGCAGCCGGGGGTACGATCGTCGAAGGCACGGCGGGCAACACTGGCATTGGGATCAGCCTGGTGGGCGCTGCTATGGGCTTCAAATCGGTGATCGTGATCCCCGAGACCCAATCTGAAGAGAAGAAGCAGATGCTTCGCCTTGCGGGTGCGACGCTGGTCCAGGTCCCCGCGGTGCCCTACCGCAACCCGAACAACTATGTGCATTACTCTGGCCGGCTCGCGGAAGAACTGGCGAAGAGCGAGCCAAATGGCGCCGTTTGGGCGCAACAATTCGACAATGTCGCCAACCGCCAGGCCCATATTGATACCACAGGCCCGGAGATCTGGGAGCAGACAGATGGCAAAGTCGACGGCTTCATCTGCGCATGCGGGTCGGGCGGGACTTTGGCTGGCACGGCGATCGCGCTGCGCGAGCGGAACTCGGATATCAAGATCGGCCTCGCGGACCCCGATGGTGCCGCGCTTTGGCACTACTTCGCCTATGGGGAGTTGAAAGCCTCTGGCTCAAGCTTCTCCGAGGGGATCGGTCAGGGCCGGATCACTGCTAACTTGGAGGGGCTCAAGGTCGATTTCCCCTACAATATTCCCGATAGCGAGGCGGTACCGATCGTCTTTGACCTCTTGCGGGAAGAAGGTCTCTGCATGGGGCTATCAACCGGGATCAATGTGGCGGGGGCGATCCGGCTTGCGAAAGACCTCGGCCCGGGCCACACGATCGTGACGATCCTCTGCGACTATGGCAGCCGCTACCAATCCAAGCTCTACAATCCAGAGTTCCTCGCGGCAAAAGGCTTGCCGATCCCGGATTGGCTGGCCTCCACGCGCGACGTGCCCTCTGCCTTCAAAGAAATCTAAAGGCCCGGGGGGCAACTGCGCGCCCGCTATGCGGACGCGACACCCGCCCACCCTGGCCTTTCCAGATGAGCGGTCTTTGATCAAGACGCGGAGCATCGCAAGCGGCCCGTGCTGCGCAAGCAGCACTCAAGTATAAGTGTATGCGGGCTCAGCCCGCATTCCGTTTGGTTCCTCTAGATCCCGAAAGAGCGTGCTTTCCCAGATCGCTTGCATTCGATACGCTGCTTCCATGGCGCGTCTTCTTCCCCTTATCCTGATCCTCTTTCTTGGGTTACCTGCTTGGGCCGGGCCACTTGAAGACAATGTCGCGCGCTGGTCACTCGAATTGGCAGAGATCGAGGCGCGCCATAGCGCGCATGAGCCGAACTCAACCGAATTAGAAGGTCACCGGCGCATCCTGGATACGATGAGCGAGGAACTCCGCGCCGGCATCTTGGAACGCGAGCAGCAACTCGCTCCGATCCAGGCGGGATTGGAGCAACTTGGTCCACCGCCCGGAGAAGGCCAAACCGAAGATCCACGCCTCGCTGAAGAGCGCACGCGGCTCAGTAACCGCGCCGCGACCCTGAGCGGCGGCTTGCGTCTCGCACAAAACCTCAAGCTCAATGTCGATGACATGCTGACCCGGGTCATCGAGTCCCGGCGCGAGATGTTTCGCCAAGAGCTGCGCACGCGAAGTCCCGGTGTTTTCGACAAAGATGTCCTGGCGCGCGCTGCAGAGGCGATCGACCGCAAGATCGATCAGCTCCAAGTCGAGATCCGGACTCGGATGGCGGCAAGTGACCTCAACACGGTGGACAGGGTTCGGCGCGCCATCGGTCTCTTGGCTCTGATCGGCCTCTTGGTTTTGGTCTTCCGCGTGAAAAGCCGGGCAATCAAGTGGTTGAAATCGGGCTTGGATCTGGACGAGGAGCCTCAGCGCAACGCGAATATCTCGATTGGCCTGACGCTCGTCCGTCTGATCCTGCCAACCACAGCAATCGCGCTCTTCTATGTCTGGATCTCCAACGGCGCCTTTATCGGTCCAATCGGCCAAGCCATTGTGTCTGGAACCGCCTACTCGCTCTTGCTGGTCGTGGCTGCTTATGGCTTAGGCAGCGCATTCTTTGCCCCTTATGAGCCCAAGCTGAGGATCTCGCGGCTCGAGAACAGCAAAGCCCGCAGCCTGCATTTCTGGATGATGGTGCTTGCCCTTATTGTCGGGCTCGACCGGTTGTTCGTGGAACATGGGGCAGACAGCCTCGGGCTTTCCTTCGAGACACTGGTCGTTTTGAACACGGTCATGCTGATCCCAGGGGCCCTCGCGCTTTGGCTCTCGGCCCGGGTGCTGTCGGCAACCGCTCCACGTATTACGACCACGGAGAGCGAGGATGGGGAAGAGCAGCCCGCCAACCCCGGCTTCATCCCGATTGTGATCAAAGGGCTCTGGCTCTTTGTGCGCATTGCAGCCATCGCGGCGCCGCTCCTTGCCATGCTGGGCTATTATGCGGCGTCGCGGTTCTTGTTCTACTCTATCGTCTTCTCCGGGGCGACGCTCAGCATCGGAGTTATGCTGTTCCACGCGGTCCATGAGACGGTCGATCAGGCCGCCAAAGGGGTTGAGGTCAAGTCGAACCGCAACCTCCAGCTCATCCCGGTCTTCGTCGCTTTCCTGATGATTTGCATCGCAATCCCAATCCTGGCGCTCATTTGGGGCGCGTCTTGGGAGGATGTGCAGGACTGGTTTGAGACGATCGGCGAGGGGTTCCAGATTGGCGAGATCGTGCTCTCGCCCTTCGACCTGATCAGCTTTCTGGTGGTGTTCTCGATCGGCTATGTCGTCACCCGGATGGTCCAAGGCGTTCTCAGCCGGAATGTCTTGCCGCTGACGGGCCTCGATTCCGGTGGGCGAGATGCGCTGACCGCTGGGATCGGCTATGTCGGGATCTTTGTCGCCGCTCTGATCGCGGTCTCCACCACAGGGCTGGATCTTTCGAACATCGCGATTGTTGCAGGTGCGCTCTCGGTCGGCATCGGCTTTGGCCTGCAGAATATCGTCAACAACTTTGTCTCCGGGATCATTCTGCTGATCGAGCGCCCGATCAAAGCCGGCGATTGGGTCGAGCTGAGCTCGGGCATGGGCTATGTGCGCAAAGTGAACGTACGCTCGACCGAAGTGCAGACCTTTGACCGCTCGACTTTGTTTGTGCCGAACTCCGAGCTGATTTCCTCGCCTGTCATCAACTGGACCCATTCGGATCTCAACGGTCGGCTGATCGTGCCGGTGGGCGTCGCCTATGGCACACCACCGCGCAAGGTTGAGAAGATCCTGCAGGAGATCGCGGATGGTCACCCGATGCTGCTCAAGCGTCCCTCGCCTTACGTCCTGTTCCGGGGTTTCGGCGCCGACAGCCTGAACTTCGAGATCCGAGGTGTCCTGCGCGACGTCAACTGGATCCTGAACGTGCAATCCGACATGAACTACGCAATCGCGGAGAAGTTCGAAGCCGCGGGGATCGAAATTCCCTTCGCCCAGCGCGACATTCACATCAAGAACATCGACGAGCTCAGCAACCGCATCTCCGCAATCGGTCGGTTGCGGGAAGAGCTCAAAGACCCCGAAACACCTCAGCCCCCGCTCAAGCCCCCTCGCAAGGCGGGAATGGACACTGATTCAGATGGAGAAGCGGATTGACCACGCCCCTATTCCGCGACGACGCGTATTTGCAAGAAACAGAAGCCACCGTGATGGGGATCAATGATGACGGTGGGCTCTCCTTCGATCAAACGGTGTTCTACCCGACCGGGGGCGGGCAGCCGGGCGATATGGGGATGCTTCTTCATGATGGCAGCGAGACGCCGATCATGACCACTGTCAAAGGCGAGAGGCCTGACGAGATCATCCATATCCTAGCCGAGGGTGCCACGCCGCCGCCCGTGGGCACCACAGTGACCCTGCGGCTCGATTGGGAGCGGCGGTTTCGGCATATGCAAGTTCACACGGCCTTGCATCTGCTCTCGGTTGTGATCCCGCTGCCGGTCACGGGCGGGTCGATCTCGGCCCAGAAAGGGCGGCTCGATTTCGACATGCCCGAAGCGCCGGAGGATAAGGATGCGCTCGAGGCACAGCTCAACGCGCTGATTAAAGGCGATCATCCGGTCTCGACCGAATGGATCACAGACGAAGAACTCGCAGCCAAGCCCGAGATGGTGAAGACCATGTCGGTCAAACCGCCCTCGGGCCAGGGTCGGGTGCGGCTGGTACGCATTGGCACCGGGGACGCGACGGTTGATCTGCAACCCTGTGGCGGCACCCATGTGGCGCGGACGGGAGAGATTGGCGCTGTGAAGCTCGGCAAGGTCGAGAAGAAGGGCAAACAGAACCGCCGCGTCTCGGTTCTGCTGCCCTGACGGATCTTGCCCAGCGCCCGCCCGCTCGCTAAGAGCGAAGGCGATTGTGCACAGATAGAGGATTGATCCTATGCCCGTCAGCGGATCCGATGCGCTGGTCTCGACCGAATGGCTGGAGGAGCGGCTGACCGCCCCCGATATCCGCATCGTGGATGCGAGCTATCACATGGCCGACACGGGCCGGGATGGTTGGGCGGAGTATCAAGCGGGCCATATCCCGGGCGCGCGGTTCTTCGATATCGACGAGATTGCCGATGAGAAAGCCCCGCTGCCCCATATGCTGCCACCTGCGGAGAAATTCATCTCTCGCGTGCGCAAGATGGGGATCGGCGATGGGCATAGGGTGATTGTCTATGATCAGACGGGCTTGTTCTCGGCGGCCCGGGTCTGGTGGACGTTTCGGGTGTTTGGGCATCAAGATGTCTCGGTCCTCGACGGGGGTCTGCCAAAATGGATGGCCGAGGGGCGCCCCGTGGATGACGAACCGGTCGACCCGCGCGAGCGTCACTTCACCGGGCGGCGCAATTCCGGGATGGTCCGTGACGTGACCCAGATCGCGGGCAGCACGAAACTGCGCTCCGAACAGATCGTCGATGCGCGCTCTCCCGGGCGCTTCCAGGGCGAGGAGCCTGAGCCGCGTGAGGGGCTCCGCTCGGGGCATATCCCAGGCTCAAAGAATGTCCATTACCGCACGCTTCTGAACGACGATCAGACGATGAAGACACCCGACGAGACCAAAGCGATCTTCGAGGCCGCGGGGGTGGATTTGAGCCAGCCGATCGTGACCTCCTGCGGCTCGGGCGTCACAGCGGCGATCCTGACGCTGGCGCTTTACCGGACCGGGCATACCCGCAACGCGCTCTATGATGGCAGCTGGGTCGAATGGGGTGCTTATCCCGATCTAGCCGTGGAGACCGGTGCATGAAGGCGGGCGACACGGTCGACGTCACCATCACATATCTCGAAATGACCGAGCGTCCGGCGCCGCCACCTTCCGCGCCAATAAACGCCAAAATTGCGCTAATACACGCCAAAAAGCCGCCACTCTCGTATTTTATCTACCTTTATGGCACAATCGGTGCAGAGTACGAGTGGACCGATCGGCTGCAGGAGCCAGAGGAGGATCTGAGGGCCTTTGTCCAAGATCCGAATGTGGCGCTCTACACGCTGATGGTCGATGGTTGGCCTGGTGGGTTCTTTATGTTGGACACGCGTGAGGCGGGGATATGTGACCTCGCATACTTTGGTCTGATGCCAGAAGCGCTTGGCCTGGGTTTGGGCCGCTGGTTTCTGAGAACGGCAATCCAAACAGCGTGGGACACTGATGGGGTCGAGAGGGTCACGGTGAACACGTGCACGCTCGACCACCCCCGCGCGCTGCCGCTTTATCAGCGGATGGGCTTTCGCCCCTCAGGCCAGGAAACCTACCAACGTACTCTGACCCGGGATCGGATCGCGTAGCGTTTGGTGAGGTTGTCCATGTCGGACAGCGACGAAAAAGTCATCGTAAGAATGCCGCGCCGTGGGGGGCTCGGAGCGGCAGAACTGTGCGAGATTCACATCCGCCCAGGCCAATTTGTGGGCCGCGAGCAACCCGTGGTCTCGATCCTGGCCGATGGCGTGCGGATCACCATGACGACCAAACAGGCAGGGGTTGTTCTGCCCCTGATCGGCCATGGCGATCTGATCCTGCCTGGCGATCCGCTGTTCACCCTGCGTCCTGGCCCCGAGATGGTCGAGACAACGCCGAGGGAGCAAGCCGGCGCGCCCTTGGCAGAAAAGCGCAAACTCCCACCCCTGGCCCTTCGGCTTCGAAACTGGGTTAGGCGCTGGGGCTGGGTGATCCTGGCGCTGGGTGCCTATGTCACCGCGGCGCGTTGGGTCTTGCCCCAGATCTCGGCTTGGATCCCGCCGCTCACCCATTGGCATTGGGTTGGGATCCTGATCTTCCTGCTCTCGGCGGGCGTCGGGATGTTTCGCGTCCTCTCCTGGCGGGGCGGACCGCGCGAGCAAGTCTTTGGACAAAGCATCATGGCGGCTTGGGTGATCCTGGTCACCGGTGGCATATACATCCAAGCCGGAGGCGTGCAGGCTTTGGTGCAAGATGTCGTGACAGGCTCACGCAGCATGGCAACCCAGATCGCAACCGTCGCCTATGATGCGATCCCAACCGTTCCAGAACCGGCACCCGCTCCTTTGCCTCAGTTGAACCGCGCCAACGCGGAGGAGCCGGAGCCCGAAGCGCCACGAACCAAACCCGTTGAGGGTCGGGTCGTGTTCCGCCTGAAACGCACGGGCGAAAAGATTGAGAGCAGCGCGCAACGCAATTTGCTGCAACCCAGCGGTCGCGAATCTTCCGAACCCTAGGACCAAAATCTGGGGGCAGAGACGGCCAATACGCCGTATGTTCCTAGTTCGTTCTACACCTGCTGGTATCCATCCAAACGTCAACCACAAAATGTAGCTAAATTCCGCAAAAAATGCGTTGACCTTGCGGGCGCTCCCCATATGCTAGTGGTTCTCGCAGCAACAAACACAAGATCTAGTGATTTAAGCCGCGAATGGGGTCGGAGGGACCACCACCAGAGACGTTTGAAGACCTTGGGCCACGGGCTCGGGGAACCGGTGCGGCGATGGCCCACCGGCCAGGGAAATAGTCGCCAGAAGGCGCGCAAGAGGGACAGTGATATGCAGATCAACCGCGTTTTTACAGAAGCTGGAAAATCGCCCTACGCGGCCATTGCTTTCCGCACGGCCAGCTCGGAGATCCGCAACCCAGACGGCTCGGTTGTCTTCAGCTTGCCGGAGTTCGATGTGCCGGATGCGTGGAGCCAAGTGGCCTCGGACGTTCTGGCGCAGAAGTATTTCCGCAAGGCAGGTGTGGCGAAGTGCCTGAAAAAGGTGAAAGAACGCGGCGTCCCAGAGTTCCTGTGGCGCTCTGCCCCGGATGAGAAAGCACTGGCCGAATTGCCAGAGGACGAGCGCTACGGCGGCGAGACCTCGGCCCAGCAAGTATTCAACCGCCTCGCGGGCGCCTGGACCTATTGGGGCTGGAAAGGCGGCTATTTCACCAACGAGGCCGATGCACAGGCCTATATGGATGAGATGTGCTTCATGCTAGCCCGCCAAATGGCCGCACCCAACTCCCCGCAATGGTTCAACACCGGCCTGCATTGGGCTTATGGGATCGATGGCCCCTCGCAAGGCCACTACTATGTCGACTTCAAGACCAAGAAACTGGTCAAATCGAAATCCTCCTACGAGCATCCGCAACCGCATGCCTGCTTCATTCAGGGCGTGGCGGATGACCTGGTGAACGAGGGCGGCATCATGGATCTGTGGACGCGGGAAGCGCGTCTCTTCAAATACGGCTCGGGAACCGGCACGAACTTTTCCTCCCTGCGTGGCGAGAACGAGCCGTTAGGCGGCGGCGGCAAATCATCCGGCCTCATGAGTTTCCTGAAGATCGGGGACCGGGCCGCCGGCGCCATTAAGTCGGGGGGAACAACCCGGCGTGCGGCGAAGATGGTTATCTGCGACATGGACCACCCGGATATTGAAACCTTCATCGATTGGAAGGTCCGGGAAGAGCAGAAGGTGGCAGCCCTTGTGGCAGGCTCGAAGGCCCATGAGCAGAAACTCAACGCCCTGATGGCGGCCATCAACTCCTGCGATGGCGTTCTCTCTGACGCAGTCGATCCGAAGAAAAACCCTCAGTTGAAGGCCGCCATTAAAGACGCCCGCAAGGCCATGATCCCCGAGAACTACGTCAAGCGGGTCATGCAATATGCCGAGCAGGGCTACAAAAGCATCGAATTCCCGGTCTTCGATACTGACTGGGACAGCGAAGCCTATCTGACCGTCTCCGGCCAGAACTCGAACAACTCGGTCCGCGTGACGGATGCCTTCCTCCAAGCGGTCAGGGACAACGCCGATTGGGAGCTGATCCGCCGCACCGATGGCAAGGTCGCCAAGACCGTCAAGGCGCGTGAGCTCTGGGACCAGATCGGCCACGCCGCCTGGGCCTGTGCCGACCCGGGCATCCAATACCATGACACCGTGAACGACTGGCACACCTGCCCGGTCGATGGCCAAATCCGGGGCTCAAACCCTTGTTCTGAATACATGTTTTTGGACGACACGGCGTGCAACCTGGCCTCGCTGAACCTTCTAACTTTCATGAAAGATGGAACGTTCGACGTCGCTAGCTATGAGCACTCGGTCCGGCTTTGGACCCTGACGCTGGAGATCTCGGTCCTGATGGCGCAGTTCCCTAGCAAGGAGATTGCGCAGCGCAGCTATGATTTCCGCACATTGGGCCTCGGCTACGCCAATATCGGCGGCATGCTGATGACCCAAGGACTGGGTTATGACTCCGATGAAGGCCGGGCGATCTGTGGCGCGCTGACCGCGATCCTGACCGGTGTGTCCTATGCGACCTCAGCCGAGATTGCCGGAGAGCTGGGGCCCTTCCCCCGCTATGAGCCGAACGCCGAGCACATGCTCCGCGTGATGCGCAACCACCGCCGGGCGGCCTATTCCGAGACCGCCGGATACGAGAGCCTGGCCACCAAACCGGTTGCGCTGGATGCGGCCAACTGCCTGGACAAGGTCCTGGTCGAGCGGGCGCGTGTCGCCTGGGACAGCGCGCTTGAGCTGGGTGAGAAGCACGGCTACCGCAACGCGCAGGCCAGTGTGATCGCGCCAACCGGTACGATCGGGCTGGTGATGGACTGCGACACCACTGGAATCGAGCCCGACTTCGCGCTGGTAAAATTCAAGAAGCTCGCTGGCGGTGGCTACTTCAAGATTATCAACCGCGCGGTGCCTAAGGCACTGACAACGCTCGGTTATGACGACGAGACGATCGAAGGCATCATTGGTTATGCTGTCGGACACGGCTCGCTTGCAGATGCCCCCGGCATCAATCACGAGGCGCTGAAGGGCCTCAATTTTGGGCCGGATGAGATCGCAAAGCTGGAGGGGTCCCTCGCTTCCGCTTTCGACATCAAATTCGTGTTCAATCAATGGACGCTGGGGGCGGACTTCTGCACCGATGTCCTCGGGGTGCCGGTGGAGAAGCTGACCGATCCAAGCTTTGACCTGCTGGCCTTCCTGGGCTTCACCGCCAAGGAGATCGAGGCCGCGAACACCCATGTCTGCGGGACCATGACGCTGGAAGGGGCGCCAGGGCTGAAGGAGGAGCACCTGCATGTGTTCGACTGCGCCAACCCCTGCGGCAAGCTGGGCAAGCGCTATCTGAGCGTCAACAGCCACATCCAGATGATGGCGGCGGCGCAATCCTTCATCTCGGGCGCGATCTCGAAGACGATCAA
>JBCDAS010000011.1:0-28315 GCA_039185235.1 Pseudomonadota bacterium
GATCTGGTCGCTGGTGACCGGGTGGCACGGGTGTGGTTAGATCCACCAATGCGCGGTGCCGAGGAGCTCCGATCCCGGCTCGCCGCGCTGGCCAAAAGGGCCCGGTCGCACTCTTCCGATCAATCTTCCTGACGCAAGGAAAACGGTATGTTCCAATCCTTCTTTCCAAACCCCAGGCTTTTCGCGATCTCCGGCGTGGTCTGGGCGCTGATCTGCATCTTGATTTGGAACTTCCTGGTCTATGACTGGGGCGACAGATTGGGAATTGCGGCCTTGTTTGGATGGGATCCGGCGCGGGTTTGGCTCTATGAGTACAATTTCCTTTGCTATGCGGCATTTTCCGCGTTCTGGATCTGGCTGGTTCCGCATCCATGGGCGCGTTGGTCGGTCGGGGGATCGGCGGTCATCGTCTTTGCCACTTGGTTCCAGGTGCAGCTGGACGTGATGATCAATGAGTGGTTCGGGACCTTCTACAACACCATCCAAGAGGCGTTGACCGAGCCAAATTCGGTAGAGGCGTCAGACTACTACGCCCAGCTGGTCACCTTTCTGTCCATTGCGATGATCTATATCGTAACAGCCGTGATCGTTGCCTTTTTCACCTCCCACTACGTGTTTCGCTGGCGAACAGCGATGAATGACCGCTACGTCGCCCTTTGGCCAAAAGTGCGTCATATCGAGGGGGCCTCGCAGCGCATCCAAGAAGACACGATGCTGTTTGCGAAAATCATGGAGTCGCTCGGCTCGCGACTGATTGATGCCGTGATGACCCTGATCGCTTTCTTGCCGATCCTGTGGGGGCTGTCATCCTATATCAAAGAGCTGCCATTCGTCGGTGAAGTCCCGCAGGCATTGGTCTTTATCGCCATCCTTTGGTCGGTCTTTGGGACCACTTTGCTCGCGCTTGTCGGCTATCGCCTGCCTGGTCTTGAGTTCCGCAACCAGCGGGTCGAGGCTGCGTTCAGGAAAGAACTGGTTCTTGGCGAGGATCGCGAGGATCGGGCACAGCCACCGAGCCTGGCAGAGCTTTTCGCCAATGTTCGCCGGAACTATTTCCGGCTCTACATCAACTATCTCTACTTCAATGTGGCGCGGTATTCCTACCTCCAGGCCGGGGTTATTTTGCCCTATGTCGCCCTGGGTCCGACCATAATCGCGGCTGGCTTCACTCTTGGTGTGATGCAGCAGATTCTGCGTGCCTTCCAACGCGTCGAGAACTCCTTCCAGTTCCTCGTGATGTCCTGGACGACGATTGTCGAACTGATGTCGATCTACAAGCGGCTGACCGCGTTCGAGAGAGCGATCGCGGGCGATACGCAATCGCAGATCGAGTTCGAGGTGGAACCGCAGGCACCAAGGCCAGTTTCTTGATCGGGGAGAACCACGCTGGAGCGGATTAAAGCCGCACTTTCAGGGCCTGGCGTCACCGTCGCGCGAGGGCGCTGACGGTGGCAGAAGTCGGCGCGTCTGAACCTATTAGAACATCATGCAATCGGCGCCTTTGGGCAGCGGCTCCGCATCCGGCGGGAGGGTCGGTGTATAGTCGAAGGTCACGATCCTTGCGCCGCCATCGAAGGCAATGAAAAGCTGGTCAGAGCCGGGCCGAATGGCAATGCCCTCGGGATCGACACCGTATTCCATCAGATCTGCGCGCGCCAGGAACTGCCCGTCCGTCGAGAACTCGTAGAGGCTATTCGAACCCTCCCAATCGTCAACGATCAGGAGATGCCCGGTACGTGCGTCAATCGCGATGCCCTGAGCCTCGGTTAAGGCGGGGGAGAAGTCCATCGTGTCCATCCGCCGTTTCAGCGCGCCATCTGGGCTGAACCAGGACAAGCGTTCCGGGTCATCCTCGACGGTCACTATGTCTCCGCGCGCGTCGATCGCGATCCCTTCGGTATCGGCATATCCTCCCGCAAGGGCAAAGGGCGGCCCCATGGCCTCGCCATCCTTGGTCAGGCGCTGGAGCATGCCATAGCCGTCTCCGACCAGCAGATGCTCGCCCTCCAGCGAGATCGCTTTGATCCGAGACATGTCGCTTTGGATACGCCGCAGCTCCTCACCCTGGAGGGTGACCAGGATCGCTTCAGGCCCCTCATTGGCGATCCAAAGCCCGCAGAATGTTGGATCGTAGTCCAGGCTCGCTGGGCGGTTGAGCTCGTAGCGTCCGGTCTCCTGCAGATCCAGGGCCGCTGCGGGTGCGGCAACGACAAGCAGCAACGATGTGATCGCATTTCGCATGGTGCTCCAGCCGGTCTCTTATCACTCCATTTGTTTCGAGCTGCGGTCTCGTCAATCTGGACGGTGAAAGCCCACCTGCCGACAGCCTGGTTGAGAGGCGTTCATCCCGTCCGTGACACCGCGGCCCGAAACCCGGATTGCCCGCTTGAACGCTGGACAAATCCAGGCGTTGCTGCGATAGATCGCGTCGATGGTGTCTTTTCCGCCACGCGGAAAGGGCTGAAAAGGGAATACGGTGCGGTGTAGCTATCAGGCGCCAAATCCGTGACTGCCCCCGCAACTGTGAGCGGTGAGCGACCCCGACAAAGACCACTGGACCAGAGGTTCGGGAAGGTTCGGGAGAGCGTCGACCCGCAAGTCAGGAGACCTGCCATCGCGACCAAGATCTAGCCCGGGCGGGGTGTCCCGGAGGAGGTAACGATGCCAAATCCGGCTAAGGCCGAGCGACATTGCGTTTCCATCCTGCCCCCGCTGAAACGGAGGTGGCGATGCGTTGGAAACGGCGTCTGACAACAAATGCAACTGGCCTGGCCCCGCTGACGGAGTCGCAAGTCTTTGCAGCCGAACAATTCGGCGCGTTTGACGATCGAGGCCGATGGTGTCTGACTGAACAGAGCCTTGCGGTGCTCCTGATCGGTGCTCTGGGTGGCTCTGTGCTTCTTTGGGTTGCGGTGCTTGCTGTCCTCTGATGGCCGGTATTCTCCAAGTCTCGGATCTGTCGATTGGCTATCCAAGTTTGACCCTGGCCACAGGTCTGTCCTTTGGCATTGATGCTAGCAGCACGCTGGCGGTTTTGGGCACCAATGGGACGGGTAAAAGCACCTTTATCAAAATGCTCCTCGGCCTCTTGCCGCCACTCGCGGGCGAGATCTCGTGGCCCCAGGGGCGACCGCAGGAGATTGGATATCTCGCCCAACTGACCGAGTTTGACCGCAAGTTCCCAATCCGCGTGCGCGATCTCGCGGCGATGGGCACCTGGCGCGGGATGGGCTTTTGGTCAGGGCTTAACCGCGCGGGCCAAAGGCGGGTTGCCGCAGCACTTGACGAGGCGGGCGTGCTCTCGATCGCCGATCAGCCGCTCCACACGCTCTCTGGAGGGCAATTGCAGCGGGCGCTTTTTGCCCGGGTGATCCTCCAGGATGCGCCATTGATCCTACTCGATGAACCCTTCGCGGCGGTCGACCAGAAGACCGAGGCGCATCTCCTGACCCTGATCCGGCGCTGGCGCGAGGAGGGCAGGACGGTGGTTCTGGTTGTGCATGACCTCTCCTCGGTGCTCGATCATTGCACCCATGCGCTGCTGCTTGGCAATGGGATGGGCAGTTATGGCCCGGTCGATACGGTGCTGGTTCCCGAACAACTTGTGGCGCAGGGCTATCTCAGTCAGAGCCAGGCCGATTGGATGCTCAAGGCTGTGGCAAAAGGTTCGGCCCATGCTTGAGTTCTTCAACGAGATGATGAGCTTTGCCTTCATGCGCCGTGCCTTTGTGGTGACGACCGTGCTTTCGGTCTCGGTTGCACCGGTTGGGGCGTTCTTGATGCTGCGCCGCTTGTCGCTTGCTGGCGAGGCGATGGCCCATGCGATCACGCCGGGCGTTGTGGTCGGCTTTGTGATCGCCGGTCTCTCAGTCTTCTCGCTCTTGATCGGCGGGTTGATCGCTGGGATCGGGGTCGCGGTTCTGGCAGCCCTTCTGGCCCGCAAAACGATCCTGCGCAGCGATGCGAGCCTCGCCTCCCTCTATCTCATCGCGCTGGCGGCGGGGATCTTCATCCTGTCTGCTGCGGGCTCGGCGGTGCCGCTGGAGAGCTTCCTGTTTGGCTCGATCCTGGGGATTGACGATGCCACGATGATCATGGTTGTGGGCGTCGCGACCGTCACTTTGGTCAGCTTTGTCTTCCTGCTGCGTCCCCTGATCGTCAGCACCTGCGATCCGGTCTTCTTCGAGGCACAGGCGCGCAGGCCCTGGCTGGTGGAGCAGGGCTTTATGCTGCTCCTGGTCCTCAATCTGCTCGCGGCTTTCAAGACCTTGGGCACGTTGATGGCGGTGGGGTTGATGATCCTGCCCGCAACAGCCGCGCGTTATTGGGCAGAGACAATCACCGGGCAGCTTGCGCTTGGTTTCGCCTTCGGGCTGGCGAGCTCGTGGATCGGGCTGACGCTCTCTTATCTCCTGCCCGAGACCCCATCAGGCCCCGCGATCGTGCTGGTGGCGGGGGTCTTCTTTCTTGTGTCTGCGATCATCGCGCCGCTCGGCTTTGGCAAGCGGCTCAGCAAACGATCAACACCCACCGCGACTGATAACCTTTCGACCAATCCCCCCAGCTCAACTGAATGGAGACCCCGATGAGCTTTTCCACCACTATGCGGGCAGTCCTGACCTCGGCTGCCCTGTCTCTCGTCGCCCTGCCCGCTGCGGCAGACGACAAAATGCAGATTGTTGCCAGCTTCTCGATCCTCGGCGATATGGTCGAGGAAGTCGTGGGCGATCTGGCCACCGTGACCACCATCGTGGGCCCGGATGCGGATGCGCATATCTACCAACCCTCGGTTGCCGATGCCCGTGCCGTGGCCGAGGCCGACGTGATCTTTGTCAATGGGCTCGGCTTTGAGACCTGGTCCGATGCCCTGATCTCGGAATCAGGGACCGAGGCGGATGTGCATATCGCCACTGCCGGCATCACTCCTTTGAAAGTTGAGGGAGAAACCGATCCGCACGCCTGGAACTCGCTGCCCAACGGTATGATCTATGTCCAGAACATTGCAGCTGTGATGTCCGAGGCGATGCCGGATCATGCCGATGAGATCTCGGCTAATGCCGAGGCTTACATGGCGGAGCTCAAGTCGCTCGACACGGATGCTCGCGACCGTCTTTCAAAGCTGCCCGAGGACCGGCGGACGGTCGTCACAGCACATGATGCGTTCGGCTATCTCGCTGATGCCTATGGCCTCACCTTCCTCGCCCCTGTGGGCATGGATACCGACGCAGAGCCTTCGGCCAAGGAGGTCGCAGAACTGATTGACCAGCTCAAAGCCGATGGGGCTGCCGCGCTCTTTGTCGAAAACATCACCAGCCCGGCGTTGGTCCAGCAGATCTCGGACGAGACAGGGATTGCGATTGGCGGCCAGATCTACTCCGATGCGCTGTCCGAGCAGGGCGGCCCCGCGACCAGTTATCTGGCAATGTTCCAGCACAATCTCAGCACGATCCTGACCGCGCTGAGCAAAAGCTGAGGACGGCAGACACGCGAACTGGGGCGGCAGGCATTGCCGCCTCATTGCCGGGCAAGATTGCCCAGGATCCATCCGCTCGATATGGTCTTGGTCCACGCAAGACCACGAGGCCCAAGATGGATTTCTCTCTCCCCTCTCAGATCGACGATCTTCGCATGAAGACCCGGACCTTTATTGCCGATGAGGTGATGCCGGTGGAGGCGGACCGGGCGAACTGGGATGCGTATGAGATGATTGCCCATGACCCGCTCGAGGGCCTCAGGGCCAAGGCCAGGCAAGCGGGGCTCTGGTCGCCACAAATGCCTGTGGATCGGGGGGGCATGGGCCTTGGCGTCCAAGGGATGGCGGCGCTCTACGAGGAATCAAACTACTCGCTCTTTGGCCCGGTGGCGATGAACTGTGCCGCCCCGGATGACGGCAACATGATGGTGCTGAACAAGCTGGGGCGCGAGGATCAAAAGGAGAAATGGCTCCAGCCGATCATCGATGGCAAGGTCCGTTCCGCCTTTGCGATGACCGAGCCTGCCCCGGGTGGAGGGTCTGATCCCTCGATGATCCAGACAAAGGCAGAGCGGTCCGGCAATATGTGGAAGATAACGGGCCGCAAATGGTACATCACAGGGGCAGGCGTCGCCTCGCATTTCATCCTGATGGCCAAGACCTCAGATGATACGCGCAAGGGGTTGACCGCGTTTCTATTTCACAAGGACGATCCCGGCTGGCATATCGCCCGGCGCATCCCGATCATGGGGCCCGAGGAGCATGGCGGGCATTGCGAGCTGATCTTTGACGGGCTCGAGATCCCCGATCAGAACCGGCTGATGGAGGTGGGCGATGGGCTCAAGGTGACGCAGATCCGCTTGGGCGTTGCACGGCTCACCCACTGCATGCGCTGGCTGGGTCTCTCGCAGCGTTGCCTCGACATCGCACGGACTTATGTCGAGGCGCGCGAGGGCTTTGGCATCAAACTTGCCGAGCGGGAAAGCGTGCAGTTGCAACTTGGCGAAGCTGCCATGGCCGTCGAGATCGGGCGCATGTTGACCATGCGCGCGGCCTGGGCGCTCGATCAGGGCTCCAAAGCCCGGCAAGAGGTCTCGATGGCCAAGATCCAAGTGGCGGACACGCTGCACAAATGCGCCGACACGGCGATCCAGTTGAACGGAGCGCGCGGGTACTCCAAGGATACGGTGCTCGAATGGATCTACCGCTATGCCCGCCAGGCCCGCCTGGTCGACGGCGCCTCCGAGGTCCATAAAATGGTGATCAATCGCTTCCTGAGCCAGCAGGGCCGAGACTTCTTCCGCTGGGGACCCGGCAGCGATTAGCACCTCTTGGGCCGATCAAAACCCGTCCTCTCGGGGCAGAGTGAAGGCCCGCACGAACAGATATAGGTATTTCACGGCATCAAAAACCGCCAATCGGATGCACGAGAGGGCGAACATCTTTTTGTAATAGTTCTTACTCAAAACCCGAGAGCTGCGGATCTCTCCCTCATATTTCTGACAGAGGATCTTCCACTGCTCGTAGGAGCGTTTGAAGTTTCTGTTGGTGAGCTGATCTGGCCGATCATCGCGGTTCCAGACCGCATGAACTCTATCGATCGCCCGCCCTTTGTGGTGCTTGATGAGCTGCCCAATGAAATCGACCTCTTCGTAAGTCGCCATCACAGGGTCGAACTCAGTTGTGGCGAAAACAGATTTCCGAACGGCGAGCGCGTTCACATGAACGTATTTGTAGAGCAAGTACGTCCTGATTTCGACCGGACCAAATGAGCGAACAATGACCTGACCCTGGGCGTCGATTTGCTCAGAGGCGCCGTATACAAAGTCGAGATCCGGGTGTCGTTCGAACTCGGCAATCACATCGGTCATCTTGGTTGGCGTGTAGGTGTCATCATCGTCCAGGAAACAAATGATCTCGCCACTCGCCGCGCGGGCACCAAGGTTTCGATTCACGCCAGCAAACCGCATTTCGTCATTTCGCAGGATTACGACGGGAATATTCGTACCTAGATCGGACGCCTCCAGCACTTCGTCTGATTTGTTGTCGACGATCACGATCTCGAGCGGTGCATAGGATTGGGCCTCGATGCTTTTCACCGCCTCGCGAAGACGGTCGATCCGGTTCCGCGTAGGGATGACGACAGACACGATTGGCTGCATTTGAAACTCTCTCCGGCCTTTCAGCCTGCGTGTCTAATCAAAACACATCGCCGTTCAAACCGAATTAGATCCAAACCTTGACCAAGCGCATTTGACCGGAAAGAAACACCAGGAGAATTTTGCGCTGATCGAGGCTCTTATGGCGCTAGAGGTCACGATAGCTGCGTTGGGCGCGCGGGGGGATGGGGTGACCGAGAACGGGCTCTATGTGCCCTTCACAGTCCCGGGCGACCAAGTGCTGGTGGATCCCGTGGGGGACCGCGCCCAATTGCTCGAGATCCGCACCGCCGGGCCGTATCGGACCGATCCGCTCTGTCCTCATTTCACTGATTGTGGGGGCTGTGTCGTCCAACATGTCACCGATCCCGAAGTTGCCGCGTGGAAGACGGGAGTGATCGCGGCATCCTTGGCCGCGCGCGGGATCAAGGGGATTGAGATCCGGCCGATGATCACATCTCCGCCCGCTTCCCGCCGGCGCATCTCGGTCAGCGCGAGGCGCACTAGAAAGACGGTGCAAATCGGGTTTCACGCCCCCTATAGTGACCGGGTTGTCCCGGTTTCCGCTTGCGTCGTTGCCCGGCCTGAGCTGATCGATTGCTTTGAGCGCCTGGAGGAGTTGATCTCCTTTGGGGCCAGCCGAAAGGGCAGCATCAAGATCGCCTTGACCATGACCGAAGGCGGCATTGATGCGGCATTTAGTGAGGTTAAAGAGGTTCGGGGACCCGAGCAGGCTCTGTTGGCGGGTGCTGCGAATAGGGCAGGTGTGGCACGGCTCTCGTGGAACGGTGACGTTGCTCTGACCCGGGCGTCTCCAACCGTGCGCATGGGCAGGGCACAGGTGACGCTGCCGCCGGGCGGGTTCCTGCAGGCAACTCAGGAAGGCGAGCGCGCGCTGGTCGCCTCTGTCCGAGAAGCCGTCGGAGTGGCAAGCCGGATCGCGGATCTCTACGCCGGGATCGGGACGTTTGCACTGCCTTTGGCTGAGCAGGCAGAGATCAGAGCATATGAGGGCTCGGCAAAGGCTGCGGCGGCGCTCGACATCGCCTGGCGCGGAACTGAGGGGCTGCGTCACGTGTCATCGGAGCAGCGTGATCTTGTCAGGCGGCCCTTGTTGGCCGTCGAACTGCGCGGGATTGACGCCTTGGTGATCGATCCACCAAGAGCAGGCGCACGCATCCAATGCCAGCAGATCGCTGAAAGTGATGTCCCTCGGATCGCGTCGGTTAGCTGCAACCCGGCGACCTTCGCCCGGGATGCCCGCCTCCTTATCGATGCGGGCTACCGGCTGGATTGGGTTCAACCAGTCGACCAGTTTCGCTGGTCAGCCCATGTCGAACTGGCCGCCCAGTTCTCCAAACCTTAGGCTCAAAGCGAACCAAGCGGAATGCGTGGCCAAGGCCACGCATACACCTATCCTTTGCGCCCTAACGGGCGCGTTGGCTCCAGGATCACATCCCGCGCAAAATGTTGGGCTTATACCAACGCTCGCAGGACGTGACTCATTTTGAGGATTCCCAACGGGTCTGATCTCTGAATCAATGTGCCGAACCAAGAACGGAGGTTCGGCATGGGAGCAGCGGTCAAACTTCGCGCTGATTTTGATGGTGCGTCTTTGCGGGCGTTGGCGAGACGGAGCCGGAATGGAGCGCAGGCGCGACGTTTGCTTGCTCTGGCGGAGATCTACGACGGTGCTCGTCGTACTGATGCTGCCCGCCTCGCAGGGGTCGGCCGTCAGATCATTCGCGACTGGGTGATCCGCTTCAACGCCGAAGGCCCCGATGGGCTGATCGACCGGAAGGGCTCCGGCCCGCCGTCTCGTTTGAATGATGCGCAGAGGTCAGCCCTCAGGCAGGCAGTCGAAGACGGGCCCAAACCGTATCTGGACGGCGTAGTGCGGTGGCGGCTCGTAGACCTTGTGCAACGGGTCGGGGACGAATTCGGCATCAGCGTCAGCCGTCAGACCCTGGGGCGCGAACTTCGCGCCATGGGGTTCCGAAAGCTCTCGGCCCGCCCTCAGCACTACGCTCAGAACCCTGATGCCGTCGAGGCGTTCAAAAAAACTTCCCCGACATGGTCCGCGACATCCGCGTCCAGAACGGCTGGCCACCAGTAGAAATCTGGTTTCAGGACGAGGCCAGGGTCGGGCAGAAGAACAAGATCACTCGGCGTTGGGCTCGCCGCGGAACCCGGCCCAGTGCGCCACAAGATCAACGCACCAAGTGGGCGTACATCTTCGGCGCTATCTGTCCTGCGACTGGCAAGGGCGCCGGTCTGGTCATGCCCTGGGCCAACACCCATGCGATGGGCGAGCACCTGAAGCTGATCAGCGCCGAGGTCGCCCCAGGGGCACACGCCATTCTGATTGTCGATCAGGCGGGCTGGCACACTTCACCGAAACTCGAGGTGCCGGACAACATCACCCTGCTACCCTTGCCGCCAAGGTCACCGGAACTGAACCCGGTGAAAATGTCTGGCAGTTCATCCGCGAGAACTGGCTCTCCAACCGCATCTTCAAAAGCTACGACGATATCGTCGCACTATGCTGTGAGGCATGGAACAAATTCAGCGACGACCATGACCGCATCACATCAATCGGATGGCGAAACTGGGCCAATGGGTTCTGATTTGTGAGCGCTGGTATTAGCGCCGGGCGTCTCGCCATGCGACCGCATGGCAGGCGAGCTTTGCTCGACTGGATCTCGTCAGAGATCCGAGACGTTTGAGATTCGCTTCGGGCTTGGGCCTTTTGCGATGAACGGATTCAAAGACCCGCGATTCTCGCCTATAACACCCAGAGAAGGAGATCGCCGATGACCAGTTCCAATCCGCTTTTCCAAGCGGCACGAGACCTTTTGCACGAAGCCCGCGCAGCTTTGGATCAAGAGATCCGCGCCTATCCCGCGCCAATTTCGGGTTGTGATGCCCAGTTCAACCATCTTTTGGCGGAGCGGCGGCGGGCTCATTCGGCTTTGGCTGCTCTCACCGAGGAGATCCATATCCCGACACCGCGCCAACCCTGATGGGGGAGACTTTCGTTCTGGTGCATGGCGCCTGGCACGGCGCCTGGTGTTGGGAAGCTGTGGCGAGCGTCCTGGGTGGACGCGGCCACAACGTCACCACCCCTTGTCTTACCGGCGTCGGCGAGCGGGCCGGAGAGCTTGGCCCCGACATCACGCTCGAGACTTTCGCGGCAGACGTGACCGCGCATCTGGAGCAGCAGGCGCTGAGGGATGTGACCCTCGTCGGCCATTCATTCGCTGGTGGGCCTGTTTCGGCCGCCGCCGAGCGTTGTGCGGAGCGGGTCAAACGCCTCATCTACCTCGATGCGACCTTTCTGGCGCCGGGCGAGACACCGCTATCGCGCTCGCCGCCTGATGTCATTGCCGCGCGCAGGCGGCTTGCCGACGAGAGCAGCGGAGGTCTCTCGCTGCCCCCGCCCGCGCCGGAGCACCTCGGCATCACCGATCCCGCGCAAGCCGCTTGGGTGAGCGCCCGGATGACACCGCATCCGTTTAACACATTCGTCACCCCGCTCGATCTCGACAGGGAGCCCGCCTCGCAGCATCCCGCGGACTACATCTGGGTCACTGCACCCGAGTACCGCCCGCTGATCGCCTCACGCGAGCGGGCGCGGGAGCGGGGCTTGGCCATGCACCCCCTCGCCACTGGCCATGATGCTATGGTGACAGCGCCCCAGGCTTTGACCGATCTCTTGGAGACACTGGCCCGGCAATGATCGACACGGTCATCTTTGATGTCGGCCGGGTCTTGGTGCATTGGGACCCTCGGCTGCTCTACCGCAAGCTTTTGCCGAGCGAAGCCGCAATTGACCATTTTCTGACCGAGATCTGTCCCCCCGAATGGAACCTCGGACAAGATCTTGGCCGCAGCTGGGCCGAAGGGGTCGCGATCCAATCCGCCAAACATCCCGACTATGCCGATCTCATCGCAGCTTGGGACGCGCGCTGGCATGAAACCCTGCCTGACGCGCTTTGGGAGACGGTCGCCCTTTTCGAAGCCCTCGAGACGCGCGGTGTGCCACTCTATGGCCTAACCAATTTCAGCCAGGAGAAGTGGCCGGAAACAGTGAACCGCTTTCCTTTCCTGGGACGGTTCCGCGATGTGCTGGTCTCGGGTCAGGTTGGCATGGTCAAGCCCGATCCGCGTATCTATCAACTCCTTCTCTCGCGTAACGGTCTTGACCCGGAACACTGCCTCTTCATCGATGACAGCGTGCCCAATGTTGCAGGCGCCCGCGCGGTTGGCCTAAGCGCGCACCCTTTCATCGGAGCCGAGGATCTCGCCGAACGGCTCAGGGCGCTCAAACTTCTCTAGTTCCAACTGGACAAGACCGGCGCTTCGTTCCACGGTCTGGCCGCGTTCTAACGGAGGGTTCCCATGAAAACCGGTGGTGAGATTTTGGTCGAGGCTCTGGCGGCCCAAGGGGTTACGACCGCGTTTGGTGTGCCGGGGGAGAGCTATCTTGCGGTCTTGGATGCCCTCCATGACAGCGATATCCGCTTCGTTCTGTGCCGCCAGGAGGGCGGTGCTGCCTTTGCGGCTGAAGCTTGGGGTAAGCTGACGGGTGAGCCCGGGATTTGCTTTGTCACGCGTGGGCCGGGTGCGACCAATGCCTCGATCGGTGTGCATACCGCGATGCAGGATTCGAGCCCCATGATCCTCTTTGTCGGCCAAATCGCGCGCGAGATGCGCGGGCGCGAGGCCTTCCAAGAGATCGACTACCGCGCCATGTTCGGCACGGTTGCGAAATGGGTCACCGAAGTCGACAGCGCCGAGCGGATGGCCGAGATCGTGGCCCGCGCATTTCGGGTCGCGCTCTCGGGGCGTCCGGGACCTGTGGTCGTTGCCCTGCCTGAGGACATGTTGCGCGACCGGGCCGAGGCGACAGTCGCGCCGCGCCTGCAGATCTCGCAGCCCGGTGTCCCTGATGGGATCGCGCAACACGCGGCCGATTTGCTGGCGGGTGCCGAGCGTCCGGTGATCCTGGTCGGGGGCGGTGGATGGCGGGATCGCCCTAGCATCCCAGCGCTGACCGAATGGGCCGAAGCGGCTGCCATCCCGCTCTCGGTCACGTTCCGCTGTCAGGATATGGTCGACAACACAGCACCGGCCTATGTGGGCGATTCTGGTGTCGGCATGCCCCCGCATATCCGAGAGATGCTTGCGGAGGCGGATCTGATCCTCTCGATTGGGCACCAGTTCGATGAGATGATGACCGATGGATATACGCTCTTTGAGGCGCCTGTGCCGAGGCAGCGGATAATCCATGTCCATGCCTCAGATGACGAACTGGGCGCGGTCTATCAACCCGAGCTTGCGATCCATGCTGATCCCAATGCCTTCGCCTCCGCGCTTGCCGCGACCCAAGCGCGACCGACCAACGCGTTGCGCGATCGGTTGGAGAGCCTACGCGCGACCTATGAGGCCAGCTTCGAGCTGCCGCCGCAGCCTGGGCAGGTCGATATGGGCGCCGTCATGGCCGAGGTTCGGGCAAAGCTGCCTTCTGACGCGATCCTCACCAATGGCGCGGGCAACTTTGCGATCTGGCCGGGACGGCTCTTCAAATATGGGCCGGATCATCGGCTGCTCGGTCCGCAATCAGGTGCCATGGGGGCCGGCGTGCCGGCAGCGCTGGCGGCCAAGGTCCATGATCCATCAAAGACCGTGCTCTGCTTTGCTGGCGACGGTGATTTCCAGATGACTTGTCAGGAGCTTGGAACCGCGATGCAGTTCGACGCGCGTCCGATCGTGATGATCCTGAACAATGGCGCCTATGGCACGATCCGAATGCATCAGGAGCGGGACTACCCAGACCGGATCTCCGCCACCGAGATCCACAACCCCGACTTCGTCAAGATTGGCGAGGCCTATGGCATGCACTCCGAGCGGGTGGAGGCGACCGGGCAATTCGCCGATGCCTTCGACCGGGCGCTCGCCTCTCCCACCGGCGCCTTGCTTGAGCTGATGACCTCGGTCGAGGCGATCACACCGCGCCGAACGCTCTCTCAGATCAAAGGCACCGGGACATGAGCCGTTACTCCTTCGTGCCGACAGGGGGTGGCTCGAACTATGACTGGTCGGCCGATCATACCTTTGTGAAAGTCTCCGCCCAGGATACTGGCGGGCAGTACACGCTAATGGAGGACAATCTCAAAGCCAACTTCGCCCTCGGCCTGCATATGCACCGCTACCACGCGGAGACGTTCTATATCCTCGGCGGCGAGATCCACTTCTACATCGATGGCGACTGGATGACAGCGACCGAAGGCAGCTGCATCCACATCCCGCCCGGTGTGCCTCATGCCTGCAAAGTCGCCGAGGGCGAGACCGAAGGGCGGATGCTGATGATCTATCAGCCCTCGGGATTTGATCAGTATTTGGCCGAGATGGCTGAGATGACGGATGCGGATTTCGCGGATGAGGCGAAGATGGCGACCCTGAATGAGAAATATGACATCATCCAGCTTGGTGGTGTGCCGGAGCGCCCGTGAGCCTCATCGGTTGAAGGTCTCATCCAGCCAGGCTGCAAACAACAGCGTCTCCGGCCGCGGCGTCTTCTGGCGTGGGATCACGGCGTAATGCGCCTCGGAATGCTCTAGCGCCAAGCCCGGTGAACTGATCACCCGACCCTCTTCGATATGGCGGATCACCAGATCCTCCTCGATCAGGGCGATGCCAATGCCCGAGGCGACCATTTCAGTGGCAACCATCGAGCTGTCAGCGCTGAGGCCAGTGCTGATCTCTGCCTCGGGGATCCCATATTGGCGGGCAAACAGGGTCCAAAAACTCTCACAACCCATGATGTGGATTGCCTGCTGGCGCAGCTTGAGGGCGACGGTTTCGATAGGGTCTGGGCCGAAGCGTGTCCCGGGCGGGCAGATTGGCACCGAGCGGGGCTCTGAAAGCCGGATCACCTGTTGCCCGGGCCAATGCCCATCACCATAGCGGATATCGATATCGGCTCGGTCTTCGTCGAGCGCATCCGACCAAGCAAGCGTCGAGAGGCGGATCGGAACGCCGGGATGGGCGGCCAGGAAGCTGGGCAAGGCGGGCGCCAAGAGTTGGGTGGTGAAGCTGATTGGCGCGCGAACGGTCAACTGTTCCGCCTCGTTGACGCCAAAGAGACCGGCAGTCGCAAGCGAGAGCGCGTCAAAGGCCTGTTGCACCGCTGGCAGATAACTCCGCCCCATCTCGCTCAGCACCACGCTGCGCGCCCTGCGATGGAAGAGCTGAAAGCCGAGCCGGGTCTCCAAAGCGCGGATCTGCTGGCTGACCGCAGCGGATGTCAGGTTCAGCTCCTCGCCCGCAGCCGCAAACCCGCCGAGACGAGCCGCTGCTTCGAATGTCTTCAGCCAAGCTGGCGGTGGCAGCGATGACCCCATCTAAGACCTCATTTCACACACCCCTCAGGCCAATCTTCCATTGTTTGATTATACCCTTCAAGTCTGGAATCTGTGATTTTTTGTCCAAACGGGGAAGTCATGGACAGGTTCGATTACATCGTCATCGGCGCCGGTTCGGCGGGATGTGTGCTGGCCGACAGGCTCAGCGCGGATGGGAGATCATCTGTGTTGGTGCTGGAGGCCGGTGGCAGCGATTTGCGCACCTGGATCAAGCTGCCGATCGGCTATGGCAAAACCTTCCACGATGCCTCGGTCAATTGGCGGTTTCGCACGCAACCGGATCGGGAAACCGGCGATCGCGAGCATTACTGGCCCCGTGGCAAAGTGCTCGGCGGGTCCAGTTCGATCAATGGGCTTGTCTACTCGCGCGGTCTGCCCGGCGATTTCGACGATTGGGAGATGGCAGGAAACCCCGGATGGGGTTGGGAGGACGTCGCCCCGGTTTTCGACCGGATCGAAAACCACGTCGCGCCAGACGGTTCCTCCAAAGGCCAGGGTCCGATCTCGGTGACCGACACGTCAAAACGTCTCCATCCGATCAAGCGCCACTACCTCTCCGCCGCCAAGGCGCTCGATCTGCCCGAGGCGGATCCGGATCAGGCGATCTGCAGCGAGGGCGTTGCCCCCTATCGGATCACAACGCGCAATGGCCTGCGCTGTTCGGCGGCGGATGCGTTCCTGCGCCCGGCCATGCGCCGCTCTAATCTGACCATTCGGACCCATTGCATGGTAGACCGGATCGAGATGACCGAGGGCCGGGCGACCGACATCCACTACTCCCGTGGCGGCAAGATTGAGATCGTGACGGCAAGGCGAGAGATCCTGCTCTGCGCCGGTGCGATCGCCTCGCCGATGATCCTGCAACGCTCGGGCATTGGGCCGGGTGCAGCGCTTCGGGATCTCGGGATCGATGTCCTGCATGACAACCCTGCGGTTGGCGGCGGTCTGCAAGACCATCTGGGTGTCGACTACCTTTTCAAGGCAACCGAGCCGACGCTCAACCAATCGCTTGGAACTCTGTTTGGTCAAGTCAGCGCGGGGCTAGAATTTATTCTGACCCGCAAAGGTCCCCTCAGCCTCAGCGTCAACCAGATGGGGGGGATGGTGCGCAGCGACGCCAACCGCGATCGCGCAAATATCCAACTCTATTTCAACCCGCTCAGCTACTCGACGGTTTGGAAGGACAAGCGCCCCCTCCTGAAACCCGACCCCTGGCCAGGCTTCAACTTTGGCTTCAATGCCTGCCGTCCGACCAGCCGGGGCAGGGTTGGCCTGAACAGCTCTGATGCCAATGACACGCCAAAGATCGATCCAGGCTATCTGACAACCAACGAGGATATCGCCGATGTGCTGGCAGGGGCGCGCCTGATCGAGCGTTTCCTCAAGACCGACGCGATGCGCGAGCTGATCGCCGATACCAACGGGTTCAACCCAGAGGGCGCCAGCGACGAGGAGATCCTCTCTGACTTCCGCGCCCGGTGCTGGACGGTCTTCCATGTTTGCGGCACATGCCGCATGGGACCAGAGGCCGAGGGCGGTGTCGTGGGCTCGGACCTGAAATTGCATGGGGTGGATGGATTGCGGGTTGTCGATGCCTCGGTCTTCCCGAATGTGACCTCGGCAAATACCAATGCGCCGACCATGATGACGGCGATGAAGGCGGCGGACTTTATCCTCGACCAAAATCGTCTCAGCCTGCATTAGGTTGGATCGGGATTTCGCTCCTACCGCATGAGGCAGCCATGAAGCTCGTTGAGATCGAGACATTCACCACCCAGGATGTCGGCTTTGTCCGCGTGACCATGGAGGACGGCTCGATCGGCTGGGGCCAGGTTTCGACCTACCATTCCGATATCACGTGCCAAGTCCTCCACCGCCAGGTCGCGCCTTGGATGCTGGGCCAGGACACAAGCGATCTGGATGATCTGCTCGATCTTGTGACCGAGAGGGAGCATAAGTTCCCCGGCTCCTATCTCCGCCGCGCCATGGGCGGTGTCGATACAGCGATCTGGGATATGCGAGGACGCAAGGCGGGCAAGCCCGTGGCCGCGCTGCTCGGCGGGTCTGCGGGGACCATCCGCGCCTATGCCTCCTCGATGAAGCGCGACATCACGCCCACTGATGAGGCTGTCCGCTTGAGGCGTCTGCGCGATGAGAATGGTTTTGACGCCTTCAAAGTCCGCGCAGGCGCCGAGGTAGGCCGGGATCAGGACGAATGGCCGGGCCGGACCGAGGAGATCATTCCGACCATGCGCCAGGCCCTGCCGGAGGCTGATCTTCTGATCGACGCCAATTCCTGTTACTCGCCCGCCCGCGCGATCGAGATCGGGCATATCCTGCAAGACAACGGCTTTGGCCATTTCGAGGAGCCCTGCCCCTATTGGGAGCTTGAGCAAACCAAACAGGTAACGGACGCGCTGGAAATCGATGTAACCGGTGGCGAGCAGGATTGCGACCTGCCAACTTGGCGCCGGATGATCGAGATGCGCGCCGTCAACATCGTCCAACCCGACATCATGTATCTGGGCGGGATCTGCCGCACCCTCCGGGTTTGCAAGATGGCATATGAGGCCGGGCTGCCGATCACGCCCCATTGCGCCAATCTCTCACTGGTGACGCTCTTCACCATGCATCTCTTGCGCGCCATCCCGGGCGCTGGCAAGTATCTCGAATTTGCAATCGAAGGTGCGGATTACTACCCCTGGCAATACGATCTCTTCATTGAAAACCCCTACAAGATCGAAGACGGCCGTGCCCGGGTGACCGATGCGCCTGGCTGGGGTGTGGAGATCAATCCCGACTGGCTCGCCCGCGCCGCGTATCAACGCAGTGCCGTGGACGCCTAGCTCACTTGCCCCAATTCTTCGCGCCGATCAGCCGCTGAGCCAGGATCACCCCGACAGCCCGGTCCGAGTGATAGGCATGAGCAATTGCTGCCTCGACCGTCGGGCCAACATCCTCGGCCTTTTCACATCGATACGTGTCGACACCCATCGTCTCCAAGACCGGTCCCACCCGTTTGCCCATCGGGATTTGCCAAGGGACGAACTCGCCCCACTCGCCGCGCATGGTGATCAGCATGACCAGGGGAAACCGGCAATTCTCGGCCAAAGTCAGCATATTGATGCAATTGCCAACGCCAGAGGACTGCATCAGCAGGGCCGATTTCACGCCGCCCAGCCAGAGCCCGGCAGAAAACGGGATGCCCTCTTCCTCGGTCGTCAGCACGGTGGTTGTGATGTCATTCGAGCGCTCGCAGAGCTGGATCAACCCCTTGTGACCACCATCGGGGATGTAGGAGATCTGGGTGATCCCGGCGCCAGCGAAAGCGGCCAGAATGTCATGTTGCCAGGAATGGATGAGTTGATCTGCCTCGGACATAGAGGTTTCGTGGCACGGCCCGGGCAGGGCGTCAACGCCGCTTCTCCAGAACCGCGCTGCGGAAGATCACCCAGAGGATTTTGGTCCCTGCCAGAACCGTGCCTTTGATGGTGCCGGAGATCTTTGAATGCCCGATGCGGACCCGGTAGGGCACCGGGATCTCGGCAATCCTCAGGTTATAGAGGACGGCTTTGACCTGCATCTCGACCGTCCAACCGAAATCCAGATCTGCCATCTCCAGGCGCTCCAAAGCATCGCGACGGATCGCGCGGAACGGGCCCAGATCCGTGTATCGGCGGCCCCAGAACGCCCGGATCAGGCGACACGCGAGCCAGTTGCCAAAGCGCTGCGCCGGGGTCAGCGAACCCGGTTCCGCACCGCCCAGGGGCCGTGAGCCAATCACCAGATCCGCCTCGCCCGCAAGGATCGGGGCAACCAGATCGGGGATCTTCGCCGGATCATCCGCCAGATCCCCGTCGAGAAAGACCAGGATATCTGCACTTGCCGCCGCAGCTATTCCGGCCAGGCAGGCGCGGCCATAGCCGGGGATCGGCTCGGCGATCACGGTCGCTCCGGCTTTGGCGGCCAATTCAGCCGTCCCATCGTGAGAGCCATTGTCGACCACGATGATTTGATCGACCTGTTCCGGCACGGCTGCGATGACTTTCGCGATCGCGCCGGCTTCGTCGCGGGCCGGGGTGATGGTCGCGATGCTCAGCCCGTTCGTCATCTGGCGCGGTGTCTGAGATCCCATGCGATCAGCACAAGCGGCGGCCCGAACGCGATCCAGACAATCCAGCTGTCGAACAGGTGGCCAAGACCCCAGTCGACCATCGCGAACCTCAGATAATAGAGCGGCAGCAGTGCACCCAGCAGCACAAGCCCCCGGTTCGGGATCACGCAGAGGAAGGGTAACAGCCAGGCATAGTACCAGGGATAGCCGGTAGGGCTCAGCAGCAGGAGCAGGGCGATCACCGCAACAGTGCCCGAGACCACTCGCGCAGCACCTGGGCGCGCAAGCCAAAGGGCAGCACCTGCAACCATCGCCGCCACGACCAGCCGCGCAACCCTGCCGGGGTCGATGAGATAGGCGCCTGTTTGAGCGATCAAGCCGTCCATGGCCAAGGTGATCAGGGGAAAGAGGGCGGCATTCCTCTCCCACCAGCTGGCATAGGCCACAAAGCCCGAGCCTTGGTCGAGGCGGCTCATGAGGATCGGCGCGAACAGGATCAATGTCAGCATAACGAGCATCGCAGAGGCCGCGATCCACCGCCGCCAGGTGGCACCCGCCAACAGGATCGGTGCGAGCACCAGCGGCCAGACCTTCACCGCAGCCGCAAGCGCCAGCACTGCACTAGCGGCGATCTGGCGTTTCTGGACCGCGAGCAAAACGGCACCGGTCAGGAACGGCAGGAGCAGAGCCTCCATATGCGCCGAGTTCACCAACTCCTTCGCGACCAGCGGGTTGCACCAATAGACAGCCACCCAGGCCCGGTTGCGGCCCAGCGCGTCCAGGAGCCGGATTAGGAGGAAGACACCCGCAACTTCAGCAGACAGAAGCACCAGTCTCAGCCCCGTCAGCCCCCAGGGATCGATCCAATGGGCCAAGGCAAAGCCAAGCTGGGCGATCGGTGGATAGATTGTGCTCAGATGCGGATAGGTGATTGCCTCAGCCAACCCGGCCGATCGCGCGGCGAGGGCGGACCAGGCGGGGCCTGCAGCGCCGCTGATCGCAGCCTCAGGTGGGGTGGAATACGGGTTCAACCCTGCGCTGACCGCCGCACCGTCCCAGATATAGCGATAGAAGTCGAGCTCCAGGATCGGGTCGGAGGCGAGAAGCACAAGGCGCATCAGTGCGCCCAGGACCAGGATTATCAGAACGTCCGTTGCGGCGAGCCCCCGATCCATCCGCCCAATCAGGTGCAACCAGGCAAAACCCGCCACCAACAGGACCAACATGGTCGTGACTGCGAGTTCTGGTCCTGGCGTGATCTGGGAGAGCGGGATCAAAGCCGCCATCATGGCGACCAGAAAGCCGCCTGATACCAAGAAGTGAAGCCTGTCAGAGCGCCATCTGTGATCTGATAGCGCGTCTTGTGCCGGCTCAGCTACCGCCACCCGTGCGGCCTCCGCCACTGCTGCCCCGGGCAAAGCTGTTAGCCTTGGGCCGTGGGCGGGCGGTATCGTTGATCGACCAATCATAGTCATCATCCGAGATCCGGCGGATATTGGCCAATTGGTTCGCCAAGGGTGGCTCGGCATATTGTTTCAGATGCGCGATCACGCCCGCATCACGACCACCGAAATCCTCTTTGAACCACTCATATATCGACGAGACATAGAGGTCCCCGCCCGCCACCTGAGCGCCCCTCGGATGGTTCACGAAAGCCCGCGCTGCTTCCTCCAGCTGGGCATCCAAGGTGGCCGCGACAAAAGCGCCTTTGTGCAAGTCTGGACACCCGATCGAGGCGCAATTGACCGCGTAATGCACGCGCGGATCCTGCCAGATCGGGCGCATGATCCGATGCTCGATATCGTCAAGGCTGAGCTCGACCCCCTCGACTGTGATCAGCTTCGCACCCCAAGGCCCATCAGCGAAGAAACCCGGCGAGATGTCGATATCGCGGATCGTCTCCTGTGGGTAATGATCAAGGATCACCCTGACGGTCAGTGCATTATAGAGATTGGCCCAAAACGCGAACTGCTCTGGCCGATCCAACGCGCCGACATTGGTGCTGGATAGAAGCTGGAGATAGCCGTCCAGCACCGCCCGCTCGCCCGCGATGCCGCGATAGTCAACCAGCGCTACCGTCTCACCCCCGCCCGAGACGTATTTGCGGGTCAGCTGATCCCATGCCGAATGATCCACGGTTTTGGTCGAGACCGGGTCATACGGGGTCCAGCGGTCCCAAAGCTCGGCATCGGGTGCCGCGCTGGCCGCTGTGACCAGAGCCAGCGCAACAGCGGCGCCTGCAACGGCGCGAGAAATCGTTTTCGAGAAAGCAGTCTTCGAAATCATCTCACCTCTCCCAAATCAGGCCAGCATTCGTCTTTGGCGACATATGAGGGAAAGCGCCTCGGGCTTCAAAAAACACCCGCTGACATTCATGTGAGAGACGTGTCAGGTTTCCTCGTCTGCCATCCGCGCGAGATGTCGGCCATACTCGGTTTTCATCATCGGTTGGGCGAGGCTGCGCAACTGATCGGCAGTGATGAAGCCCATGCGAAAGGCGACTTCTTCGGGGCAGCCGGCTTTCAGGCCCTGGCGCTTCTCGATTGTGCGAACGAACTCACCGGCCTCGATCAGGCTGTCATGGGTGCCGGTGTCGAGCCAGGCAAACCCTCGGCCCATAAGCTCAACGCGCAGCGTGCCTTCGTTGAGATACTGTTCGATCAGCGAGGTGATCTCCAATTCACCGCGCGCCGATGGTGTGATCTTGCGGGCCAACTCGGGCGCGCGGGCATCGAGGAAATAGAGCCCGGTCACCGCATAATTGGATTTCGGCACGGCTGGTTTTTCCTCGACCGAGATCGCCCGGCCATCGGCGTCGAACTCGACGACGCCATAGCGTTCGGGATCCGCAACCCGGTAGCCAAAAACCGTGCCGCCCTGCGCCTCATCGGCCGAGCGGAGCAGCTCCGGCAATCCATGGCCGTAGTAGATGTTGTCGCCCAAGATCATCGCCGAGGGCGCCCCCGCGAGAAAGTCTTCAGCCAAGAGATAGGCCTGGGCCAACCCGTCCGGCGAAGGTTGGACGATCCATGTGATCTCCAACCCAAATGCCGATCCGTCGCCCAGCAAGCGCTGAAACTGTGCCTGATCCTCTGGCGTTGTGATCACCGCGATCTCTTGGATGCCGGTGAGCATCAGGACGGACAACGGATAGTAGATCATCGGCTTGTCATAGATCGGCATCAGCTGTTTCGAGACAGCCTTGGTAATCGGATAGAGCCGTGTGCCAGAGCCACCGGCCAAGATGATGCCTTTGCGTCGGATCATGGAGCGGTCTCGAGTTCTTTGACGATCTGGGTGAGCGATATGCGCCAGTCAGGTTGAACAATCCCATAATCCCGCGCGATCTTGGCGCAATTGAGGGCGGAGTTGGCCGGGCGCGGGGCAGGGGTTGGCCAATCAGAGCTGGGGATCGCTGTGACCTGAGTTGTCATGCGAGCAGTCTCAAAAATTGCTCGGGCAAAACCACACCAAGACACAGTTGGCTGACCGCAATAGTGATAGGTGCCCGAGACACCGCGCCCCGCGATGAACGCCTGAGCGATCTGGAGCAGCGCCCCCGCAATGTCACCCGCCGCGGTCGGCCCGCCAATCTGGTCGTCGACAACCGTGAGCTGTTCCCGGGTCGCCCCGACCTTGAGCATGGTGCGTACAAAATTCTTGCCATGGGCTGCATGAACCCAAGCCGTGCGCAAGATCACATGCGGGCCACCTGCTTGGCGCACCGCCTCCTCACCGGCAAGCTTCGAGCGGCCATAAGCGCCAAGCGGTGCGGTTGGCTCGTCTTCCCTCCAGGGCCGCGATGCGCTGCCATCAAAGACATAGTCGGTTGAGATATGTAGGAACGGGATCCCTCGTGCCGCCGCCGCCTGGGCCATCGCTCCCGGAGCATCGGCATTGATCGTATAGGCGAGATCGGGTTCCTCCTCGGCCTGATCCACCGCTGTATAGGCAGCGGCATTGACAATGACATCCACATCCGCCGCCGCAATCTGGGCCGCACAGGCGCCTGGATCCATCAGATCCGCATTCTCCTTGCCGAGCGCTTGTGTCTCTGGATGGCGGCGGAGAACCTCCGTTGCAACCTGGCCGGTCTGCCCGAACATAAGGACTTTCATTTTGGCTTCTTCTTGTCAGAGAGGCCGAGCCTCTGGCCGAAGCCAAGCCGTTGCTGGATCTCTTGCCACCAGCCTTGGTTCTCGAGGAACCAGTCGACTGTTCGGATCAGACCTTCCTCCAGCGAGACAGATGGCTCCCATCCCAGCTCCTCGCGGATCTTGCTCGCGTCGATCGCATAGCGGAAATCATGGCCGGGGCGGTCGGTGACAAAGTTGATCAGGTCCGCATGTGGTGCGCCCTCGGGCCTGCGATCGTCCAGGATGCGGCAGATCATGCGAACGATCTCGATGTTCTGCGCCTCGCTGTTGCCGCCGATATTGTAGGTCTCACCCAATCGACCTTCCTGCAGCACCTTGAGCAAAGCGACCGCATGGTCCTCGACAAACAGCCAATCGCGGACATTCTCGCCTTTGCCATAGACAGGGATCGGCTGACCGGCGAGCGCTGTTAGGATCACAACCGGGATCAGCTTTTCGGGGAAGTGATAGGGCCCGTAATTGTTCGAACAATTGGTCACCACCACCGGCATCCCATAGGTCTCGCCCCAGGCGCGGACCAGATGATCTGAGGCGGCTTTGGACGCTGAATAGGGGGAATTCGGGGCATAGGGCGTCTCTTCAGTGAACAGCCCCTTGGCGCCCAAAGTGCCATAGACCTCATCGGTCGAGATATGGTGGAAGCGAAAGCGTGCCTTACGGATCTTGCCAAGCTTGGACCAATAGCTCCGCGAGGCTTCGAGCAGCTGGAACGTGCCCATCACATTGGTCGCCATAAAGTCGCCCGGCCCATCGATCGAGCGGTCCACATGGCTCTCGGCGGCCAAATGCATCACAGCATCGGGACTGTGCGTCACAAAGGTCTCGCGCAGGGCTGCCGCATCGGTCACACAGGCTTGGACAAAGGCGTATTTCTTCGACTTTGCCACAGGCGCGACATTGGCCGCATTTGCCGCGTAAGTCATCTTGTCGAAATTGATCACCGCATGTCCGTCAGCGATGGCCTGACGCACAACCGCCGAACCGATGAAGCCGCATCCGCCTGTCACCATGATCTTCATGCGTCGTACTCAAAAGGCGTCGTGAAATCGGCAAAACTGGGTGCGGCCGCGTCCTTGACGCTGAGGATGATTTGCGCCGGATCGCACCCCCAATCGATCCCAAACTCTGGACTGTCATAGCGCACGGCGCCATCGGTCGCTGGGTCATAGAAGGCATCGACCTTGTAGAGGACTTCTGTCTCTGGCTCGCGGGTGATGAACCCGTGCAAAAAACCGCGAGGGATCAAGAGTTGGATACCGTTTTCGGCCGACAGGTCTTGCCCGACCCACTGCCCGAATGTCGGCGATCCGGCGCGTATGTCTACCGCCACATCCAACACACTGCCTTTTGACACTCGGACGAGTTTGGTCTGGGCCATGGGCGGCGCCTGATAGTGCAGGCCGCGAAGCGTCCCAGCCTCGGCCGAGTAGGAGTGATTATCCTGTACGAATGCGATCTCCAGCCCCGCCTCTGCCATCCGCCTTGCGCTCCAAGTCTCGCTGAAGAACCCGCGATTGTCCGAGAACCGGCGAGGCTTCAGGCAGAGAACCCCCGGGAGCGCCGTGGGTGTCACATCCATATGTCTCCGTTCCTCTAGCTGTCATCCCCAATCTTGCCAGTAGTGAGATTCGCCTAGACTGTCGAGAGATGAGCGCCCTCTGCCATGAGGCGTTTTCGCAGGCGGTGGAAAATGGTAACACCCTCGGGCATTGCTGTGCAGATGTGGGGCAGGGACATGGCTGAAGACACGAAAGAGCCGCAGCAACAGCTGCAGATCCGGGCCTCGAGGCTGTTTGTCCCATGGTTGTCTGATCTGGGGGCAAGCCTTGCCTTCACCACCTATCAGGCCGGCAAGCTGTTCCTGATCGGGATCAATCCCGAGGGCAAGCTCTCGGTCTTTGAGAGGACCTTCCAGCGCTCCATGGGGCTCGGCGTCGCAAAAGGCCGCCCTGGCACGTTCTATATGAGCGCACTCTACCAGCTCTGGCGGTTTGAGAACTTCCTCGATCCGGGCGAAATGCACGAGGGCTATGACGCCGTCTATGTTCCCATTGCGGGCCATACAACGGGCGATATTGACATCCATGACATCCATGCCAACGGCTCTGAGCGACCGATCTTCGTCGCCACCCGCTTCAACTGCCTGGCCCGCGTCTCGCAAGAGGTCTCGTTCGAGCCCGTGTGGAAGCCGCCCTTTATCGACCGGATCGCGGCAGAGGATCGCTGCCATCTGAACGGTATGGCAATGCCCGAGACCGAGGGGGAGGTCGGCGGTCTCCCCGCCTATGTCACATGTGTCTCGAAAACCAATGTGGCCGATGGCTGGCGCGAGAACCGCTTGGGTGGCGGGATTGTCGTGGATGTCGCCAGCGGCGAGGTTATCGCCAGCGGTCTCTCCATGCCCCATTCGCCGCGGCTCCATGACGGCAAGCTCTGGATCTTGCAATCGGGGACGGGAGAATTCGGCTCGGTCGATCTGAAAACCGGCCTGTTCCAGCCGGTCTGCTTTCTTCCCGGTTTCGCCCGAGGGGTCAGCTTCGCCGGCAATCACGCGATCATCGGGCTCTCGCGGCCGCGATCCGAAGCCAGCTTCACTGGCCTTCCAGTCAATGAGCGGCTCAAGCTCGAGGGGATCAGCCCGAAATGCGGTCTGGTGGTGGTGAACCTGAAAACCGGTGATCTGGAGCATTCGTTCGAGATCGATGGCGTGGTCGAGGAACTCTACGACGTCGCCATCCTGCCTGGCATCCGCCGCCCCATGGCGCTTGGCTTCAAGACCAACGAAATCCGCTTCATGATCCGCCCGGGCCCTCTTGCAGACGAGGAGTGACCGCCATAGCGGCCCTCTGCGTGCGACCTGTTGACAACCCAATGCGAGCCGATCGGTCGATCATGCTGTCGTCTGCGGATGGCCCCTGCGGCAGAGCACCATGAGACCACCAAGGCCCGCCAGCAAAAACGCCGCGGCGGGGGGCAGGGGAACGGTGGAGACCGAAACCGAAACTTGCGAAGCTCTGAAGGGGCCCGCTGGGCATCCAGAACCCGAAGACACACAGTAGTCGAAGCCTGCAATGGGTGATCTAGTGAAAAAATCAATTACATTGAAAATAAAGTCGTCCGTGTTGCGACCGAGTTCCGTATCGTTGTTCCCTGAAATTAAGACATTGGTTGCTCCCTCACTTCTTTGGAACAGTGTTGTGCCATCGACCGGAGTATTCAGGTTGACAGCATCGACTGGAACATTGTCCGAGGCGGCTCCGTCGGGGTCGAAGGTAACTGTAAAGCTCCCAAACACGGGATCGATTGGAGCGCCAAGATTGAAGTTTGATGCTGTGAAGTCGATTTTATAAGTCGTCGTGACGGCCTGGGCTGAGAAGCCGAGCAACGACAAAACAGCACTGAGCGCGATGATTCTAAGAATGGGCATGGGGGTCCTCTTCGCTCTTCAGGCAAGATCGCCTTGCCACAGATGTTCCATCATGCGGGAATCAACCTTTCGGTAAGCTGTCGGAGCGAAGAGATTGCTCAGCAGGAGGCGATAAGGCTCCGCCTCCAACCACCACGTCGTCGCATTTTGCTGGGTGAACGTATAACCCAAAGTCCCCCAAGTCTCTTCATCTTGAGAGATCGGCGCATTGCACCCTCATTGGTAATGGGGAGGCATGCCTCGAGAAAAGATGGCGGCCAATCTCGGCAAAACAGGGTCGACTGAGATGGCTCGGGTCCATCCCAACCGATGGAGAACCCGAGCCAGTTAAAAGCCTCTATTCGCCGACGATCCTCTCAAGCCGCCAGTCTAACCCTCGGACGCGTAGCACACAGCCTGGAGTTTGTTGCCATCGGGGTCGCGCACATAGGCGGCATAGTAATTCTCGCCATAATGCGGGCGTGGGCCGGGCTCTCCGGCTGAGCTTCCACCCAGTTGCAGGGCGGTTGTGTGAAACGCCCGCACGGCCTCTTTCGTCTCAGCGACAAAAGCGACATGCGTGCCATTCCCCCAAGTCGCCGGTCGGCCATCTTCTGGCGGATAAAGGTAGATCGTCGGCATCCCGCCTTTCTCATAGGCAGGCGGTTTTCCGGGCGGCTTCGCCAAGCGTTCAAAGCCGAGCACGCCAAGAACCCCATCATAGAAGGCCGCAGCCCGATCTGCATCATTGGTGCCAAGCGTGACGTGACTGATCACAGACATGCTGAGTTCTCCCGAAAGCATTCCATTTGGATTGAGAATAAAACAAGAACAAATGCAGTGCAATGCCCGCCAAATCTCAAACTGCCAGGCAGTACAATCCGAAAACGGAAAAGCTCCATTCAACTGCAATTGCCCACAGGCGATCAGGGGAGGACGTCTGACATCCAGCCCTCGTTGCTCAGCAATGGGTCCCTTAAGTTGTATTTACGCTCTTGTTCCGCGAAGGGACAATCGCATATGATGAGGGAGTTCGGGGCTCGCGATACTACTCTTTGTCGAAATCAGCGTCTTCGTCCTTCCCGGAGGAGTGTGCGATTTTCACAAGAGCAGTCGGTGTTGGAGTGCAGCATCATCATTGCCACAGAGGTGGTCCTGAGTTTTCGACAAGTTAGCAGCCTAGTTTAAGGTGGATGTGTTTCTGTTTCAGGCTGGTCTTCTCTGCTCAACCCGTTGGGTTTCATAAGCCTTGTTTGGGGTCAATATGCCGTGTCGGGAATGGGGACGTTCGGCGTTGTAGTAGTCGATCCATCTGCCGATCCCGGCCCTTGTCTCGGAGCCCGTTTCAAATGCGTTTAGGTAGACGCATTCGTACTTCAGCGACCGCCACAAACGTTCGATCATTCGATCGTCGATCCAACGGCCCCGTCCGTCCATGGAGATTTTCACGTCTGCCTCGGACAGCGCGTTGGTCCATTCGTGGCCGGTGAACTGGCTGCCCTGGTCGCTGTTCATGATCTCGGGCGCGCCGTATTTCGCCATGGCTTCCTTCAAAGCCTCGATGCAGAAGTCGGCCTCC
>JBCDAS010000012.1:0-27368 GCA_039185235.1 Pseudomonadota bacterium
AATTGAATTCGTTAACGGTGGCTTTGGTTCCTACCCGCCTTCAGGCGGCTGGACGAAGAGGGAACACGGTGCGGACGACCCAATCGGGGCCAAAACCGTGGCTGCCCCCGCAACTGTAAGCGGCGAGCCCTGCCTTGGATGCCACTGGCCGTTCGGCCGGGAAGGCGAGGCAAGGGCACCGACCCGCGAGCCAGGAGACCTGCCAAAGCCATCACCCTTCCGGGGCGCGGGGCGCGCTTTTGGAGCGGTTTCTCCGCAGAGGTGAGTCTGAAGAGCCGTCGGTGTGCCGGCGTGGGACCGCCGTCATGCCTTTGGCGTGATGTAACTCATATGGCGGCAGTGACCGTCGCGGAGGGGAAAGATGAGACTTTTTGGATGGGCCGCAATCGCGGTGCTGCTACCCGTTGGTGCGGGAGCCGAAGAGCCCGCTGTGCTTGATAAAATCTTGGTCACGGGGGGCCTAACGCCAATCGGCGTCGATGAAACCGGGCGGGCATTCACCGTGATCACGGGTGAGCAGCTTGAGGAGCGTGGCACTCGATATGTTGCCGATGCGCTGCGCCTCGTGCCCGGGGTTGCTGTCAGCCGTACCGGCAGCTTCGGGGGCCTCACACAGATCCGGATGCGTGGTGCCGAAGGAAACCAAGTGCTCGTCCTCGTCGATGGTCTCGAGATATCGCCTGCAGGGAATGGCGAGGTGGACTTCGGCAGCCTTGTGGTCTCGGATATTGAGCGAATTGAAGTTCTGCGTGGACCTCAATCGGCGCTCTTTGGCTCTAATGCTGCAGCAGGTGTGATCTCGATTATCACTCGGCGCGGGGCGCGTGACGATGTGTCCTTCCGGGGCGATGTAGAAGCTGGCAGCGACGGGACTGCGATGCTGGGCGCATCGATCTCCGGTGGTGGCGAGACTTGGGACGGCGCGTTTGGTGCGCGTTTGCGCCGAACTGATGGCTTTAACATCGCAACTGGAACCGGTGACCGCGACGGGGAGCAAGATGGCGATCGCAACATCACGCTGACAGGCCGCGCCAATTGGGATGCGACCGACGACTTGAGCTTTGGCGGTAGTCTTTTCTTTGTCGATCGCGAGTCGGATTTCGATGACCAGGCGTTCCCTTTTGCCTTCGATCCCGGTCTCGGCTTCTTTGTCCCCGATCTCAGCGATCCAACCTTCAACCAAGTGGTCGACAGCGACGATATCAACGATGCGACCGATCTCTCAATCGGCATTTTCGGGCGCTACGAGATGCTGGATGATGCGCTGGTGCATCAAGTCAATTTCGACTTCACCCATAACACATCAGACAGCATTTCCGATGGGCTCCTGTCTTTCGGATCCAAGTCTCGCCGGCTCAAAGCGGGCTACCAGGCCAGCTATGCTTTTGCGACTGGAGATGTGGAGCACTCCATCACCGGGCTCACCGAGTTTGAGGAGGAAAGAAACCAAAGCAACACCGCTGCCAGGCAAACTCGCACGCTCTTTGGTATCGGTGGAGAGTACCGGATTGCTTACGGTCCTGCAGCGCTGCAAGGGAGCCTGCGAAACGACTTTAACGATGAGTTCGAGGACGCGCTGACTTTCGCGGTTTCAGGGTCTTATCTGGTTGAGGCCTCCGGTACACGATTTCACGGCTCGGTTGGTCGTGGCGTCACAAACCCGAGCTTCTTCGAGCAGTTTGGCTTCAACCCCACGAGCTTCATTGGCAACCCTGATCTTATTCCAGAGCGCACGTTCCAGTGGGACGTTGGGGTTGAACAAACCCTTCTGGGAGGTGATCTGATTGTCGATGCGACGTACTTCCAGGGCAAGGTCACGGACGAGATCGTTGGCGGTTTCAACACGGTTGTTAACCTCCCGACATCGGAAAATGCTGATGGCGAGAGTCCGCGGCAAGGCGTCGAAGTCGCGCTGACCGCTTTTCCGATCGAGAACCTCGCGATCACGGGCAGCTATACATACACCTTGGCGGAAGAGGGCTCGACCAATCGCCAAGAGGTGCGCCGTGCGCGCCATCTGGCAAGCTTGGACGCGACCTACACGTTCCTTGACGGTCGCGCGACCTTGAACGGCAATGTGGCCTATAACGGTGATCAGCGAGATAATGATTTCTCGACAGGGTTTCTCACCCCTCAACCCTTGGTGACCCTGGACAGTTTCGTTCTGTTGAGCTTGCAGGGCAGCTACTCGATCACGCCGGATGTTGATCTCTACGCCCGGCTGGAGAATGCGACGAACGCAGATTACCAAGAGGTGTTCAACTATGAGAGCCAGGGGATCTCGGGCTTTGCCGGGGTCAAGGTTCGGTTCTGAGGAGCGGCGCATATGATGGTGGAGACTTGGCAGATTGGCTCTGAGCCCAGCGAAACGATTACCGGTGATGATGGTCAGCGGCGACGGGAGGTTTGGGCGCTGCCCGCAGACGAGGCTTTCTTGGAGCCTTTTCTGCGGGAGGTTTTTCAGGACCACTGGGAAGGGATCCGCTTTGGCCCAATCATCGAAGGCGCCGCTTATGAATGGAAATGCCCGACGGCGCCCGAAAAGATCAGCCTGCTTGATGGCTACCTCACCGTCATGTTCGGCAATGGCGGGCACTTCCACCTTTGTATTGGCGAGAACCGGGGGACCGAGGCGTTCCCGACACCCCCGGAACTCATGGCTCGGCGCAAGCCGTCCAAAGCGCAGATGTTCCGGGGCTTTGGCGGGGATGGCTGCCCAACGACCTGGGGCTTTGAGATGTGGAATGGGGAAGGCGAGCCGATGATCTCGATCTTCTTTCCCAACCCATTCATCGAGGATGATGACAGTTTGTCTGAGACCCCGGACTTCTCGCGTCTCGCCACTTGGCGGGCGATCTCGAAACGTTGGCTCGGGCGTGATCAGGAGGTTTTGGATGAGCAAGGCCAAGGCTTTCGCCCTAGCACTTAGCGCGCTGGCGTTCGCGCACCCCGCGGCGGCCGAGACGCCCCAGCGGGTGGTCTCGATGAACCTCTGCACCGATCAACTAGCGATGCTGTTGGCAGCACCCGGACAGCTGATTTCGGTCAGCTACCTCGCTCATCGTCCTGGTGCGTCCGTGATGGCGGAGGAGGCGAAGGCCTATCCGGCCAATCGCGGTTTGGCGGAGGAGATCTTCCTGCTTGATCCTGATCTGGTGATCGCTGGCACGTTCACAACGCGGGCAACCGTCTCCATGCTCAAACGCCTTGGCATCCCCGTGGTCGAATTCGCGCCAGCCTCTTCTTTGGAGGAGATCCGGGATCGGATAACGCAGATGGGTGGCGTTCTGAGGCGCGATGAGGCGGCCGCCTCACTGATCACCCAGTTCGACACTGATTTAGAAGCTGCGCGAAGCGCCGGCGAGGACCGGCCCCGTGCGGCGACTTACTACGCCAACAGCTACACCTCGGGGGCGGGGACGCTGGCCCACTCTGTCATGGAGGCCGCAGGGCTCCAGAACATCGCACCCGAGCTGGGGGTCAATGGCGGCGGCACGCTCGCGCTCGAACGCTTGGTCGTCGAGCGACCAGAGCTTCTGATCACCGGCAGGCACCAGGGGTCGCCTTCCTTGGCAGAGGAGATCTTTGCCCATCCTGCCTTGAAGGCCGTGCAAGACAGCTCTGGCACCGCCCCTGTGGCCGATCGCGAGTGGATCTGCGGCACGCCCTTCATTACCTCGGCAATCCGGCGCCTAGCTCAGGCCCGTGATACGGTGCTGGAGCGACGCTGAGTGACCTACCGAGGGGTCATCGCCGGGCTTGTGCTCCTGGTCCTAGCGCTCTTTACCGCGTCCCTCTTGGTTGGTCCAGCTTCCATTGGCTTTGGGGCAAGTCTCGCAGGGCTGATCGGTCTGAATGACCCGAACGCCGCCTCCACCTTGGTGATGCAGGAGATCCGCCTGCCGCGCGCGATCCTCGGCCTAACCATCGGCGCGAGCCTTGGCCTTTCAGGTGCAGCGCTGCAAGGCTATCTACGCAATCCCTTGGCCGAACCCGGGTTGATCGGCGTGTCTTCCTCCGCCGCCCTTGGCGCGGTGATCGCGATCTACACCGGGATGTCAGCGGCCTGGACCTTCGCCCTTCCGCTGATGGCACTGGGTGGCGCGCTGATTGCCGTCCTCCTCCTGCTGGCTCTTGCGGGTCGCGGCGCCGACACGCTGACCTTGATCTTGGCGGGTGTTGCGCTGAGCGCGCTGGCCGGCGCTTTGACTTCGTTGGCGCTAAATCTGTCGCCGAACCCGTTCGCAGCTCTCGAGATCGTCTTTTGGCTGTTGGGTGCTTTGACGGATCGTTCGATGAGCCATGTCTGGCTTGCTGTCCCGTTCATGGTTGTGGGTTGGCTGATGCTTGCAGGGCTTGGGCGGGGGCTCGATGCATTGACGCTGGGCGAAGAAGCCGCCGCCTCGCTTGGCGTGTCTCTTGCGCGCCTCCGACTGGCCGTGGTGCTTGGAACAGCGGCATCCGTTGGGGCCGCGACAGCGGTCGCTGGCGCGATTGGCTTTGTCGGGCTCGTTGTGCCCCACCTTCTGCGACCCCTGGTCGGCGGGCGGCCCTCGCGGCTTCTTTTTGCATCTACGCTTGGCGGTGCGGCCATGCTTCTGGCGGCGGATCTCATGGTTCGAATCATCACGCCAGAACGAGAACTGAAACTCGGTGTCCTGACTGCCCTGGTCGGTGCACCATTCTTCCTCTGGCTTATTTTGAAGAGGCGGAGGGGGCTCGGATGACGGTGCTTTCCCTAGATAACCTCACGGTCCATCTGGGCGCCAAAGACGTGCTCACCGATGTGACGCTTGAGATCACTACGGGCGAATGTGTTGGGCTCATCGGCCCAAACGGAGCTGGCAAATCCACGCTGATGCGCGCGGCCCTTGGATTGATCCCGGCCAAAGGTCGCTCCAGCCTCGCAGAATTGCCGCGGGCCGAGCGCGCGCGCCGCGCAGCTTGGTTGCCACAGGCTCGTGAGATCGCCTGGGGAATGACAACGAGCGAGGTCGTCTCCCTTGGGCGCACACCGCATCGGCGCCCTGGTGCGCCATTCTCTCAGGAGGACAAGCGGGCGGTTGCAGATGCTATGCGGCTCGCGGATGTCGAGGCGTTTGCCGATCGCCCAGCAACAGACCTTTCGGGTGGCGAGCAAGCACGGGTGCTTTTGGCCCGCGCCCTGGCGCAAGAAGCACCCATAATCCTTGCCGACGAGCCGATTGCGGGACTTGACCCTGCGCATCAACTCGCAGCGCTCGAGGTTTTTGCGGCTCATGCGCGAGACGGAGGGACCACGATTGTCTCCCTCCATGATCTCAGCCTTGCGGCCCGCTGGTGCACCCGCCTGGTTTTGTTGGACCGTGGGAGATTGGTGGCTGATGGAGCGCCCGAAGAGATCCTCACCGCGGAACGCCTGGCAGAGGTCTATGGGATTGAGGCGCATCTCGCCCATATCGCGGGAGGCCTATCAGTCCAACCCATCGCCCGGGTTTCGCCATGAAGCTCCATCTTTCACGCCCTTGGTTGATCGCCAGTTTTGATCGGCCCCTCAGGGCCCTTAGCTGGTCCTTGAACCGGCCAGGCTTTGTGCTGGCAACCAGGGTCGTGTGGCGTGAGGTCAGGAATGCCGATCTACCCGTCGATCTAGATGCGAGAGGCTGGTTTAACAACACCCTTATCGCCGCCGGGTATGGAGATGCGATCGGGCTGATCACGTCTCGTGATGTCCAACGCTACGTGACAGCGCAATCTGTCTGCGATCACGTGTCTGCCGAGGTGGTTGCGACTGTCGGTCTCTCAAATGCGGAACGCGTTGGTCACCGCAAGGCTGTCATTCCCGCCACTACGGGCACCATCAACACGTTGGTATCTGTCTCAACTGCTCTCTCTGATGCAGCTTTGATCGAGGCGATGAGCGTCGCGGCGCAGGCTCGAACGACGGCCGTGCTTGAGAACGGCCCTGATCTGCCGGGCATCGGACGGGCCACTGGAACGGGCACCGATTGCATCGTCGTCGCGGCGCCATCGGGAGACGAGCCGCATGCCGGTCTTCATACGGCAACAGGTCATGCGATTGGTGCTGCAGTACTGGACGCAATGAACCGCGGCGTTCAAGATTGGATGCAAGAACAGGAGAGTGGGCATGCCGGATCTCATTGAAACCCTCACGCAACATCTGCAGGACCCTCAGGCGGGTTGGAACATCGGCTCATTCGGGGCGATTGCCGAATTTCATCAAGATCCGGGCGAGGTCGCATTGCTTGATGAACCGCTTGGCCGAGCGACTGCGCGCGGGGCCATCAGGATCGAGCATGTCACGGGCGTGACGCCGGTTGCCTGGGAAGCGTTGAGCAAAAATCCAGAGCGCTGGCAGCAAGGGATCGCCCTTTGCTTGCCATCCCGCGAGGCAACGCGGCATGTCAGGACGGTGCTCACCGAGCTCGGGCCCGACAAGGACGCTGTTCGCATTGAGGACCGTGATGCCATTCTATTCGACATGGGGCTCGGTCAGCAAAACCTCGATTTTTGCGTCCGTACGGCTGATCCTGCCTTGATTGAGACCCTGCGCTCATCGGAAGGACGGGCATTGGCGGAGCCAGGCAATCCGGCCATGGGCGCTATCCTAACGGCTCACCCACACCGGGTGGCGCTCTCGGCCCTGGGCCGCTGCGAGGTGTTCCAGAAGATCGGGGGCAAAGATACTGGCGGGACATCGCCTCCCGGTCCCCACACCCATGTCCTTCCAGGCCTGATGAAAGCCGGGCGCACCCACTCGGCCAATGTGCCGATCCCCGAGGGTCTGATGCCTGCGATGAGCTTGCATCCCGGCAGCCCGGTGATGGGACCTCTGGGAGAAGACAAGCCGTTCGATGAGGCTCTCTTCGACGCGTTCCAGCGGCTTCTCTCGGCATGGGGACCTCCCAGCTATAACGAGACCAAGCAACGCGTTTGGGCGGCATTGGCAGAAGGCGCGGAGGCCGAAGCAGACCAACGCGCCGACAGTCGTCTCGCACGCTGCGCTCGCCGCAATGCCCTACGCCAACAGCGGCGGCGTACAGGGCCTTCACCTCTTCTCGATGCGTGGTCCGAGGTCCATGATAAGGGTGCCTTCGAAGCCGATGCAGACATGCCCGGCCATTGATCGGATAGCTTGAGGCTGCCCACCGACGGGCATCACCATAGGTCATTAATATGGAAAATGGCGCAGAGAGCTGTCTAACTCGGCCTTTCAAAGGAAAAAGCACATTACTTCAATACTTTAGTGAGCTCGTGGAGCGGGTAGCGGGAATCGAACCCGCGCGTTCAGCTTGGGAAGCTGACAGGCTACCATTACATCATACCCGCCGCAGTACTTCGGATATCGTTAAGATCGTACACAGACAAGCCATTTAAGGATGCGCTGTGTCGAATGGACAGAATCAAGACTGAGCTCGATGGTGAGACTATGCTCACTGGATACAAATTGATCAAAAACGATGACAGAGCGTTTAGGTTACGATACCACTGGAAATTGAAATTTGCTCCAAATTGAAAGGATTTAGACAGTTTTACGTCAGGAAATGGGACGAATTGCGCTGCAGCTGCGAAAACATCCGGTGGACCCTCGTTTAGTCCTTGATTGAAGGGGTTAATATCGGGATACTTGGAACAACTCAGGAATGGTGGGCCTCCTGGGCTTGTGTACACTCTGTACGCGGCCAGGAAGCTGGGAGTACGAAATGGCGATTAGAGCTTGGATTGCCGGTTTGATTGCGTTGACGCTCGTACCTGCGAGCGCGTCTGCTTTGACGATATCGGTGGCTGAACTGAACGGCGGTGGGGCCAGCACAATCGTTGCGGTTGGTAGAGATGGTGTCACAGGCGGGGATGTGGGAACAACTTTCCCCGGACTGCCTGGCTTGGCTGATTTGAACTCAGACGCCGGGCAGTTGACCTTTAATTTTGCGACTGGGAGCCACTCCGGCTCTTTACAGGCCCGCCAGACGATTTCAGCTGATGGTATTTTTGTCGTTTCTGAGGTGTCGGGGTTTGTGAGCGCGTTGACCGATGCGCCTCCGATTATCCAAATTTTTCAATCCGCAGCGAATTTCTCACCGGTATTCGGGAATGTGATCCTTGAGTCGACCGCTGGCAGCATTTCGTTCAATAACGCCGACTCGTTCATGCAGGTTGCGTCCTTCTACTCCAGTTCGAATTTTGGGGGATCAACCGGGACGGATGAGCTAAAAGAGTCCGATGGTTCTGGCAACCCACTTGATGTTGGAGCTCCGATCGTGTCGTCGATTGTTTGCTCAACCCCAGGATCACCTGTATTCTGCGCGGGAACCGGTGCATCCGATGTCCAGACCTTCTCTACAGTGGCAGTTGCTAACTTCTCGTTGAATCATCAGCTCACAATCGGGCTGCAGAACACGGGCGACTTCGTGTCATTCAACTTTGTGACTGTGTCTCAGATCCCATTGCCCGCTCCGATGCTGCTGCTCTTGAGCGGCATTGCAGGAGTGGGTGCAGTGGGCGTCCGGAGGAGGCTGCGCCAAAGCGAAGCGGGCTAGAACCGCGCGGCGCAGTCGCTGATGTCCTTGACATCTGCGCAGCGGATCACCAATCCACTCTACTGAAGTAGAGAGGATCGAATGGCTGGTTTGGCGACGATTAATCTGATTGGTAAGGTCTCAGACCGGCCGATTTTCCAGAACCGCTGAGGACCGATGAGCATTACACGCGAAGAGGTCCTAGAGGCGCTCTCCAAGATCGTAGATCCGGTCCAGGGCAGAGACATTGTCTCAGCCGACATGGTCAAAGCGCCTAGTGTATCCGGCGGCAATGTAAGCTTCTTGATCGAAGTGGATCCCTCAAAGGGCAGCGCGATGGAGCCAGTCCGAGCGGCAGCCCAGGCGGCGGTAGAAGCTCTGCCCGGTGTCGGTAAGGTCACGGCAATCTTGACCGCTCATTCGACAGAGCCGAACGCCCCTGCTGCCAAAGGACCACCGCCTGACCTGAAGCCCACAGGTAAGCGCCCCCCAACGCAACCAGCCGATAAGAAGATTCCCGGGGTCGACCGGCTGATCGCGATTGCCTCGGGTAAAGGCGGGGTTGGGAAGTCCACCGTCTCCGCCAATCTCGCGGTTGCTCTGGTCGCACAAGGCATGCGGGTCGGCTTGTTGGATGCAGATGTCTACGGGCCCTCGCAGCCGCGCATGCTTGGTATCACCGGTCGCCCATCTTCGCCCGATGGAACGCGCATTTTGCCGCTTCGCAATCACGGGGTGACTGCGATGTCGATCGGGATGATGGTGCCTGAGGGCGAGGCGGTGATTTGGCGTGGTCCAATGCTCATGGGCGCGCTGCAGCAGATGCTGGGCCAGGTTGAATGGGGAAGGCTCGACGTCCTCTTAGTTGATCTGCCCCCTGGAACGGGCGATGTACAGCTAACGCTCAGCCAAAAGGCCGAGATCACGGGCGCTGTTGTGGTCTCGACACCGCAGGACATAGCCCTTCTGGACGCGCGAAAGGCGTTAAACATGTTCGAAAAGACTGAGACGCCGGTGCTTGGTCTGATCGAGAATATGTCCACTCATATCTGCTCGAAATGCGGTCACGAAGAGCATATTTTTGGCCATGGGGGAGCCAAGGCCGAAGCTGTTAAACTAGGCGTGCCGTTCCTGGGTGAGGTGCCGCTTGATATCTCGATCCGGATTGCTGGTGATGAGGGCGCTCCTATTGTCGCGGCAAACCCGGCCAGCCCGCAGGCGCGGGCTTTTCTGGACATCGCAAAGAACCTGGCCGAGCTGGACGCGATGCGCTAGCCCTCGGGCTCTGCTGCGTACTCAACCATCATGACCGTGGTCTCGATACCATCGCTGATGATCACGGAGTAACTCGCTGGCAGGCCAGACATTGGCAGCAGACGATCATCCCCATAATTTGGATACCCTGCATGCGAGGTGCCCCGTGGACAATGCACTGGAACACCCGCCAGAGAGCCAGACATAGGCAGATGCAGGTGGCCATGGAAGATGTAAGCAATTTTCGTTCTGAACCGTTTGATCAGCTCTCGGAACCCGTCGCGATCCTGCAGCATGATCCGGTCGATCAGTTTCAGATGCGTGGGGATTGGATTATGATGCATGAAGATCCAAAAGGGCCCCGCTGTCGCAGATAGTTCTGCCTCGAGCCACGCAAGGCGCCGGTCACACAGGGTTCCATAGTGGCATCCCGGTTCGGAGGTATCCACGAACAACGCCCGCCCGAGAGGTAGATCCCGAGCGCCTTGTACGAAGCCTTCACCGTCCATGGCCTCGGGGAAGACATAGCTGAACTGCTTTCGATCATCATGGTTGCCAATCAGCAGAGCAGTTGGGATCTCTACTTCTTCCAGAACGCCGCGCAGCATTTGATAACATGCCGCCTCACCGTGTTCGGTAAGATCCCCTGTCAGCACCATCAGATCAGCATCGCTATGGCGCTTTGAGATATCTGCCAAAGCCTTCTTGAAGGAACCTATTGGATCTTGGCTGGCGCCCTTCATCTGGTCGGTCCTCAGATGCAAATCCGTGACCTGAATGATTTTCAATCCACAATCCCCCAAGCGCTGGCAGAACTCTGCAGCACATAGATCAATCTAAAGGGGATCGTCGTCAGGTCACCAACTCTTTTTTGCAACTCTCGCCGCGCCAGAAAGGTGTTACGAGGGCCAGATCCTCCCAATATTGCGCAGCGAGCTCCCACGCGAGATCGGCGCGCGCCCATTTCGCACCAATCAAACGCCCAACGGCCCGCTGCGCGTCAACATCGTCTTTGAGCGGTCCGTTTGGGCTGAGCAGGATTGCCTCTGCCATGGCAGCGTCGTTGAGATCACCAAAGACGGTTTGCAGCCGCTTGAGAAGCTTCAAGAACGGCTTCAAGTCTTCATTGCGGTACAATGCGCGAAGGTACTCGACCGAGTACCGCATTTTCTTGAGTTCCTTACGTAACTCATGGCGCTCCTCAATATCCATTGCATCCAGACGCGCCGCCATGTCTTCGATTTTCCGCCAGCGCTTCTCAAGCAGCTTTGGGGCCCGCCGGATGACCGGGTCCTGACCGCCCCGAAGGGCGGTCGTCCGCGTCAAAGCAAGAGCATCGATAACCAAGTTCTGCGCCCGTTCTCCCGCCAGAATTGGGCGGAGCCGACGCAAAGCCGAAGCGCGTCGGCGAGCAAGCGCGGCCTGGAGCTTGGCCAATCCAGGATCGTCGTGACGGTCCAGCTCTGGTCGCAATATGTCCTCCAGCATCACGTCCATATCCCGAACGGAGCCGATCTGCGCTGCCAGCCAACGCGCCTCGGCGTTCAACCAGGCGGCCCGTACTGGATCAATCTCGCGTTTGAAGAGGCGGAGGAGTGATCGGAGGCGCCGAAGGCCAATGCGCAGCTGCTTCAGCCCATCGGCGCTCATCTCATCAAGCACCAAGCGGTGGTTGGCTGTCATCTGTCCAGCGACCTCGGTTGCAATCAATCCGATGGCGGCATCGATGGTGTCCGTTCGAGAAAGCGATACTCTGGCCGCGCGTCGCGGCAGTTCTGGTTCTTGCCGAGGTGCCTGTCGGGCCAAGCGCATTCCCCGTGCAGCTTTTGAATACGGAGAAAGCGCCATGCCGCCTTTTGGCAAAACGGTCTTGAGCACATCGAAGAGCTCAGTCGGTTTGCCTTCCACCAGCTCTATCTCCAACTCGTGGAGTGGTTCGGTGCCCGTCTCGGCAACCACTTCACCTATATCGATCGCCAGGTCCACAACCGATGACCGCGTGTGAACCCGTCGCTCCGTCCGCTGCATTTGCGTCTCGAAAACGGGCGCAAGCGGTGCTCCATCCAGGACCTGAAGAACACATTCCCGCACTGATACGTTTGGGATCTCGCCAAGGACCAGACGCCCTACAGGTGCGGGGCACTCATGCTCCTCGGCCATCGAGAGCCCCAATCGCATCGACTGCCCTAGTTTCACTGTCTGGACCCACCGTCTGCCCACTTTGCGAAGGCGCAAAGCCATACCTGCCTGGGCCAAACGGAAGTCAGCGGTGTCGAAGTAAATCGTCCTGAGTGTTCGAGTGATCGGCTTCTCGGGCCGGTAGTTCGCGGGCCAACGGCAAAGGCGCACCTGTTCTACTTCTGCTGGATCCAGCTCAAGCTTCAACTCAACCTCTTGCATCCGAACAAACTGGCGGAGTTTCTGGCAACCTGCAACGGGAATGGCAGATAACGATCGCGAATTAACCGGACGCTCATGCTTCGCTCCTCATGGTCCCGTGGGAGGTGATCCATGCCATTTATTCAACCTGTTGAGATGAGCCCGGAGGAGATTGCGTTAGAGCAAGAAGCGCAAATGCTCTCCGCAGCAGCCATCCAGCCGCCACCCCCGTTAAAGACGCTTGAGGATACTGGGCTGGACGAGGGGTATCTGGTCGATCTGGCTATGAAAACCATGTACCGCCAGAGCCACGAACTGGTGAGCACTCTCTGCGCAGCCCTCTGCCTTCCCAACACGCTGGTTGAACGCCTTATTGCGGTTGCGAAAGACATGCGCCTCGTTGAACCGCTCGGTCAGTTGGGCGCCTCATTTAGCGCCGAGATGCGCTATGCTCTGACTGAAAAGGGCAAGCGCTGGGCGTCTGAAGCTCTGAACCAATCCGAGTGGGTGGGCCCGTGCCCGATCACATTGGAGCAATTCCACGCGCAATCTGCTCGCCAGTCGATCCGGAAGAAAGTGCTGACCCGCGAACTGCTCGAACATGTTTTCAGCGGTCTTACCTTGCACCCGAGCCTAATGAGCAAGCTTGGACCTGCGGTGAACTCCGGCGCCTCGATCCTGCTCTACGGGCCACCAGGCAACGGTAAATCGTCGATCGCTATGGCTGCGTGCGATGCCTTCAATGATCCAATTTATCTGCCCCACGCGATCATTGTCGACAAACAAGTCGTGGCGCTCTTCGATCCGACTGTGCACGCAGCACTGAGCACAGAGGATGAGATGGACGAGGGCCTGCGCCGCAACGGCCAAGCCTATGATCCACGCTTTGTCCTGTGCGAGCGCCCAAGGGTGGAGACCGGCGGTGAGCTGACGCTCGACATGCTCGATATCGCCTATAATCCAGTCAGCCGCGTCTATGAAGCGCCGATGCAGATGAAAGCCTCCGGTGGTGTTCTCGTCATTGATGACTTTGGCCGCCAACGCCAAAGCCCGCAAGACATCATCAACCGCCTGATCATCCCATTGGAGAAGAGTGTCGACTATCTCTCGCTGATCACTGGTCGCAAGTTCGAAGTGCCCTATGACGCGCTGACCGTCTTCTCAACCAACATTCCGCCGAAGCAATTGGTCGATGACGCAGCGCTTCGCCGTCTGCGTTACAAGATCTTGATCGGCCCGCCAGATCGAGACACCTACCTCACAATCTTTGTCCGTACGGCGAAGAAGTTCGGGATGCCAATCGATGAGAGCGTGCTGCATTACGTATTGGACGAGCTTTATGCGAAAACGCCCGAGGCTGAGTTCCAGGCTTTTCATCCGCGCTTTCTGATCGATCAGACCAAAGCGATTTGCACCTATGAACAAGCTCAACCCGAGCTCCGACCCGAGTTTCTGGAGCAAGCCTGGGACAATCTCTTCACCGATGAGTAGCGGACAGATCTTTGGTTCGAGCGTCCCCTCCCCCTTGATGGGGGAGGGTTAGGGAGGGGGTGCGCGTGCCTTTGGCACGCAATCCAATGCTGTATGCGCGGGACGCGCATTCCGCTTGGCTCACGCAGCTTCGAGCACGCGGCGCGCGATGACTTGGGCCTGGATCTCTGCAGCCCCTTCAAAGATGTTCAGGATCCGCGCATCGCAAAGCACTCGACTGATCGGATACTCCAGCGCAAAACCGTTTCCGCCATGGATCTGCAGGCCGTTATCGGCCGCGGCCCAGGCCACGCGGGCACTCAGTAGTTTGGCCATGCCGGCCTCAAGATCGCAGCGCCGCTCAGCATCCTTTTCCCGGGCCGAGAAATAAGTGAGTTGGCGGGCTATTGTGATCTCAACCGCCATCATCGCGATCTTTGCCGCGACCCTAGGGAAGGCAATCAACGGCTTGCCAAATGCCTCGCGCTCCTGAGCGTATCTGAGCGAAATGTCCAACGCCGATTGTGCAACGCCGATGGCTCGCGCCGCCGTTTGGATGCGAGCGCTCTCGAAAGTTTTCATCAGCTGTTTAAAGCCCTGGCCCTCGACCCCGCCGAGCAGAGCATCTGATGGCACCCGATGCCCATCCAGCGCCAGCGTGTATTCTTTCATGCCACGATAGCCCAGAACTTCGATCTCACCGCCTGCGATGGTCGCATCGGGGAATGGCTCTTCATCTGTGCCTCGGGTCTTTGGCGCGAGGAACATCGAGAGGCCCGCGTAATCGCTCGTCTCCGGATCTGTCCGGGCGAGGACGGTCATCACATCGGTCCTGGCGCCATGAGTAATCCAAGTCTTGTTGCCAGTGATCACCCATTCATCGCCATCAGACACCGCCCGGGTCTTCAAAGCACCCAGATCAGACCCCGTATTTGGCTCAGTGAAGACGGCAGTTGGCAGGATCTCACCTGAAGCCAGTTTCGGCAACCAATGCGCCTTCTGCTCGTCAGTCCCGCCACAGAGGATCAGCTCCGCTGCAATCTCGGATCGGGTCCCGAGCGAGCCAACTCCGATATAGCCGCGCGAGAGCTCTTCCGAGACGACACACATCGCGGTCTTGCCCATGCCAAATCCGCCGAACTCTTCTGGGATCGTGAGGCCAAACACGCCCATCTCGGACATCTCTTCGATGATTTCCATCGGGATGAGTTGGTCTTTGAGATGCCATTCATGGGCGTCCGGCAGCACGCGATCCTGAGCAAAACGGCGGAACTGGTCTCGGACCATCTCAAACTCGTCGTCGAGCCCCGTCGCGCCATAAGTCGTCGCACCTTCTTGCTCGGCGATCAGCTGCGCGAGCCGCATGCGAGCGGCGTTTGTGTTCCCTTCCTGGGTCAACTGCATCACGGCGGGGTGCATTAGCCCGCGTTGCGCTTCCTGGGACAGCCCGATGTCCTGAGGTCTGACGATCTCCCCCTGGCTCATCGGGATCCCGCCATAGATCTGCCAGAGATATTCGCCCATCCCGATCTGCAGGATCAACTGCTCGATCTCGCCGAACTGGCCAGCCGCCTGTAGCCGCTCGGCCCAACCGGCGAACTGATCGAGCGCTTCCACATAAGTCGCCAGCCAGGCCAGAGCGTGGGAGGCGTATTGCTCGCCCTCCAGCATCCGCCCCGAAACCCGATCCCCCTGCTTCACCCGAGCAGCAAGATCTGCTGTTGCCACCTCCAAAAACCCGCGCGCCGCATCCACCGCCTCGGTCGAAAGGCGGAGCAGATCGTCAGAGGCAATCGATTGCGGCACAGTGATCCCGGTTTCCACATTCATGGATTTTGTCCTCGGCAATATCTTACAGGGCAGAACGCGTTGTGCGACTGCGAAAACACCTAGCCAATGCCGAGGCTCCGGTCAATACAAACGCGCAAGGAAGTTACGTAGCTTTGTCGCAACTTGGAATTTCCTTGCGCGCGACTTCATGTGGTGAGGATGGCACCACCCTCCATCTGAGCCTGTGCCGCATAGATCGACCCTGACAGGCTGTCCGATGCAGCCTGCGGCACGGGCTGCGGAACTTTGCAAGGCAGCGGATCGTAACGTGGTGTGTGCACGACCTCTCCGCGCAGCAAGCGGGCGTTAAAGGCGCCCCAGTCGTAATTGTAGTAGACCGGAAACGCGTCCGCCGCGAAATAGTTGTACAACAGCAGAGGACGGTTCTTGTTCCCCCGATTGGCTGTCGAGGCGTGGAAGGTCGCGGTGTGATGGATCGAAATCGATCCCGCAGGCGCCGTCAATGCCACCGCCGCCTCGTCCATTCCGCCCATCGCATGAGACTTCACGCCACCGACGAAGACCCCGTTCTGATGATGGTCAAAGATCGGCCCGCCCTCGATCCCTTGCGTATTGCGATGCGAGCCCGGGATCACCATCAGGGGGCCGTTCTCCGCGGTGCAGTCTTCGATCATGATCCCAACGGCCAGCATGTCCTGGTTGGTATTGGGGTAGAAAGCGTAGTCCTGGTGCCAATCTAGCGCCCCGCCGCCCGAGGGAGGCTTGAAGTTCAGTTTGCCATGGTCGAACCGACAGGTGCCCCCGAGAAGCTCTGTTACGAGATCGACCAGCGGCGCCCAACGCATCGCGCGGTCATAGACCTCCGACGCGGCCTCCGGATCGGCGATCCGGCGCAGGTCCGGGCCGTTGGGTGTCTCAATCACGTCGAAATTACCACCAACTAGGCTGTTCGACCGCGCCGCCGCAACGAAACGGTCTGTTTCTGATCGCAGCTCCTTGATCAATTCGTCCGGAATGAAACGCTCCAGCACGACATAGCCGTCCCGCTCATAGGTCGACTTGATTTCCTTTATGTTCATCTCAGACCTCCCTAGTCCATCAAGGCATCGGCGCGCTGGCCGGCCCGCTCGTAGTGCACCGGTAGGACCCGGCCATAGAGTTGCTTGCAGCGCTCGGGGCTTGCGACCATGCCGGGCTCCTCGACAAACGAGAAAATGCCGACATAGCGTTTGCGTTTGCCCTGAACGGGATCCACTCGGTGGAGCGCATAGCGACCTTTGAAGATCTGAAGATCGCCGGACCCTAAATGCAGCGTCTTCACCCGATCCGAGCGTTCATCCAGAACCGCGCTGACCGCATCAAAGTTCTCATCATCTGCTGTTCGGATCCAGGGCGCATAGCGAAACGCTCCACCTGCCTCCCCGTTCTGCAGCGCGAGCGTGACCGTGTAGTTGTTCGTGTCGAAGTGCCAAGGGAAGCCACCGCCTTCCTCGACCACATTTATGATCACATCGGCAAGCGGGTCGGCATAGGGGAAGAACTGCTCCTCCCGAAGGGCCATTTGGACGAAATCGCGAAATGGCTGGTTCTCGTAGATCCTGCGCAGCGGCGAGTTGGGACCAAAATTGTCCGCGGGCACAAAAGCGTTGGAGCGATCAAAGAACTGACGAGCGGGATGCGTCTCGGGCAGACTTGGATCGTCCTTGGAGAAGTAGACATTCGTCCGATTAAAGCTGCGATGGGCGGCGGGGGCGACATGATCCGCTTCTGCGAGGAAGTCTTGCAGTGCTTCTGGGCGGATGAAACCGTTCAAGACAGCACAGCCATCAGCATCAAGATCAGCTTGAACCCTCGCCAGCAGGTTTGCGAAGGCGGGGCGATCAGGCCGATCGATCGGATACCGGTCCGTGTCGATCAGGCGAGCGATATTGAGTGTCTGATCCATGCATCAATCTCGACGCCGACTCGGTCAGGTGGTCTTCCATACCTGCGACAAAATGTGCCGCCTTTGGTGCAATCTGCTCAGCCGATTAGGGCGAACCCATCCCGCCTAGGATCACCCATCGCAAAGAGATCGCCGTTTGGCCGCCGCATAGCTCCATGGACACCGCCGAAGAACATCGACTTCTCCTGCCACGCCGTCGCATCGTCGAATGCCGCCAGCAAGGCTGTTCGATCCTGTTCTGGCAACCCCGCTTCCTCGAAGTCTAAACGCGTGCCTTCGACATGCAGTCTTGGCCGTAGAACAGCGTCTTCGAGAGCGATGTCTTGATCGATCAGCAATGCCAGAACCTGTGCCAATGCCGTTCGAATCCGATTGGATCCACCTGAGCCGAGGACAGCAACTTGCCCGTTCGGCCAATGAGCCGCCAAAGGGCACATCATCGAGGCAAGTCGTGTGTTGCGTGCCCAGGAGTGCCATCCACCGGGAACAAGATCCTCCTCCCCGAGCATGTTGTTGGGTTGTATGCCAGTACCCGGTACGATCATCCCGCAGCCTTCGCCATTGGACAGGGTCAGGGCGACACCCATGCCCGCCGCATCGATCACCGAGATATGCGTGGTCCCGCGGGTTGAAGCAGGATGGCCTACGAGCGTTCGGCGTAACTGCTCGATCAAACCGGGGGCCAGCAGCCCAACCGGGTCGTCTTTGGTGAGTTCCCGAGCGCGCGAGGTTGCAGCGAAGGCATTGGCGACTTCCAACGGAGACGCTGAGACCGCCATCATCTCCAACGCCAATGCGATCAAGGTCCCCCCAAGGCTTGGCGCTGGGTTGAGATAGAGATCGACCCCGCTTCGAGTTTGCTTCAGCGGTCTACGCCACCGCGGGAGATACCCTTTGAGATCTTCTGTCGATATGTGACCCCCGTCCCGAGCCATCTCCACCAAGGCCTGTCCAACCTCGCCTTCAGCGATAAAACGCGGACCTTCCAGACCAAAGACTTCAAGCACATCGGCGAAATCAGGATTCCTATAGATCGCTCCTTGGGGCAAAGGGCCAGTCTCGTCACACATTAAGGCTCGGAGCTCAGGCGATGCGGCGAGGATAGGGGCAACCACCTCACCAAGCCGCGCCTGATAGGCTGTCAGCGCGACGCCGTCTCGCGCGATCTCGATTGCGGGTGTGAGCAGATCGCGAAACGGCATCCGACCACAACGCGCATGTAGTTCTGCGAGACCGGGTGCCGCTCCGGGTGTCGCGATCGCGCCGACGCCGATATGGAACTCCTGCGTGACGGTACCAAAATCTGCATGGACCGAGCGGAAATCGACCTCATCAGTCTTTGCCTGCGGGGTCTGCACAAAGAAGTCGAGAAGCTCGGTCTTCCCATCCGCCGTCACCATGGCGAACCCGCCGCCAAGCAGACCAGCGAGCACCGGCTCAGCGACCATAGCTGTGAGGGCCGCTGCAATCGCCGCATCGGCTGCGTTTCCGCCATCGCGCAGCACCAGCTCTGCCGCTGCGGCCGTGCGTTTATGGCCGCAGGCGATGGCGAAACGCGACATTGGGTGGCCCTCAGGCCGCCTTCAGGGCAACCGCGCGGACATCTTCGCCGACATGGGCTTCGTATTGGGCGAAGTTTTTGACGAACATGGCGACGAGTTCGGAGGCCTGGGCATCATAGGCGGCCGCGTCTTCCCAGGTCTGGCGCGGGTTGAGGATCGGGGTAGAGATGCCTTCGCAGAAGGTCGGGACCTCGAAGCCGAAATTCGGGTCGACGCGGAACTCGACCTCGTTCAGCGAGCCGTTCAAAGCCGCCGAGAGCAGTGTCCGGGTTACGCGGATTGGCATCCGCGAGCCAACACCATAGCCGCCGCCGGTCCAACCGGTGTTCACCAGCCAGCATTGCGCCCCGGTGCTTGCGATCTTGTCGCGCAAAAGCGCGCCATAGACTTCGGGGCGCCGGGTCATGAAAGGAGCACCGAAACATGTCGAGAAAGTCGGCTGGGCCGTATTTACGCCTTTCTCGGTGCCGGCCATCTTGGACGTGAACCCGGTCAGGAAGTGATACATCGCCTGCGCCGGGGTCAGCCGCGCGATCGGCGGCATTACGCCAAAGGCATCACAGGTCAGCATCACGACGTTCTTCGGGATGCCCGCCATACCCGTTTCCGACGCGTTGGAGATATAGTGGAGCGGATAGGCGCAGCGCATGTTGGTCGTCAGGCTGTCATCCTTGTAGTCTAGTTCCTTGGTGTGGGGATCGTAGACCATATTCTCGATCACAGTCGCGAATTTGGAGCAAGTGGCATAGATCTCCGGCTCTGCTTCGGGCGAGAGGTTGATCGTCTTGGCATAGCAGCCGCCCTCGAAATTGAAGATGCCGCTCTCGGTCCAGCCGTGCTCATCGTCGCCCAGCAAAGTTCGATCAGGATCAGCCGAGAGGGTGGTTTTCCCTGTGCCGGATAGGCCGAAGAAGATGGCGGCATCGTCTGGATTGCCCACCGCATGGTTTGCCGAGCAATGCATCGGCATCACACCTTTGCCGGGCAGGAGGAAGTTCAGGACCGAGAAGATGCCCTTTTTATTCTCACCCGCGTAAGAACTGTCCCCCACGAGGATCAGCTTGCGCTCGAAGCTGACAGCGATGATCGTTTCTGTCCGGCAGCCATGGCGCGCAGGGTCGGCCTTGAAGCTCGGGCAGTTGATGACTGTAAATTCAGGGGTGAAATTGGCGAGTTCTGCGAGCTCTGGTCGGCGGAGCATGTGGCGGATGAAGAGCGAATGCCATGCAAGCTCGTTGATCATACGCACATTGAGGCGCTGTTCCGGGTCAGCGCCCGCGAAGAGATCCTGAACGAACACTTCGCGGCCCTTCAGATGGGCCAGCATGTCCCGGTAGAGCGTTTCGAAATGCTCCGGGCTCATTGGCTTGTTGTTCTCCCACCAGACGTCGTCCTCGACGGACGCTTCACGGACCACGAACTTGTCTTGTGGGCTGCGTCCTGTGTGCTTTCCGGTGTTGCAGAGGAAAGTACCGCCTTGGCCCAGTTCACCCTCGTCCCGTTGGATCGCTGCCTGTACCAGCCCTGCCTCGCCAAGATTGTAGTGAGCAGCGGCGAGCCCCGTCAGGCCCATATCCTCAACGCGGCAGTTGGGGTTGAACACACCCGATTCCATCAGCATCTCCTCGCGGTTCCGGTTCGACCGGTCTTTGTTCTCGCTCGCCGGGGAGTGTCACCGGCATGCCCCGGGGCGCGTCACGTTTTGGTGGAGGACTCGCCTATCTAAGGGTTGATCGCGGCTATCTAGCGCAGCGTTGGGAGCCCCGTCCAGCCCTGAAACTTTGGTTAACAGCCCTAAAATGACGCAGCCCTGTCTCCGCTTGCCACAACGTCGCTGGTCTGGCACCACCGTGCGGAGAAATTGCCAATGGACGATGTCCATGCAAAGATATGTGCAAGAAGCAGGAAAAAGCAGTGAACCCCGGCGCTCAAATCCAAAAATCGGGGGGGAGAAAATATGGCTAGCATTACTCTGGTAGATGATGACCGCAACATCCTTACCTCGGTGTCTATGGTGCTTGAAGCCGAGGGCTTTGACGTCAAGACGTATTCTGACAGCACCGCTGCACTGGCAGCCCTGCAACAGACGCCGCCCGATTTGGCCGTGTTTGACATCAAGATGCCCCGGATGGATGGCATGGAACTTCTGCGTCGGCTGCGCATGAACTCGGACCTGCCTGTTATTTTTCTAACTTCCAAGGACGAGGAAATCGACGAGGTAATCGGACTTCGAATGGGTGCCGATGACTACATCCGCAAACCTTTTTCGCAACGCCTTTTGGTCGAGCGGATTAAAGCTGTTCTTCGTCGCCGGGAGGCCATGACCGACACAACCATAGAGCGAACTGAGACGGAGAAGGTTCTAAAGCGCGGCAAGCTTGAAATGGACCCGATGCGCCATGCGTCGCTTTGGGATGGCAAGCCCGTTACCCTAACCGTGACTGAGTTTCTGATCCTCCATTCGCTCGCCCAGCGCCCAGGTTTTGTGAAGAGCCGAGATAACCTGATGGATGCGGCCTATGACGACCAAGTCTATGTCGATGATCGGACGATCGACAGCCACATCAAACGTATCCGCAAGAAGTTCCGGAAAGTTGATGACGAGTTCAACTCGATCGAGACACTTTACGGGGTCGGATACCGCTACCGCGAAGTCTGATGCGCCGGATCGGCGCGGGGGAAGCTATCGAAGCCATCAGCCCTGGACCAAAGGGCTTGGATGGCAAACCGCGTCCATCCACCACCCGTGAGCGGATCGTCCAGGGGTTAAAGCAATCAGCCCCATTTTCCTCACTTCAGCGCCGAATCATCTTCTTCAACCTTGTCGGCCTTGCGGTTCTTGTTTTTGGCGTTCTGATCCTGAACTCTTTCCTGCAGGGCCTCATCGGAGAACGGGTCAATGCCCTCGTGATTCAGGGAGAGATCATCGCCATTACCGTGGCGGAGCAAACGGCAAACGAGCCGTCTGAAGCGCTCGGCTACAATCCAGAAGAGGCCAATACGATTCTCACGCGGCTGGTGGAACCCACTGGAGTTCGCGCCCGGTTGTTCGACCGCGAACGGCGGCTGACTGGCGATACGAGCCGGTTAGAACCCGCCAGCGTCGAGGTCGAGCCGGAACCGACCCCCGAGGCGGAGCTCGTCGATGATGAACGCCTTATGCGGCGGATCGAGACCTCTTATCTCCGCTTCCTCGAAAGCTTCCGCGATGAGTTGGAAGTCTTTCGTGAGATCCCGGTTGGTGCCGTCTCGGAGGATCAGGAGATCATCACGGCCGCTCGTGGCCTGATCGCCCATAAGGTGCGCGTCAATCCAGAAGGTGAACTCATCGTCTCGGTCGCCTTGCCCCTGCGCCACGCTCAGTCGGTGCTTGGTGTCTTGCAACTCTCGACCGAAGGCGGGGATATCAACAAGATCCTTCGCAATGAACGGCTCAAGATCCTGCAGGTCTTCTTTGTCGCCACCCTGGTCTCGATCGCGCTTTCTGTCCTTCTTGCCAATACGATCGCTCGCCCGATCCGCAAGCTTGCGCTGGCCGCCGATAGTGAGGGAACGAATGCGCTCCGCCCGCTCAATCCAGAGCGTGTCGAGATCCCCAACCTGACCCATCGGTCCGATGAGATCGGCGACCTTTCAGGTGCGCTGATCCGAATGACTGAAGCGCTTTACAAGCGGATTGAAGCCATCGAGAGCTTCGCCGCCGATGTGGCTCACGAGATCAAAAACCCTCTCACCTCGTTGCGCTCCGCCGTTGAGACGATGGAATACGCCAAGACGCCGGAGCAGCGGAAGAAGCTCCTTGATGTCATCCAAAAGGACGTCAGCCGTATGGATCGACTGGTGACGGATATTTCTAACGCCTCACGGTTGGATGCGGAACTGGTGCGAGAGAGGATGGAGCATTTCGACTTGGCAGAACTGGTGGAGATGCTCGCCAGCATCACCCGAAGCCATGGCGAGGACCGAAAGGTTAAGGTCGAGGTCAACTTGCCAAAATCTAGCTTTGAGGCTCGCGGTTTGGAGGGACGAATTGCTCAGGTGGTCACCAACTTCCTCGACAATGCACTGAGCTTCTCCCCGGACGGTACATCCATCGTGGTGGAAGGGCGCAAGCTCGCAAAAGGGGTGCGTGTCAGCGTTGCCGATCAGGGTCCCGGTATTCCGGCGGAGAATCTGAGCAGCGTGTTTGATCGGTTCTATACCGAGCGTCCCGAGTCTCAAGGTTTTGGCAATCACTCTGGGCTTGGCCTCGCAATCTCCAAGCAAATCATCGAGGCGCATAACGGGCAGATCTGGGCCGAGAACGTCTATCAGGACGGCGATGGTCCGGGCGACACACCGTTGGGCGCACGATTTGTACTCGAATTGCCTTCGTGAGCGAAACAGATCCCCTGATCCTGCACGCAAGCGCGGTCGCGATCGACGGTCAAGGCGTGCTCATCACGGGACCAAGCGGGAGCGGAAAGAGCGCATTAGCCGCCGACCTCATCTCCCGCGGGGCGGTTTTGATATCCGATGATCGGACGAGTGTTTCGGTTGGTCGTCCGCCGTCTCTGTCTGCCCCCGAGGCGATCCGAGGATTGATAGAGCTGCGCGGTCTTGGGCTGGTGAAGCTCTCGGAGACCTCAAGCGCCCCAGTTGCACTAATCGTGGATCTTAGCATTGAACCACCGGAACGATTGCCCGATTGGACATTTCGCCCCTTGCTGAACTGGCCCGTTCGCCTCATTTTTGGCAAAGGTCTCTCAGGTCTCGCCGCGACCGTTACTCTGGCCGCGACCGGGGAATGGATTGACCCAAAGCAGCATAAGATCGAGTGAGTTGCCGGGACCAGAATGACCGATCAACCCAGCCAAACGGATCGCGATAAACCGCTAGCACCGATGGTCGTGCTGGTGACCGGGATGTCAGGCGCTGGGCGCTCGACCGCTGTGGCGGCTTTCGAAGACATGGGCTATGAGGCGGTCGATAACTTTCCGCTTGGGCTCATCGATCAGTTAGTCACACCACAGAGCGGTCAGGCGCAGCCGATCGCCTTGGGTATTGCGCCCGGGAGCCGAGGGTTCTCAGTTCGGGCGTTGCGAGAGGCGGTAGAGAGCTTGCGCAATCGCCTCCAGGCAGGTGTTCAGATCGTTTTCTTGGAGTGCAGCGATGAGAAGCTGCTTGAGCGATATTCTGAGACCCGCCGCCGCCACCCAATGGCGCCCGAAGATGATCCGGCCACTGGGATTTCGCGTGAGCGCGGCCTGCTGCCGCCCGTGCGCGACCAAGCGGATACTGTGATCGACACGACGATCTTGACGCCGCATCAGCTCAAGGCAGAAATGACTTCGCGCTTTTCGCTAGAGGCGACGGTTGGTCTTTCAGTCTCCGTCCAGTCGTTTTCCTACAAGCGTGGCGCTCCGCACGAGGCAGACATGGTTTTGGATTGCCGCTTCCTGCAGAACCCCTATTGGAAAGAGGATCTACGGGCCCTTGACGGGCGCCACCCGCGCATCCAGGGTTTTGTCGAGGAGGATCCTAGGTTCGCTGGGTTCTTTGAGCGGGTCCTAGATCTCCTCCTAACGCTGTTGCCGGCGTATAAGGACGAGGGGAAAGCCTACTTTTCGATTGCGCTCGGATGCTCTGGCGGTCGGCATCGATCTGTCGCTACGGCGGAGAAGTTGCGTAAATCCCTGGCAGAGGCGGGATGGCGTGCATCGGTTCGTCATCGCGAATTGGACCGATAGCGTTTCCATGGAAGGAAGACAGGTATGATCGGAGTGGTGATCGTCGCACATGGTGGGCTCGCGGAGGCTTTGCTCGCAGCGACCGAGCATGTGGTTGGGCGCCAAGACAACGCCCGCGCAATTGCTATCGAGCCGACCGACGACCTTCACATCAAACAAGCCGAAATCGATCAGGCAGTCGCCGAGGTCAATTCAGGCTCTGGCGTTGTGCTGGTCACTGATATGTTCGGAGGGACCCCCTCGAATCTCGCCTTGGGTGCCATGAGAGACGATCTGGTCGAGGTGATCTATGGGGCAAATCTTCCGCTTTTGGTGAAACTCGCCAAATCACGGGAGAAGCCGCTGGCCGAGGCGGTCGCCCAAGCACTGGAAGCGGGTACGAAATACATCGACTCTGCAGCCAGCATCCTGACCCCAGCGAGCGCCCAAAAGTAAGATGCCGACGAAGACGTGCGAGATCGTCAATCGCCGGGGCCTGCACGCGCGAGCCTCGGCCAAATTCGTCGAAACAGTTGAGGCCCATGACGCCACGGCCCAGGTCTCTCACGATGGACAGACGGTCAATGGCGACAGCATCATGGGCCTTTTAATGTTGGCCGCGCATCAGGGTGTGTCGATCGAGGTTGTGACGGATGGGCCCGAGGCCGAAGCTTTGCTCACTGCGCTTCAGGCGCTGATCACAAGTCGATTTGGTGAGGAGACTTGACGCTTATTGTGCAGAGGAGCCTTCATCCTCGATCATGTGCCGCCGCAACAGCGGGTATTGGCTCATGAGGAAAAGGAAGGTGATGGGCAGGTTGCCAAACGTCTTGAACGTCACCCAAAACTCGGTCGACTGCGTGCGCCAGATCGCCTCGTTCAAAAGCGCCATGAAGATGAAGAACCCGACCCAGCGTTTGGTGAAGATCATCCAACCTTCATCGGTGAGCGGCATGCTCTCGCCCATGAGATACTTCAAATAGCTCCGGCCCTGCAAAAGCCCGATCCCTAGCGCTAGCGCGAAAATGCCGTTCACGATGGTTGGCTTCATCTTGATGAACGTGTCGTCCTGCAGCCACAGGGTAAGCCCTCCAAAAACGGCGACGACGACGGCCGTCACGACAGCCATCTTCGGCAAACTGCGGGTGAGCGACCAGGAAACCGAGAGTGCTATGGCGATTGCGACCATGAATAATGCAGTGGCCAAGAAAATTGGACCATTGCCGCCGGTCAGCGCGGCTTCCCTTGTCATCGAGGCCATTACGCCAAAGATGCTCGGGTTCTCCAGCAGGGTCTCACCATAGGTGAAAGTGCCAAAGAAAACCGCCAGCGGGCCGATCTCGAGCACGAGCTTGAGGATGGGATTAATCTCTTTCATGCGGGCGTATCTATCTGCCTTCTCAACCGAATTCTACAAGGATAGCGCCGAGCGCGATAAGAACCATCAATCCAGCGCGGGGCCGGTCAACTTTTTCTCCCAAAGCCAGCCAGCCGATCAGGGCTGCGAACACAACAGAGGTCTCGCGCAGTGTCGCGGCCTCGCCGACTTTGTCGAGCCGCGTCGCCAGCATCACACATCCGAAGCTGACAAACCCAATCAGCCCGCCAAGTAGTCCGCGGAGCAACAGGGGTCTCGCAGGCGGGCGGTTTGGATCCCGGCGCCACATCCAATAGGCGACAAAAGGAAAGATCAGACCGTCGACCACGAAAAACCATGCCAGGAATGTAAACGGGTTCGGCGCCTGACGAATCCCCCAGGCATCATAGATTGTGTAAGCTGCCACCATGATCCCCGAGCCGAGCGAGAACCATAGCGCGATCGTCAGATTGCGGCGATCGATCTTCTCCTCTCGGATGTTCAAGAGCGACAGGGTCAAGATCGAAGCAGAGAGCAGCAACACCCCCGCCCATTGGACCAAGGTGTAGTGCTCATCGAAGACGAGAATAGCAAAGCTGACTGTTACCAGAGGGCTGGTGCCCCGCACGATCGGGTAGACCGCAGTATAAGGTGCGCGTTCATATGCGAGACCTTGGAAGACCTTATAGATCTGATGAACGATCAAAACGCCCAACAGGATCAACCACATCTCGCCCTCTGGAAGCGGAAAGACAAAGAGCGCGATGGGCAGCGCCATGACCATGTAGGAGAAGTCAATCGCCCCGCGCACCAGCCACGGGTTGAAGCGCCCTTTTTGCAAGGCGCCGAAAGTCGCGTGCGCCAAGGCCGAGATCAGTGCAAGAGCCGCGGCCCAATAGGTCGCAGAAGCTGTGCCTTCGATCGAGAAAACCCACTCGGCCAGAACGGCCTCCATGACTTGCTGGATCTAGGCTCTCTAGACCGGAATTTCGCCCTCTGGAAGAGGCGAGCGCCGGAGCCGGTCACCTTAGGCGTTACAAAAGGGTCGCGGGATCATCTGGAAGGGGAGGTTCACATGAAACTCGACGGTGTCAGACCCTATTCGCGCCGGCCATTCTGGCAGCAAGCCTTCGACGCCTTGTTCATGGCGGCAAGTGTGATCGGATTGGCCAGTGTTGCGTTGATGGGTGTCTTAATTCTGACAGGGCAGCTCTGAGCGTTTTCCAAGCATGCCCTCACTTTGCTTTTAAATGCCGCTGAGAAGATCAATTCGCCGAGCGGGTCACGGTGGAGAGCGCCCATTGAGTGGCCCATGTGAATTGTTAGTGCATGAGGGTCTGAAACGCTTGGGTTCGGTGGCCCATGGCTGGGGTTAGAATCCAGCGG
>JBCDAS010000013.1:0-27292 GCA_039185235.1 Pseudomonadota bacterium
GCCGTCCTGGCGCTCACTCTCCTGTCATCTGGTTGCGCGACCATCACGAGGGGGGCGACCGAGGAAGTCTCCTTCCTCTCTACACCGCCCGGTGCGACGGTCACCACCTCGCTTGGCATTGGATGCGAGACACCCTGCACCATGGATATCAAGCGTCGTGACACCTTCGAGGCGACTTTTGAGCTGAATGGCGAGAGTAAGACGGTCTTTGTTGATACGGAAGTCGCGGGCGGCGGGGTTGCCGGTGTCGCGGGTAACATCCTCCTCGGCGGCCTTGTCGGAGCAACGGTCGATGTGGCGACCGGGGCCGGGCTGAACCATGTGCCGAACCCTGTAGAGGTGGTGTTCGGGGAGGAGGCGTTTGAGCCGGTGCAACCGCCTCCTACCAACTCCGAAGATGCGCCAGCCTCCCCTGAGACGGTCACCGCGCCCGTCGAAGTCTTCCCGCCCGTGGCTGGCTCGCCATCGCTCACCGAAGGCAGCAGTTACGCGAGCTTCACCGAAGATCAGATCGCTGCGTATTGCGCGCAGGACTGGGATATCCGGCGGAACGCCGAAGGCCGGACCGAGTATAACCCCTGCACCCAGCGCAGCGCCTTTAACTAGTCGCCCAGTTTCCCGTTGGCGCTCTGGTCCGCGCCAACGTATTGGGACGTTTCTCGATAAATAGACAAGCCATCGCGCCCATCGCCCCGCCGTGACATAAAACAGTTACGACGCGCGCTTACCCGCCAGCCACTGTCGCCCTCTGGGGCCAATTCCCGCAGCAGTTCGAACTGGCCGAGTTCCAGGTGAACTACAGCGCGATCACAGGGCGCGATAGAGGTCCATTGGGGCGTCCTTTGCTCTTCTAGCCTTTCAAAATCGTTGACAACTTTTGGCGGCTTGATGATGATTTTCTAGTGTTAAAGACTGCATTTTGAGATGTCGGGGGTGACATGCAGAAAACCATCTTGAAACTGATACTTTTTGGCGGAGCGATGCTCTTAGGGGCCTGTGCGACCCCGGTCCCTCAGGAGAATACAACATCGATCAGAGCAACCGACGCGGGCCGGGGGGTCGATGTCTATGCGATGCGCCGCCAGGCGGGTGAGACTGTTCCCAATCTCCTCGATACCCAGACCATCACGGTACGCGCCTTTGCCGCGAAGCCCCGGGGCACAACCAATTTCGAGAAAGGGGAGGAGCTCATTGGCGCAAACTGCCTCGCCAGCCTTGATGGCGGCGTTGCTGAGCTCACCACGCCAGCAGAGCTGACTTTGCCTCTCTACGGTGTTCAGACGCAGCCGCTGCGGATTGAGTGCATTAACCCCGGGTTCAAGGACGGATGGACAAACCTGGCACCGTACAACTACACGGAAGAGACGGACAGCACGCCCGTGGTGCTTCCTCTCTCGCCGATCGCCATCATCCCGGCTCTGATCGGCTCCGCTATCGCGATTGGAATCGATGCCGCCATCGACTCTGCGATCAACGAAGAGGATGAGTTTCGCTACAGGGATGCCGATATCCTGTTGTACAAAGGACAAGGCAGCGATCAGCTTCCCAAACCACAAGTTACGGCGCCGGAACTCGCGGCCCTGACGGGGCCAGGGTCATCGGTATCTTCTGCCGCACCCGCGCAGCCGAGCTTTCCTGAGGTCGAGGGGTCGCCGCCTCTGACGGAAGGAACCCCCTATTCGGCCTTCACCAAGGAGCAGATCGCGGCCTACTGCGCACAGGATTGGGCGACCCGTACCAGGGATGATGGCCGGACCGAGTTCAATCCTTGCTCGCGGCGCGACGCGTTTAACTAAAGCAACTCAGAGCAGAGTGTTCTGGCCTGACTGACCGTCTCGGTTGGGCCTTTCACATCTCTTCCGCAGAGGCGATACCAAAGTGACATAAAACTGTTACAAAGCCACCTTAACCTCAAGTCCCGCCTTAAAGATTCCATCCGCTATCCCAGCGCTTGAATCTCCATCACGGAGGGGACCATCATGAAGAAATCGCTTCTCAAAGCCTCGGTGGCGTTTGCCACCATTGGGCTCTCATCGGCCGCCTGGGCCGCTTGCCCGCAAGCCACTGTCGACGACCCCAAGGGGATCGAGAGTAAGTATCCGCAACAGCTCGAACTGGTCGAATTCGAGAGCCAGCCCGACTGCAAACTGAGCTTCAGCGAGAATCCCGAGATCGCCGCGCTGAACGCCGAGATCCAAGGCAATCCAGAGCTGCCCCCGGTTGCGGAGCGCCTGCCCTCGGAACCGCTGGTCGTCATGCCCTATGATGCGATCGGCATCTATGGCGGCACGCTGGATGTGCTCTCCAACGCGACCGAAGCAGGCACGTCCGACTTCCTCTCGGTGCGCCACGTGAACTTCGTGCGCTTCTCGGATGATCTGCAAACCATCGTCCCGAACATCGCCAAGGATTGGCTTTGGAACGATGATTTCACCCATCTGACCTTCTACCTCCGCGAAGGCCATAAATGGTCGGACGGAGCGCCCTTCACCGCCGATGACGTGAAGTTCTGGTACGATGATCTGAACTTTGACTCGAACATCATCGAAAAGCCGAAAGACTTCCTGCTCGCAGGTGGCGAGAAGATGAATGTCGTTGTCGTCAGCCCGACCGAAGTCCGCTTTGAGATGGCGGCGCCCAAGCCCGGCTTCCTCGCCCATTTCGCCAACAGCTACTCCCAAGGCTTCCAGCCAAAGCACTTCCTGGGTCAGTTCCACCCGGCTGTGAACCCGGATGCGGACAAGCGCGCGGCTGAGTTTGGCTTTGCCAGCGGTTATGAAGCTGTGAACTTCTATTTCGGCGCCTCGGACTGGACGGATACGCCGACCCCGATGCTGCGGGATCTGGAGAAGTCGAAAACCCTCCCGGCCGCGACCCAGCCGACCCTGGAAAGCCACATCTACACCGCGGACACAACCGAGGGCCGCAAACTGGTCGCCAACCCGTACTTCCATCAGGTCGACACCGCTGGCAATCAGCTCCCCTACATCTCGCGCCAGGATGAGGTTTATATCAACGAGAACGAGGTCCGGATCCTCAAGCTCGTGAACGCCGAGGTCGACTACAAGTCGCAATCGGTGCAACTGCCCTCCGCGCCGCTTCTGCTCGAGAACCAAGAGAAGGGCGACTACACGGTCGACCTGAAACCGACCGTCGCGATGCCGGTCTTTGGCTTCAACGTCACCTCGGAAGATCTTGAAAAGCGGAAAGTCTTTGGCGATCTGCGCTTTCGCAAGGCGATGAGCCACGCGATCAACCGGACCGAGCTGAACGATGTCGCCTTCTTCGGGCTCGGCACGCCGCAGCAATATATCGGCTTCTCGCCCCGCCCAAGCTTCGTGGATGAGAGCCTGCTCAGCTATGCCACCGAGTACAACCCGGATGAGGCGAAAAAGATGCTCGCCGAAGTTGGGCTGAAGGACACCGATGGCGACGGCTTCCTCGAGCTGCCAAACGGCGACAAGTTCGTGCTCAACATCCAGTTCTCAACCCAAGGCGGCCCGGCTGCGGTTTCCGAATTCGTTGCGCAGAACTGGTCAGATGTGGGCGTTCAGACGACCGTGAAAGAGGTCACGCCGGATGAGTATCGCTCGGCGCAATCGGCCAACAAGCTCGATGTGATAACCTGGCAAAAAGGCCAGCCGGTCGCCATCGTACTCGGCAATAACGAGCTCTGGGTGCCGCCTTACGAGAACTACTTCGGCTCCCGCGTTGGCATGCTCTGGGCCGAGTGGGTGGACACGAACGGTTCCGCCGGAGTCGAGCCGCCACAATGGGCCAAGGATATGATGGTCGATATCGAGACCTTCCAGCAATCGGCCCCCGGTTCGGACGCCTCCAACGAAGCGGGGGCCAAGCTCGCCCAGGCGATGACCGAGAACCTGCTCTTCCTCGGCACTGTCTCGGCCCCGAATCCGATCTACCACCGCAACGCGCTCAAGAACTTTACCGAGTTCAAAACCTGGTCCTACGAGTACTACCGGACCTACCCCTATCGCGCGACGCAGTGGTTCTTCGCCGACGGCACTTGAACCAAGGGTTTTAAGTCTAGACCGGGCGTCCCGCGCCCGGTCTTCGCAGTTGCACACTCTTTAGTGCCATGACAGGCTGATCGAAGAGGGGTCTGAGGGGGAACCAGACCAATGCAGTTCGCTCGTTTCGTCGCAATGCGCGCCGCCATGGCGCTCTTCACGCTGGTCCTGGTCTCCTTCATCGTCTTCAGCCTGATGGAGCTGGTCCCCGGCGATTGCGCCGAGCGGTATCTGGCCTTCAAGAACACCCAAGGCAGCCAGATCTCGGTCGAGGATATCGAAGCGGAGCGCGCCCGCCTTGGCCTCGATCGGCCATTTATCACCCGCTGGGGCTCCTGGCTCGGCAATGTCTTCCTCCACGGCGATTTCGGCGACAGCTGCATCCTGCGGGTCTCGATCAATGACCTGCTGAAAGACAAGTTCTGGATCTCGCTCGCCATCTGCATGGCGGCGCTGATCCTCGCCTATGCCATAGCGATCCCTGTCGGCATCTACGCCGCCACCGCCAAAAACCCGATCGCCAACAACTCGCTTCGTTTCGTCAGCTATCTCGGCCTGGCGATGCCGAATTTCCTGTTGGCGCTGATGATCATGCTGTTCTCCACGGTCGTTTTCGGCGACAGCATGACCGGGCTCTTCTCGAAAGAGTACCGCGATGCCGAGTGGTCCTGGGACCGGTTCCTCGATTTCATGAGCCGCGCCTGGCTGCCGGTCTTCATCCTGGGCTGGTCTGCCACCGCCTTCGCGCTCCAGACCGTCCGGGCCTTGATGTCGGACGAGATCGGCAAGCTCTACGTCACAGCAGCGGCGGCCCGCGGGATCTCGGGGCGCACGCTTCTCTGGCGCTACCCTGCCCGCCACGCCCTCTCGCCCATCGTCAACTCGCTGGGCTTCGACCTCAACCGGATCTTCAACGAGCTTCCTGTCGTGGCCCTCATCATGACCCTGACCGAGGCGGGCGCGCTCCTGATCGAAGCCCTGGCCCGCTCGAACGACCAACAGCTCGCAGGTGCGATCATCTTCCTGCTCACCGCCTCGATCGTGGGGCTCAACTTCATCACCGATGTGGCGCTCGCCGCCATCGACCCGCGCATCCGCCGCGGCGTTATGGGAGGGTGAGATGACCGACACGACGCCAGAAACCACGCCAGAATCAGCCGAAGACCGCGCCCGGAAGGAGGCCTATTTTACCGCCTCCCAAAGCCAACTCATCTGGGCGCGGTTCAAAAAGAACCGCTCCGCCATGGCCGGCGCAATCGTCCTCGCCATCCTGATCTTCATGGGCCTCTTCGCGCCGTTCCTCTCACCCTACAACCCCACAATCGCGGGCGCCGACAAAGACTACCGCAACGGCGCGCCGCAGATCCCGATGTTCTGCGATGACAATGGCTGCTCCTGGACGCCGTTCCTGCATGGCGTGAAGATGGAGCTCGACATGGCGACGCTCCGGCGCAACCCGGTGATCGACCCGGATGTCCGGCGCTATGTCACCTTCCTGCCCCAAGGGTGGGAGTATCGGGTGATGGCGTTCGATATCGGCATCGTCTCCTTCAACGGCTTCGCCTTCACCACCCATCTCTTCGGGGTCGAGGAGGGGGGCATCCACATCTTCGGCACCGATGGCACCGGCAAGGACGTCTTCTCCCGAACCCTGCACGCGATCTGGACCTCGCTTGCGGTCGGCACAATCGGGGTGGTGATCGCTTTCGTGCTCGCGCTGGTGATCGGCGGGGTCGCGGGCTATTTCGGCGGCTGGATCGACGGCGTCTTGCAGATGATCACCGACGCAGTGCGCACCGTGCCCGCCATTCCGCTCTTCATGGCGCTGGCGGCCTTCGCACCGCCCGAATGGTCATCCGAGACGCGGTTCTTCTTCATCTCCTGCATCCTCGGCCTGATCGGCTGGCCGACCCTGGCGCGCCGGGTGCGCACCCATCTGCTGACCGAGCGGACGCAGGAATATGTGCTGGCCGCCCAGCTCTGCGGCGCCTCCTCGGGCCACGTGATCCGGCGCCACCTACTGCCCAGCTTCACCTCCTACATCATCGTCGATCTGGTGATCTCGTTTCCCTACATGGTGCTGTCCGAGACCGCGCTCAGCTTCATCGGCCTCGGCTTGAAGGAGCCGGTGAATTCCCTCGGCGTGCTCCTGCAAAACGTCTCCCAAGCGGATGTGCTCCTGAATTTCCAGTGGGAGTTCATCCCGGTGATCTTCTTCGTCGCCCTCGTCCTCGCCTTCGTCTTTGTGGGCGATGGTTTGCGCGACGCGGCCGACCCCTATTCGAGCGCGAAGAAGTGAGCGGGCGGGCCGACAACATGAGTTACGAAAGAACTACGCAAGTGTTACGAAAGAATGCCCCCTGTTTTCGGGCTTTGAGAGGGTTGAGATGAGCCTCCTCTCGGTCGAGAACCTGCAGCTCAAATTCCGCACCGATGAGGGGTTGGTGACTGCCGTCGATGACGTCTCCTTCTCGCTGGAGGCGGGCGAGGTTCTGGGGCTGGTGGGCGAGTCCGGCTCCGGCAAGTCCGTGACCGCGAAATCGATCATGATGCTGAACGCCGATAACGCGGTTTATGATGAGAAGTCCCGGATCACTCTGAACCTCGAAAGCGGGCCGGTGGATGTCCTCTCGCTGCGCCGTGCGCGCGATATGAAAGTCGTCCGCGGCGGCGCAGTTTCCATGATATTTCAAGAGCCTATGGCGAGTTTTGCCCCTGCCATCACAATCGGCGCGCAAATGGTCGAGCAGCTCTTGCTGCATACCGAGATGACCAAGCAACAGGCCCGCAAACACTCGATCGAGATGCTGGATCGGGTGGGGATCAAGGACCCCGACAAGCGGATTGACCAATACGCCTTCCAACTCTCTGGCGGGATGCGCCAGAGGGCGATGATCGCGATGGCCCTCTCGACCAATCCCAAGGTCCTGATCGCGGACGAGCCGACCACCGCGCTCGATGTGACGATCCAGGCACAAGTCATTGAATTGATGAAGGATTTGGTCTCCGAGTTCGGGATGGCGATCCTCTTCATCACCCATGATCTCGGCGTGATCGCCCAGACCGCTGACCGGGTCGCAGTGATGTATCTGGGCCGGATTATGGAGAGCGGTCCTGTCCGCGACGTGATCCGCCATCCCGCCCATGCCTATACAAAAGGGCTGATCAACGCGCTGCCGAAGCTGGATGATCTCGATGCCCCCCTGACGCCGATCCCAGGCGATATCCCCAGCCCGCTGGAGCGTCCCTCCGGCTGCGTCTTCCACCCCCGCAACCCAACGCTCCAGCCAGGCTCGCGCTACGAGCGGGAGGTGCCACCCCTGACCGAGGTGAGCCCCGGCCATTTCGCGGCCCTCTTCCCCGAAGATGTGCGGCCGAAGCCATGAGTAAGCCTCTGATCACAATTGAGAATCTTGGCATCCACTACCCGCTTGGCCAAAGCCTCTTCGGCAAACCTCCGGTCCTCAAAGCGGTCGATGACGTGAGCCTGAAGATCGAGAAAGGCAGCTTTTTCGGCCTGGTCGGAGAGAGCGGATCCGGCAAGACAACACTGGGCCGTGCCACGCTGCGCGCAGCCCCGATCACCAATGGGACCGTGATCTATGACGACGGCGAGGTTGTCTATGATGTTGGCACCATTGGGAAAACCCAGCTCAAGGACTACCGCACCCGGGCCCAGCTGATCTTCCAAGACCCCTATGCAGCCCTCAGCCCACGCATGACCGTGCGCGATATCATCGCCGAGCCGCTGGAGGTCATGAAGCTCACCAAAAACCGCGAGGAAACCGACGCCCGTGTCCGCGAGATCGCCGCAAAATGCCGCCTGAATCTCGAGCATCTCCGCCGCTTCCCCCATGCGTTTTCCGGCGGCCAGCGCCAGCGGATCTCGATCGCACGGGCACTGGTCTGCGGCCCGAAATTCGTGGTTGCGGACGAGGCTGTGGCTGCTTTGGACGTCTCAATCCAAGCCGATATTCTCAATCTTCTCAAGTCGTTACAGCGGGATCTCGATCTCACGATCCTATTCATCAGCCACGATCTCTCGGTCGTGGCCCATGTCTGCGACCATGTGGCGGTGATGTATCACGGGAAGATCATGGAGCAGGCGCCAACCCGGCAGCTTTTTGCCAATCCGACCCATGAGTACACGCAATCGCTCCTCTCCGCGATCCCGTCGCTCGACCCGGATGAGCCGCTCAGAGCAAAGATCTACCGGCCCGAGAATGCCAGCTAGACCAAAATCCTAGGATCTGATTGACCCAATCAGATCCGTTTTTGCTCTAGCCGCCGCGCTTGTACTCTTTGATCGGCAGGCTCTGATAATCGCCCAGCCGTTTAGGGGCGAGGTTAGACTGCGTGCGCGCAATCGCCAAGGCGTTATAGGACAGGGTCAGCGACCAAGCCTGCTCGCGCGTGTCGAGGACCTGCGCATCGACCATGGATTGCCCGCGATCGACCCAGATCGACTGTCCCCAATCACCGCCCGCCCGGTTCAGACCGAGCCAGGCCATCTCGGTCTCCATCGCCCGGGTCAGGATCATCTCGTGCCAGCCTTGGAAAGCGAACTGCTTCGACTGGGCGGCGCATTGCAAAACCAGGTCGACGCCTGCCTGCCTCAAACGCTCTGCCAGCGGCGCAAAACGCAAGTCGTAGCAAATGATTGGCGCGATCCGAAAGCCATTGATAACAAACACTAAAATCCGTTCGCCCGGAATGAAGTGCGGCACCTCGCCCGAGCGTGGTCCGCCGGCGATATGGAGCTTGTCATAGCGCCCGATCAAGCCGCCGTCGGGGCCCATGATGCCTTGACTGATATGCCGCCCGCGCGGCCCGCGATGGGGAAACCCATAGACGAATGTCGCCTTCAGGCGCCGGGCGAGATCGGAGAAGATGTCATAGCTGGGCCCCGCCAAAGGCTCCTCGAGCTGATCCAGCACACGGAAGGCATCTTCGGAATACTCGATCGAGGAAAGCTCGGGCAGCACAATCAGATCATACTGCTCCGGCTCGGCCACGTTTTGGATCTTCTCGCTCAGGATCGCGAGGTGCGCATCCCGCTCCGCTGCCGAGCGGGTCCGGGGCACCTCGATCTGACAGGCGAGGATCCTGAGGTCGACCATCAGAGGGTTTTCTTCCACGCCTCGTAGCGTGCCTTGGTCTGGTCATTCATGGGATAGAGCCCGGGCAAGGTCGCGTTCTGGTCGAGGACCTGATCCATGATCCAACCCTCCATCCGCTCCTGCTCGGGCGCATGCTCCAGCACGTGGTCGAGCTCGGCTGCCGGGATCAGCACAGCGCCGTCTTCGTCGGCGACGATCACGTCATCTGGAAAGACCGCGACACCGCCGCAGCCGATTGGCTGCTGCCAGTCGACAAAGGTCAATCCGGCAATCGAGGGTGGGGCCGCAACACCTTGACACCAAACAGGTAATCCGGTTCGTCTGACACCTTCTGCATCCCGAAGGACCCCATCGGTCACCAGGGCGGTCACTCCACGTTTGGCCATCCGTGCGCACAGGATATCACCAAAGACGCCAGCATCGCGTACCCCCATCGCATCAATCACACAGATCACGCCCTCAGGCATCGCCTCGATCGCGGCCCGGGTCGATTTCGGTGACATCCACGAGGCAGGGGTCGCCAGATCCTCACGCCCTGGAACGAAGCGCAGGGTAAAGGCGGGGCCGACCAATCGCTCTTGTCTGGCCGCCATTGGCTGCGCGCCTCGCATCCAGACGTTGCGCAAGCCCCGTTTGAGCAAGATCGTGGTGATCGTCGCGGTCGTTACACCTTTGAGCGTTGCAATGGCGTTGGCATCCAATGACATGAAGTCCTCCGTTACCCAAGAGCGCCATTGGCCCCAATCCCGGCGCGAGGTCAAGGGTGCTTGACAGCGCGGGAGCTCAGGGCAAGCGTGCCGCCGATGGGTGATCTCTTGGAATGGATTGGCGCACGGGCGCGCTGGGTGCTCGCGGTCGGGGTGATTGCTGCGTTCTTTATGCCTGGTCTCAGTGCCGCGCTCAGGCCCTATATCGTTCCGCTGGTGGCTTTCGTTTTTTGCATCGCCATGGCGCGCATCGATCTGCCTGGGATGGCGCGGAAGCTGCTTGGGCCAGCCCATCTGGGGCGGCTTGTGCTCTGGTCGCTGGCGTTGATGGCGTTGACGCCTGCACTCTATTGGGGTCTAGGGACGGCGGTTGGCCTGCCAGAGAGCTATGTCGCGGCGCTCGTCTACTCGGGCGTGACCCCACCGATCACCTCGGCCGCAGCGCTTTGCCTGATCATCGGCCTGAACGCTGGGTTCGCGCTGGAACTGACCCTGATGGCGAGCCTTCTGACGCCGTTGATTGGACCGGTTGTCGCCCTGCTTCTTCTGGGTGACGCGGTGCCCGTTGACCCCGTCGCGCTCGGTCTGCGCGTGGCAGTGATGATTGTTGGTGGGGCTCTGGGAGCTCTCGCGCTTCAGGCGGCGATGGGGTGGGAGCGGATCCAAGCCAATGCCAAACGCTTCGACGGGTTGGCAGCGATCGCGATGTGGTTGGTTGTTGCGGCGGTTTTGGACGGGGCAGGGGCCCGCATACTCGCATCACCAGAGGAAGCGATCGGGATCTTACTGCTGGCCCTTGCCTTCAACTTTGGCGGCCAGATCGTCTGGGCGGCCCTGTTTCGCAGGATCTCACCGGATTGCGCAGGCGCTGCCGGATTGATGTGGGGCAACAGAACGGTCGCGCTCTACCTTGCCGCTTTGCCGTTCGATCCGGTATTTGCCCTCTATGTCGCCTTCTTCCAGATCCCGATGCTCTTCACACCGCTCGCGATGGGGCCTTATCTGAGATGGACCGAGCGGATTGAGGCCAGCCGGAAATAGACCTCTCGCGTTCTTGTGATTATACCCGAGGAGGGGCGAATCGGCGGAATGCTGGGAAACGGATGGCGTATTTTTTGATCGGTCGGCTGGCCTTGATCACGCTCTTGCTGAGCATATTTGCGGCAGGGGTGGCATCGGGTGTCTCGGCGTCTTCAGGTACATTTCTCGGCGCGTTTTTTGGACTGGTTGGAGGGGCGCTCGACCGTCTGCCCGATTTGGCTCAAACACTGATTTTGCTTGGTGCCGCAACCACTCTGTCCGCGGGTGTCGCTTGGCCGTTGGCGCGTTTTGGCGCTGAGCGGCCCGAGACACTGTTCAGCCGCCTCTTGCGCCTCAAAACCGCGCTCGGTCCGGCCATCCCAACCTTTATCCTTTTGGTTGGGCTGGGAATTGTCGACCGTACGGGCTGGATTTGGCCAGGTGAGGCGGTTGCGCAAGGGGGCGCGGCGGTGCACTTCGCAATCGCGATTGTTCTGCTCGGTTTCAGCCTCTTGCCTGCAGCCTACATCGCCTTCTTGGAGTGGAGATTTGAGGGGCAGAGCCCGACCCAAACCGCTGCGCTCCGGCTCGGCTTCGTCGTTCCAGGCATCATCGTCGTCGAGGCGTTGATGCTCGGCTCGGGTCTGGGCGCACGCCTGACCGGTGAGTTTTTCCTCCGCAATACCGAGGCGCTTGGCGCTTCGCTTCTGTTGGCCCTAGCGGCGATACTACTGGTCGCTGGCGCCTTGGAAGCCGCGGACCGAGTGGCTGACGAGGCCGAGATATGATTTCTCATCTTCTCTATGCGGGCCTCTCCAGCGCATTCGCGGCCTTTGTCGCGCTGTTTCTGACCATCAATGCGGGCCTGCGCTTTATCCCTTCGGGCCGGCGGTTCCTCGATGAGGCACGCAAACGAGGGCGTTTGACGGCACCCTATAAGCTCTCTGCTCCCCTCTCGGTCCATGCTGTCTTTGCCCTGGCGGGTCTTATCGCAGCCGGATCTGGATTGATCACCTGGGTCGCGATCCGATCGGGGCTGCAGTGATGGGACGGATCTTCATCGTCATCTTAGGCGGCGGGACATTGCTCCTGATGATCTATGCGGCGGTTTCTGTCCTGGTTTGGGGGATTGGCGCGGAAGGGACGCCGGACCTACGACCCTTATCGACGGGGCATCTGCTGGGCACGGACCCTTCCGGGCGCGATTGGCTCCGGGCGCTCGCGATCGCAGGATTGGCCGATGCGGCGACAGTTGTGCTGGCGGTGACCTTCTGCCTCAGCCTTGCCTGTCTGCTTGGTTGTCTGGCAGGGGCGGGGTGGCGGTTTCTGGTGCCGATCTTGAGATGCATTGGCACCGGCTCGGTTTTGTTGCTTGTGATCGTCGGCCTAGCTGTCATTGACGCTCATGGCCTACGCCCAACCGAACCGAGCGGAATGTCCACGGTGATGGTGCTTCTACTGGGGCTTGCTGCCGTTGGAGAGCCCGCGTTCCGGATCGCCCAGGTGACTGCGGCGGAGCGGGTCACACCACATTACAGGGGGGCGGTCGAGCTTGGCTTCTCCCCCCTGGCCTGTTTCCTGCGCCATGCCCTTCCCGCGATTGGCCTTGAGCTGCGAGTGGCAATGTATCGAGCGACAGTCTCGATCGCAGTTACCTTGCTCACCTTGCGCTTTTTGATGCCCGAGGGTGGGGCAGCTTCGCTCGGCAATTTGATCGCTTTCGAGGCGTCCCGGTTCGATCCAGACAGATGGTGGAATCTCGCCAATCCGGTGGCGGTCACGGTCCTCGGATTGACGGCGCTTTGCCTCTTGGCCGAGGGGCGCCGCAGATGACGCTGCTCTCCATCCGAAGTCTCTGGGTCAATGCCAGACGAAATCTGACTGCTGAGCATTCGCTTCAAGATCTGAACCTCGATCTGCAGGTCGGTGAGCGGCTTGCCTTGGTTGGTGGGCGCGATCAGGGGCCGTCCTTGCTTCTCTCGGTCCTTGCCGAACCCGTCCAAGCGCGTTCAGGCGTTGCTGCTGGGTCCATTTGGCTGGAGCTTCCGGGCGAAGGTCGGCTGACGCTGTGGCGTCTGTTGTCGACCCAGAAAACGGCGATCTTGGCGCTCGATTTGGAAGACCTGGCCCATCGCCCAAGGGCTGCGTTCAAGAGCATTAACCGGGATGCAAAAGTGAGCCTTAGCGGTGTTTTAGACGCCAAACGCACCGGGCCATTGAGATCGGTGGAACTTGTCACCACCTCGCTCGCCTTGATCAAAGCCGTCTCGCCCAAAATTCTACTGCTTCGCGATCCGCCAATCGCTGATCCGATCCTTTGGGCAGGTTTTGCCAACGGAATCCGCGAGATCAGCGCGTCGGGGACGGCTGTGATCTTCCAGACCTCCGACCTCGTTCGCGCGGCTGAGATCTGTGAGCGCAGTCTGGTCTTCTATGCCGGACGGGTGGTCGAAGACGGTATCGCGACTGACTTGCGGGACCTGCCGAAGCATCCTCTGACCGGCCTCTTGGGCAAGTGCCTGCCCGAGGCTGTGATGGCCAAAACCGCCTTTCCGGTCGACAAGGTCGGACCACCCTTGCCCGCGTCGGTTTCCAAAGGCTGCCCGTTTCATCCACGGTGCGCCAATGCCTTGGCGGGATGCTACGTGGAGCTGCCAGAGCTGGTGGGAACGTCAAGCCATCGATGGGCGTGCCATAGGCCACTGGGATCTGCGCGATGACAGGGGTTCAGCTCGGTCTGCCTGGGCCTTCAGGAGCGGTGGAGATGGCGATTGCGTCGGGTGAAATCCTGGCGCTTGTCGGTGAGATCGAAGGGCTGGAGGCGCAGCTCGGCAGCTTTCTGGCAGGGCCGTCAGAGCCGGGTGCAAAGATGAGTTTCGATGGGCATGAGGCCAGCCCGGCCGCGCAGATTGGGCGACGGATGATCCGTCGGCATTTCGCGCTACTGCGCGGGCTCCGCAAGGCACCGCTTAATCCGCGCTGGACGGTTATCCGGGTCCTGGAAGAACCGCTGCGTGCCCTATGCCCTGAGATGTCCCGCCAAGCCCGGGCGGAGCGGATCCGGACCTGTCTTGCCGAACTGATGATTGATGAGGTTCTGCTTCGCGAAAAATCAGCAGATCTCAATCCAGAACACTGCCAGTTGATCGCTCTTGCGCGGGCGATGATGGCCGAGCCAGCTCTTCTCGCCTGTACCGATCCTTTCTTGGGCCTTGAGGTCGAAGCGCGCGCAGCGCTTGCCAATCAGCTCCTGAAAATCGCGACCCTAGAGCGAACCGCGGTTCTGCTTATCCAGCCGGATCTGGCCATGGCCGCTCATCTGGCCGATCGGATCGCTGTGATGGCCAAAGGCAAAATCCTCGAAGAGGGGCCTGCGCGCGATATGCGGCTCATTCCGCAAGAGCGCTATTCCCGCATGATCGCCGCCGCAACCCGGCCATTCTAGCGATCGCCGATCATAATCCATGACCCCACTTTCAGAATCCCCGTCAATCAATTGACAATACAGGGAAAGGCGTCACTCTCTCGCTTCGAAAGGCAGGTGATCTTGCGCGGGATCATGATGAAACTCGTTGGACTTCATGCGGCGCTGATTGCGGCGGTTTTCGCGCTATTCGCGAGTGTCGCGGAGGCACAAGAGACGGCGTCGGGGACAGCTGCAAACCCGTCAACCGAGACCAGTGTGTTTCTGCGGCCGCGGATCTCAACTCAAGAGCGGGAGATCGCGGCCCTGCTCCAGCTTGGTCAGCAGCAACTGGCTGCCGAGCGGCTGGAAGACTTGCTGGTCGCGCATCCGGATGTGGAAAGCCTCTATTTTATCCAAGGCCTTGTGCGTGGGTTCTCGGGCGATATGGAAGGCGCGATCGCGGCGTTTCAAACAGCTTGGGCGATGGGTGACCGTCAGTTGCGAGAGCTCGCCGCAGCGCCGCAGAACGCAGCTTTTTTGGCTGATCCGAGGCTTAAGGCCCTGCTCGATCAGCCCGATCCTGCCCCGGCGCTGCCAGAACCTGTGGGGGCCAAAGGTGGCATTGCCGAGGTTGTCGCCTCGGCAACCATTTGGGATCCCGTAAAACATCGTTTGATCACCCGTTTTGCATTGCCGAAGCGGTTGCGCTCCAAGCCAGTGATGACCGGCAACGACCCCGTGGCGCGGAGGCTGCGCGCCTTGATGCGGGCCGGCAAGGCGTCGGGCCTCGCAGGGGTGCTCTATGACAATCGGGATCGCGATCACGGTCAGATGCGCCTGGGAAAGTTCCCTCAACTGGCTTTGGTTGAGTACAGCCCGCTCGCCCGCTCGCTCAGTGTCGATTACGGCCTCAATGCCCAGATCCTGTTCGACGCGGTGACTTTGGGCAACTCGTCGACCGCGGTCACCGGCCCGCAATGGCGGTCGCAAGGCAGGTTTGGGATGACCCAGGGGGTTTATCCGAGCAAGTTCTACCAGTCTTACCGCGAGAACCAGATCTATCTGTTTCCCGAGCATCTCGACCATGACCCGGTCAGCCAAGGCGGTAAGGGCGATGTCTTCCCGGCCAACATTCCCTATCTGCTGTTCAGCCAGGGCTCCTCGTCTTCTGAGTTGCGCATGCTTGATGCCGTGGCGGTGATCCTTGCCGCGCTTCCGCCAAAGACGCGGGCAGCGCTCGAGGCGGAGGGATTGCTCGCAGCCGCGGTTCAGCAGATCTTTCGTCGCGGGCAAGCGGGGATTGTGTCCGATGAGGACTACCTTTCCGGGCGCGCGCATCCGACCGTTTTCGATGCGAACGCGTCGGAGCCCGATCGGATGATCGAACTGGCGCAAGCGATTGCGGCCAATCAGATCCCACCGATGGTCGCGCTTCAGGTGGTCTCCGAGCCTCCCAGCATTGCGCCCTTCTCAAAGGGTCTGAATGAGCATCTCTTCACCACGCCCTCTGCGATTGCGCGGATCCATCGGACGCTGGAGCGAACGCGCAAAACGGTCCTGAGTGCGGCCGAGACGAAGGATCCCAACGGGCGCGCCCTCACATTTCGCTGGGTCCTATTGCGGGGCGATCCTGAGCGGGTCCGCATCGCGCCGCAAGACGATCAGGGCCTGGTGGCGGAGATCGAGATCGACTGGCATGATCGGTTCGAGGCGCCTGCGCCTGCCGGTATGACGACACAGCGCGTGGATATCGGGGTCTTTGCCTATAATGGCGCGCATTGGTCGGCACCGGCCTTCTATTCGGTCAGCTTCCCTCCCACAGAGCAGCGCTTCTATGATGCCCAGGGCCGGTTGGCTGAGATCGACTATCGCGACCCCGAGATTCGCAAGCGCTATGCGGATCCTCTGCTGTTCCTCCGGCGAAACTGGCGCGATCAGTTTGCCTATACGCAAGAAGGGCGGTTGAAGGGATGGACCAGGTACCGGGGCGAGGACCAGACGGCGTTTTCACGCCATGGGCTAAAGGTGATCGAACAAGATCCGCAAGGTCGGCCTCTGATCACGGAGTTTGTTGATTACGCGCTCGATCAAACCAACCAATACGAACCGCGCTCCGTCGAGACGACGACTGGCCAAAAAGCGCGTTACAAGTACAAGTCAGACCAAGATGAGCTTGGCGAGCCCGTCCTGCTTCGCGGCAGTGAGTGATTATCCGGTTTTGCGCTTAGCTTCGCTCTGATGATCGGCTTCCGCCTCGTGGCCCATTCCCGCGCTGCCTTCGTGAGCGATATCTTCGTCCCACATCTGATATTCCTGGTCATCATCCCACATTTGGTACTCATCCTCCTCGACCTGTTCGCTGGGCGAGGCGAGCACCTCTCGCTGGGTGAAGATAGTGCGAACTCCGGGGAGCGTTGCAAGAGGCAGGGCCAGGCCTGCACCACCAAACCAGAAGATCATGAACGCTTGGAGCGGTGTCGTCCCTGGCACTAAGAGTGCCGTGAGCCCAGCAATGGCATAGCTGACGAACAGCAGTCTGAGCGGGTGCGGCGACATGATGTGACCACACCACGACTCGGCTTAATGGCGGGTTACTCAGATGAGCCCAAGAGCACGGAAACTCGCATCCTCTTCTTTGCCGATGATCACATGGTCATGGACCACAAGACCCATCGTCCCCCCTGCATCGATGATTTGTTGGGTCATATCGATGTCCTGCGGGCTTGGCGTTGGATCGCCAGAGGGATGATTATGCACGAGAATCAGCGCGCTCGCATTTAGCTCTAGCGCGCGTTTGACGACCTCGCGCGGGTAGACCGGGACATGATCAACCGTACCTGAGGCCTGGACTTCGTCAGCAATCAGGACGTTTTTGCGGTCGAGATAGAGAATTCGAAACTGCTCGGTCTCACGATGGGCCATGCAGGTCTTGCAATAGTCCATCAGCTGGCTCCAACTGGTCAGGACTTGGCGGTGCATGACCCGGGCGCGGGCAAGGCGCTGGGCCGCCGCCTCGACGATCTTGAGCTCACAGATCACCGCGTCACCAATGCCGGGCACCTCGGCCAGACGTGCCAATGGAGCAGAGATCACGCCGTTGAAGTCACCAAAGAGGTTCAAAAGCGCCTTTGCCAGAGGTTTCACATCCCGCCTGGGGATGGCGCGAAAGAGCACAAGCTCGAGCATCTCATAATCGGCCAGGCTTGCCGAGCCTGATTGCAAAAAGCGCTGGCGGAGCCTGCCGCGGTGATTGTGATAGTGCTTAGCGGCGGGCGGCTCATCTGGATCGTCGGTTCGGCGGGCTGATCTCCCCCGCTCGGTCTCCGAGCCCCCAAATAGGGTGCCGACGGCCATATCCCGAGATCCGCTCATCAAGCGATACCTTTTTACAGATGCTCTCGTATGACTCGCGGCAAAACATTAACGTCTGGTTAGCTATAACCCGCAGTTTGGGCAAAGATGACGGATTGCCCGGCCCCGCCATTCCCCCTATCGTCGCGCCAGCGACCGGGCGTGGCGGAATTGGTAGACGCAAGGGACTTAAAATCCCTCGATCCTAGATCGTGCGGGTTCGATCCCCGCCGCCCGGACCAGAGATCAGCGGCGCTTCGGGGCCAATAGAACGGGATAAAAAAGCCCAAAGAAAGAGACACCTATGTTCCACGCATCCATGAGTTTCGCCTTGGGAGACGAAGTCGAGGCTGTTCGAGACACTGCGCATCGGTTTGCGCAGGAGCGGCTGGCGCCTATTGCGGCTGAGATCGACCGGGACAATGCCTTTGATCGAGGCATTTGGCAGGAGTTGGGCGCCCTTGGTCTTCTGGGCGTCACTGTGCCGGAGGCCTATGGCGGCGCTGGGATGGGGTATGTTGCCCATACGGTCGCGGTGGAGGAGATCAGCCGCGCCTCGGCCTCGGTCGGGCTCAGCTATGGCGCGCATTCGAACCTTTGCGTCAATCAAATCAAGCTCAATGGCACGCCGGAGCAGCGTGAGAAATACCTGCCCAAACTGGTCTCTGGCGCGCATGTCGGCGCGCTTGCGATGAGCGAGCCGGGCTCAGGCTCGGATGTCATCTCGATGAAGCTCCGCGCCGAAAAACGCAATGATCGCTATGTGTTAAACGGAAACAAGTTCTGGATCACCAATGGCCCGGACGCCGATACATTGGTGGTCTACGCCAAGACCGATCCCGAGGCGGGCTCGCGCGGCATCACTGCCTTTTTGATCGAGCGCGAGATGTCTGGCTTCTCCACGGGCGCCAAACTCGACAAGCTGGGCATGCGTGGCTCCAACACGTGTGAGCTGATTTTTGAGGATTGCGAAGTGCCCTTCGAGAACGTTTTGGGCGAGGAGGGCCGGGGGGCTCAGGTGCTGATGTCGGGCCTTGATTACGAGCGCGTGGTGCTGGCGGGTGGACCGCTGGGGGTCATGGCGGCAGCTTTGGACGCAGTGGTGCCTTATATCCACGAGCGCAAACAGTTCGGACGCTCGATCGGCGAGTTCCAGCTGATGCAGGGCAAGATTGCGGATATGTACACCACGATGAATGCCTGTCGGGCCTATGTCTACGCAGTCGCAGCCGCCTGCGACCGGGGCGAGACGACCCGCAAGGACGCCGCTGGCTGCATCCTCTATGCTGCTGAAAAAGCGACACAAATCGCGCTGGAGGCGATCCAGGCTTTTGGCGGAGCGGGCTATCTGAACGACATGCCGACCGGGCGCCTGCTGCGTGATGCGAAGCTCTATGAGATCGGGGCTGGAACCTCGGAAATTCGGCGGATGCTGATCGGCCGAGAGCTCTTTAATGAGACCGCGTAAGACGTCAATCGTCCGAATTCGGACGGTTTTCGGACGAAGACAAACCGCACCCGATGGCTGACGCTGAAAATCCGGATTTTCCGGGATTTGAGGCGACTTTTGTCGCAAAAATCCCCGGTTAACAGCGCCCGGAAAAAAGCAGATCTTTTGTCCGGGCGCCCGGATTTTTCGCGATAAACGCGGAGGTCGGGCTATCTGCGCCCGCCCGCGCGGCGCGGGAAGCACTTTGGCACCCGGCCGCGATAGGGCAGGGCGACGACCTGATCCCGGTCGCGATAGAGGATCCTCCCCGGGTCGGTCGAGCGGAGCTCGCCAATCGCCACCCCCATCTCGGTCATGGCCCAGGCGAGGTAGCGAAACCCCTCGACCAGATCGCGCCTGGCAGCCGGGATCCAACACAGGCTGAAACGCCCCTCGCGGGTCACGGAATCGTAGGACACGCAATCCGGCACCGAGATGCCATAGAGCACTTCGAACGCCTCGTGATAGGCCGCCATAAGCCAGCGCGGCTGATCCTCGAAGTCGAGAAAACAGGTGGCCGTGTAGATGCCAAGCTCGGCATCCAGATGCGGGTGGCGATACCCGCTGACAAAACGGAGATACATCGAACCAACGCATGGCGTGCCATGCGCCTCAAGAGAGATGTGGTGAGGGTGAGGGCCCAGAGCCCGCTCAGATCAGGCTGAGCAGGGAGGCCGTTTGGTCGCGATGTGGAGTTGGAAGAGCATCGCGCTCGGCTCCTTCTCATCGGGGGCTGGTTGATAAGTCGAATCGGGTGAGCGAATCAAGGTCGGGTGGTCATCAAGCGCTCTTACCGTTATCTGATTTCAAGTGAAAAAGCTGTGCCGCAGAGTTGATTACGTGTCTTGGTGAGTAAAGATCACATCGTTGAAGTCGCGATCTTCCAAGTCTTGCCGTGCAACACCAAAGTAAGCAGCTCCCCCAACACCCGCAACCTCATCGCCGAGAAGTTGAAATAATAGATAGGGGTTTATGATTTTTTCCGGTACGTTACGGCCAATTTCAATGTCGAGATACTTTTTAAGAAAATCAAAGTTCGAGTCTTCGTAGTAGAAGATACAGTCTTGCACCCAAGCAGGCTCACCAGCCATGAATCCGATTATGTTCGTCTGTTTGAAATGATCAAACCACCTTAGAAAGTGCTCGCTTGAGAGCAGCGCGTATTTGTGCCTAATAGTCTCGATGTCTTCAGGATTTTGGCTGGCTTCATCATAAGCGCATTGTAGAAGGTTAGGGCGCTCGGTAATCGATTGCATCTTGAAGGAAGGAGTATCTAATTGTTTGGCTAGAAGCCGATAGAGAGCATCTCGATTATTGAAACTTTGTAGGTCGACAGGAGCTCTACGGAAAAGTGCCTGGGGGTCACCCTTCTTTCGACGATGTCGCCATTGAGAGTGGTCTGCTAGGACTTCGTCTATGAATGGTGCATTCGGCGCTACAGACTCACCAAGCTCCGCTACATGTAAAACGCGGTCTACAAAAAAGACCAACCATCCCGATCGAGGCCCATGGCCATCCCAGATCTCCTCGGGCAAGTCTTCACAACAGATTTGTGCGAGAAACTGAGACTGAAACCGTTTTCCGCCTTGGGTTTGATAAGGCCAGTCAACGCCGTGAGGGAGTGAAGGCGCACCACCGACCCAGCTGCGATATGGTCGTGAGAAGTCCCAAAGCGATCTTCTTAGCAATGCGACGCCTGGATAGCTTCCACGAAGTCTGCCGTCATCGTCGTGATACATCTGAAAAACCTACATTTAAATTAATTGGTTAAGCGTAAGTAGAGGTCTCAGTTAACATTCAATTCGCTAAGGGATTGGATCGAGAGGCCCTGGAGTTTTGCTCTGGATCAACCTCCATTAAGTGTCGCGTCGAGAAGATGTTGCGCTTCAGTGCCGGTTGCTGTCAAGGTGCTGCGATCCTCACCCGGAAAGAACCGGGCGCGGAGGGCTGTGGGCATGGCGGCCGGTTTGAATTCGGTGATCTTGATGGTCTGGCTGCTTTCGGCGGCCCAGGCCTGGGTGATGGCCGATTGGGCCGCTTTGGACATGGCGTAAGGGCCGAAGAACTTTTCGCCGAGGTGGGTGTCGGCGGCGATGATGGCTCGGGGGGTCTCGGACAGGCGCAGCAGGGGGTCAATTACTCGGATCAGCCGTTGGAAGGCGCGGATATTGACCGCGATCGTCTTGTCGAGGTCCTTGGCGTCGATATGCTCGGCGGGGCAGAGGGGCGGCGCGTGGCAGGCGGTGTGGAGCCAGATATCCACCCGGCCGAAACGTTGGTGGAGGGCGGCGCACATGCGCTCCATCCCCTGCTCGTCGCAGATATCGGCGGGGACCAGCACTGTCTCGCCGCCTGCGGCCTTGATCGCATCGTCGAGATCCTCGAGCCCGCCTACGGTGCGGGCGACCGCGATGACATGGGCGCCCGCCGCCCCCATCGCTTTCGCCGCGGCAAAGCCGAAGCCGCGGGAGGCGCCGGTGACCAGCGCGATCTGGCCCGTGAGCGGTTTCATGCAGAGGCTTTCGGGGGCAGGGCGTCGGGTCGGGCCTCGCGGGCCATATGGTCGAGGACTGCGTTGACGAACTGGCTCTCGCGGCCCTTGTCGAAGAAGGCCTTGGTGACGTCGACATATTCGCCGATCACGACTTTGGGCGGGATGTCGGTGCGGGCGAGCAACTCGTGGCCTGCGGCGCGGAACACGGCGCGCATGGTGGCGTCGACCCGGCCGAGGGGCCAGCGGTCGACCAGGGCGCGGTCGGTCATCTGGTCGATCTTGGCTTGGGCCTCCATCACGCCGGCCAAAAGATCGCGGAAATGGTCGAGATCGGCCTCGTGATACTGCGCGCCCTCGATCTCGGCGCCGAGGCGGTGGTTCTCGAATTCCTGGCGCACCTGGCGCCAATCGGCCCCGGTGAGCTCCATCTGGTAGAGCGCTTGGACGGCGGCGAGGCGGGCGGCCGACCGGGCTCGACGTTGAGCTTCGTGGGTGCGGCTTGCCATCTCAGATCGTCCGGCTGAGGCCGGTTCCAGCCAGCATGAAGTCCTCGCCCTCCGGCACCGGCTGATCGCCGCGCTGGACCCGGAACTTGCGCTTCAAAGCCGCCAGGTGAAGCGCCGCTGCCACCGCCCCGCCGCCCTTGTTCATCTGCTCAGGATCCGCGCGCAGGATGGCCTGGTCCATGGTTTCGCAGGTAAGGATGCCGTTGCCGATGCAGAGCCCGTGATCGACGCCCAGCATCATCAGCCCGCGGGAGCTGTCATTGCAGACCGTGTCGTAATGGGTCGTCTCACCCCGGATGATGCAACCAAGCGCGACATAACCGGAATAGCCTTGATTCTGGGCTGCGATCCGGATCGCGGGTGGGATCTCGAGCGCGCCGGGGACTTCGATCAGGTCATGGGAGCAGCCTGCCGCCTCGATGGTCGCGCGGGCGCCCGCCAGCAGGCCCTCGGCGACTTTCCGGTAGTAGGGCGCTGAGACGATCAGGATCCGCGCGGGTGGGGTGAACTCGGGCAGGGGTAGGGTGGTGTGCTCGTCGCTGGTCGCCATCAGAGGCCCTCGCGTTGCGGAATCGGGCGCGTGTCGACAATCGCAAGGTCATAGCCATCCAGGCCGACCACTTTGGGCGCGGGCGAATTCGTCAGCATGATCATCTCGGAGATGCCAAGCGAGGTGACGATCGACGCGCCGACGCCGTATTGGCGCAGCTCCTTGGGCGAGGCGCCGCGCGGGCGCAGCCGATCGGAGACCGCATTGGCCGAGGCATCGCGCAGGATCACCACGGCGCCACGCCCTTCGCCGGCAATCGCGGCCATGGCGTTGGGCACCTGGCCCCAGCGATCCGGGTTGAGCGCGATCACATCCTCGAGCGGGTCGAGGACATGGATCCGGGTGAGGACCGGCTCGGGCGTCGTGATATCGCCTTTGACCAGCGCGTAATGTTCGGTGTTCTCGGGCGCGTCGCGGAAGACGCGGACCTCCCATTCACCGCCGATGGCTGCGTTGACGGTCGCGCGCTCGACCTCTCGGATCAGGCCGTCATGCTTGTGGCGATAGGCGATGAGATCCGAGATCGTGCCGATCTTGAGGTTATGGCGCTGGGCAAAGGCGACGAGATCGGGCAGCCGCGCCATGGTGCCGTCATCATTCATGATCTCACAGATCACACCCGACGGGTTGAGCCCGGCAAGACGGGAGACATCGACCGCGGCCTCGGTATGACCGGCGCGGATCAGCACGCCACCCTCCTTGGCGCGGAGCGGGAAGACATGGCCTGGCGTCGCGATATCGGCGGGGCCGGAGGCAGGGTCGATCGCGACCGCGATGGTGCGCGCCCGGTCATGGGCGGAGATGCCGGTGGTCACCCCTTCGCGCGCTTCGATCGAGACGGTGAAGGCGGTCTCGTGGCGCGATTGGTTGGAGGGCGCCATCATCGGCAGGCCGAGCGCGTCGAGGCGTTCGCTCTCCATCGCCAGGCAGATCAGCCCGCGGCCATGGGTGGCCATGAAATTGACCGCATCCGGCGTCGCCATCTGGGCGGGGATCACCAGATCGCCCTCGTTCTCCCGATCCTCGTGATCGACCAGGATGAACATACGCCCATTGCGCGCCTCATCGATGATCTCAGCGACCGAGGAGATCGCATCGGTGTAACTCTCTTCACTCATGCGGCGCACATAGCGTGGCCTGCGCTGGATTGCCAGATCCCTCGTTGGATTTTGCCGCCCGCTGGCCTAGAAGTCGCAGGCAGAATTTGAGCCTCAAAGGCATTGCATTGCAAGGAGATCGAGATGAGCGCGCCATCGAACCAGATGCGGATCAAACTCACGATCCTGGATGACAAAGAAACGCCCTATCCGTTCGTTGTCGATCTGCTCGAGACGGTTTTCGGTCGTGCGTCCATCGATGCGCAATTGATTGCGACGACGGCGCATTACTACGGCGAGGCCGAGTGTGGCCTCTGGCCCAAATCAGTGGCCGACGCGATTGTGGCCGCGGCGCAGGAGAAGATTGCCGAGGCCGGTCATCCACTGGCCTTAGCGCGCGAGGATGCGGTCGAGCGCGAGGTGGTGGGGCAAGGCTGCTGCAGCTCTTGCGGACGGCCTGCCTCGCAAGTGAAGATGATGTATCGGGGTAAGATCGGTCAGGTCTGCGAGATCTGCATTCTGGAAGGTGTGCAGATGCTGTCTGGCGCCACCTCGGAGGCCAGCTTCACTGAGACCCACGAAGTGCTTGATTGGCATTTCGAAGGCATGGGGCAAGCGCGGATCGAGACCTCGGTGCGGACGTTCCCGCTGCGCATGCGCGCCGATCTGCAAATCGCCTTTGACAAGCTTTTTACCGAGCGGGCGGTCCGTCAGTTGGGCGTGAGATCCAGCTATAGCTATCAAACCATTGAGTTTGCCGACTTGTGGGAGACGGGCCGCTCGGCCAAAGCGATCGTGCCGTTGCAATACACGGATCTGGATATTGGTGAGCCAGAGCCCAGACGATGCGTCGGCACCGCCCTTTGGCTGTTGGGGAGCCAGGGTGAGAAACACGCAGTTCTGGTGTCGCAGGATGAAGGCATGCGCGGTGAACCAAAGGTGCGCGTTGAGATCGCAGCGCTGGAGGGGCAGGCGGGTGCCGAAATCGCCGCAGGCTATTTCAAAGAGATCGAGCGGGTGATTGATCAGGCGCAATCCTATCGCGGCAAAGTCCTATCGTTGGACGTCCAGGATCAATGGCAGGGCCTTGCGGGCGGGATTACGGTCCACCGTCTGGCTCCCGTCGCACGCGAGGGGGTTGTTCTGCCCGAAGCGACCTTGGCGTTGCTTGATCGCAATGTGCTTGCATTCGCCCAGCATCGCGATCGGCTGCGTGCGCTTGGGCTTCCGGCGAAAAAGGGGCTGTTGTTTTACGGGCCGCCGGGGACGGGCAAGACCCATACAATCCAGTATCTGGCTGGCTCTTTGCCGGGGCATACGACCTTGCTGATCACCTCCGAGCAGGTCGGTCTGTTGCGGGCCTATATGGGCCTCGCGCGGCTGTTGCAGCCGGCTATTTTGGTGATCGAAGACGCGGATCTGATCGCCCGCAATCGCGAAGACATGCAGGACCCGGCGGCCGAGGTCTTGTTGAATAAGCTGCTCAACGAGATGGATGGGCTGCGCCAGGATGCGGAGATCTTCTTTATCCTCACCACCAACCGGCCGGAGCAGTTGGAGGTGGCGCTGGCCGGGCGCCCGGGACGGATCGATCAGGCGATTGAGTTTCCGCTGCCCGACGCCCAGGGCCGGGCGAAGCTGGCTGCGCTCTATAGCGGCGGGTTGGAGATCGCGCCGTCTATCCGGGAGGGTCTAGTTGCGAGGACCCAAGGCGCCAGCGGGGCGTTTATCAAGGAGCTCATGCGCCGGATCGCGCAATGGGTCTTTGAGCGCGACCCAGAAAGCTCTGACGTGACCGAGGCCGATGTGACAGCGGCCCTCGACGAGATGATGTTCGAGGGGAGCGCGCTGAATCTTCGCCTGCTGGGCGGGGCGATCGGCGGGTCTTGAGATCAACCCGGTTTGCGGAGCCGGAAGTGCAGAAAAATCGGCGTGATGCGGGTGTCGGCTACAATGGGGACGGCTTTTGCGGTTGCTTCGTCGGCCATGGGTTCTTGCAGGGCTTCGAGGGTAAAGCCAGCCCGCGTGATCATGGCGACCCAGTCGCTCAGTGTCCGGTGAAAGCGGGGGACTTGGAAAGGTGGGTGTTTGGCGCGCAGCTCTTTGGGGGCGGCGCTAAAAGTCCAGGTCTCGACCTCGCCATCGGTGCGGCGGAAGTAATCAGCGACCAGGGTGCCAATGGCCTCTCCGTCTTCGCGCCTGATCGTCTTGTGTTTTGGTGGGACGAAGCAGGGGTGGAGGATCGAGAACTGGAGGAAACCGGCTGGTTTGAGGACCCGATAGGCGTCTTTGAGCGCGCGCGCCTGGTCCGGCATGTCCATGAGGGACATGAAGGCGGTCGCGAAATCGAAGCTTTCATCAGGGAAGGGAAGCGCAGTGCCATCGCCGAGTTGAAACACTGTACCGGTTGGGTCGTCGTCTTCCACAGCTTGGGCAGCCTCGACGAAAGACGGCGCGATGTCGACGCCGGTCATCTGAGCGCCCAAGCGGGCGACTTGCCGGGTGTTCGTGCCCTCCCCGCAACCGATATCGAGACCCCTCTGCCCGGAGATGTCCGGGAGCAGAGCCAGGAAGGCGGGCGTGTTCACAGCGTCACGATAAGTGTCGTAACCGGCCCGACTGAGTTCAATCCAGGCGGCTGCGTTTTCTTCCCAATAGATGCCGACTTCTGACGCTTGCATGGTTCTCTCCGACCGCTCGGATCGGCCAGATCGCCTACCCTTTTAGGCAAGGCGCAGGTCACGATCCGGTTCCCAGGTTGTCGGATCCACTATCAGGTCAGCAAGCGCCTGTGCAGCCAGGTTGAGGAGTTTCTCGCCTTTCTCGGCTGTTGCACGTGTGGGGTTGCCGGAGACACCATTGGCCGTCCCGTGGGTCATCGACCGGAACCGATGGGCGGCACGGCCGACCTGCCAGAGCTCGGGTTTCATCTCGGTCGCGACCCCGGCCAGATCAGAGATGTCAACGAGCTCTGGTTCGACTGCGAGCATCATCGAGGTTTCCGCCTCGCAGGCATGGTCGATCATGGGCTGATCTTCGAGGATTGCGTTGAAGGCGTCGCCGGCTTCGAACGGATAGGTCGTGGCTACCAAGGTTGCGGGCAGTTCGGTGGTCAGTTCATCGACGATCTGGCGCATCGCGTTCTCGTTTCCGCCATGGCTGTTGGAGATCAGGATGTCCTTGAACCCGTTGCGAAGCAGGGTTGTCACCAGGTCGCGCAGGATCGCGCGAAAGGTTCCGTGGCTGACCAAGAGCGTGCCGCCATAGGGTATGTGATGCTCGGAGAGGCCTGACCAGACCACCGGTGTGACGATGGTTGGGCGGGTGTCATAGGCCAGACATGCGGCCCGGATCGCCACCTCATGGCCGAGCCGCGTGTCGGTCATGACCGGCAAGTGCGGCCCATGCTGTTCAACCGCTGCGATTGGCAAGATCACGATCGCGTTCTGGGCGGCGAGCGCGCGGAGTTCGGGCGCTTTCAATCGCATCCAGTCGACCTGTTTCATGCCACCCTCCCGCTA
>JBCDAS010000014.1:0-27045 GCA_039185235.1 Pseudomonadota bacterium
AACGCCGCTTCTTGCATCCCGCCCGGCAATTCCCACATAATTCGATGTGAAACGGGGGAAGATCATGTCGCTTGCTGATGAACTCGAGAAACTCGACACCATGCGCCAGACCGGGGTGATCTCGGACAAGGATTTTTTGCGGGCGAAAGAAAAGCTCCTGCAAGCAGGTGAGACGCGCCCCATGACGGCCGAGAAAGCCGCCCAACCGGGCCTCGGCACGGCCATGCTGACGGGGCTGACCTTCGGGCTTGCCTCCGGCATCTCCAACGCGCTCAGCTTCGTGCTCGTCGGCGCCGCCGCCATCGCGGGGATCGGCGCCGTGGCCTTCGTCTCCGAATCCTTCGCCATGATGCTAGCCTTCGGCGCCATCGCACTCATCATCGCGCTGGTCGCCGCCTTCTTCCACGGCGGGTTCGATCTGTTCGGTTGAGAGTTCACTTCTCGGTCCCCTCAACCGCTGCAAGGAAAAGAGGTCGCCGGTAACGGCGCTCGTAGATTCGAACCAAGAGTAGCCCGCAAACGACGCCCGCGCCGAGCGACCATATACTCATCTCATTGCCTAACGTGGCGTACGTACCCGCAGCAACTGCCAGCAGCAGCATCAAATCCGTGAAATCGCCGGAACGTTTCAAACCTACACCCTCTCGATAATCTTCTCGCCGAACAGCCCCTGCGGGCGGAACAACAGGAACAACAGCGCGAGGACATAGGCGAACCAGTTCTCGGTCGCCCCGCCGATCATCGGGCCGATGTAGAACTCAAAGGTCTTCTCGCCGAGGCCGATCAACAGCCCGCCAATGATCGCCCCGGGGATCGAGGTGAAGCCCCCCAGCATCAGGACCGGCAGCGCCTTCAGCGCGATCAGGCTCAGCGAGAATTGCACCCCTGATTTCGCGCCCCACATGATGCCTGCGACCAAGGCGACCAGACCCGCGACCGTCCAAACGATCCACCAGATCGTCTCCAGCGAGATGCCGACCGACAGGGCCGCCTGGTGGTCATCCGCCACGGCCCGCAGCGCCCGGCCCATTTTGGTGTACTGGCTAAAGAGCGTCAGTCCCGTCACCAGGATGATCGCCACAATCGCCGCCGAGATCTCGATCTTCTCGATGAACATCCCCGTCGCATCGATGATCGTGTCAGACGGCCCCTGCGGCAGGCCCACATCCAGGACCTTGACGTTCGAGCCCCACATCAGGTCTCCGCCGCCCTCCATTACGAAGGCGAGCCCAATGGTCGCCATGAACAGGATAATCCCCTCCTGCCCCACCAAAGGCCGCAGGATCACATTCACGATCATCCGCGCCATCAGCGCCATGAAACCCAGCGTCAGACCAATACAGAGCGTCACGAACCACAGCGGAGGCGAGCCATCCTCGGTCACCGGTGGATCATAGAGGTGGTGCGCGCCGACCCCAAAGATCCAGTCGATCAGGTGCGCGAACGGCACTTGGCCCGTGAGCAAGCCCACCAGCGTCAGCGCCGCCAACAGCGCCATCACCCCTTGGGCAAAGTTGAAAATACCCGAGGCCTTGAAGATCAGCACAAACCCCAGCGCCACCAGCGCATACATCACCCCGGCCAGAAGGCCCGAGATGATCACTTCCCAGAAAAACGGATCGGTCAGGAACATAGCTTAAGCCCCCTTTCGGGCCGAAAGCCCGAGCGTTTCACTTGAGTTACGAAAGAGGTACGGAAGAGTTATCGAAAAATGCCCCCCGTTTTTCGCCTCGAAATCAGTCCTCATGGGGCACCCCCAGATACGCGTCGATGACGTTTTGATCGGCCCGGACCACGTCCGGCACGTCGTCTCCGATCTTCTTGCCATAGTCGAGAACGACCACCCGGTCGGCGATGTCCATGACCACGCCCATATCGTGCTCGATCAGGGCAATGGTCGTGCCGAACTCGTCGTTCACATCCAGGATGAAGCGGCACATATCCTCCTTCTCCTCGACATTCATGCCCGCCATGGGCTCATCAAGCAGCAGGAGCGAGGGCTCAGCCGCCAGCGCCCGGCCCAGCTCGACCCGCTTCTGCAGGCCGTAGGGCAGGCGCCCCACCGGGGTTTTCCGGATCGCCTGGATCTCGAGGAAGTCGATGATCTCCTCGCAGCGCCTACGGTGTTCGACCTCCTCGCGCTCGGCCGGGCCGGACCAAACCGCCTGCAAAAAGAGGTTGGTTTTCATCTTGGTCAGCCGGCCGGACATGATGTTGTCCAGCGTCGACATCCCCTTGAAAAGCGCGATGTTTTGGAAGGTCCGCGCGATCCCCTGTTTGGCGATCTGGTGGGGCTTCATCGGGCCGCGCTTCTTGCCATGGAACCAGACCTCGCCCTCCTGCGGGTGGTAGAAGCCATTGATAACATTGAGCATTGAGGACTTGCCAGCCCCGTTGGGGCCGATGATCGCGCGGATCTCGCCCTCGCGGATATCAAACGAGATATCCTCCAATGCGGTCACGCCGCCAAAGCGCAGCGTGATGTTCTTCATCTCCATCACCTGCTCGCCGATCGCGCGCGGGTTGATGCCGTGATCGATCTCTTGATGGGCGTACTCAGTGTCGTCCTTGGCGGCCTCCGCCACGGGTGGGATGCTCATCGGGATCTCCTCAGGCAGCGGCTTGTTTGGACGAGAATGTCTTGGCGTCGTTCAGTTTCAGCGTCGCCGAGATCGAGCCCTTGCGCCCGTCCTCATAGGTCACCTCGGTGGTGGTCTCGGCCTCGGTCGCGCCGCTGTAAAGCGCCTCGATGAGGTCGGCATACTTCTCGTCAATGGTCTTGCGACGGACCTTTTGGGTGCGGGTCAGCTCGCCATCATCGGCGTCGAGCTGTTTGTGCAGGACCAGAAAACGCGTGATCTGACAGGAACTTAGCATCGGGTCCTCGGCCAGCGAGGCGTTGGTTTCCTCGACATGCGAGCGCATGGTCTTCAGCACCTCCGGATGGCTTGCGAGATCCATATAGGAGGCATAGGCGACATTGTTGCGCTCCGCCCAATTCCCGACCGCGTTGAGGTCGATATTCAGGAAGGCAACACAGCTGTCCTTGCAATCGCCAAACACCACAGCCTCGAAGATGTTGGGAAAGAATTTCAGCTTGTTTTCGATATACTTAGGCGCAAAGAGCGCACCATTGGCCAGCTTGCCCACATCCTTCGCCCGGTCGAGAATGCGCAACTGGCCAGAGCGTTCATCCATGAAGCCCGCATCCCCCGTGGCGACCCAACCCTCAGCATCCTTGGTCTCGGCGGTCGCTTCGGGGTTCTTGTAGTATTCCTGGAACACGCCGGGGGAGCGGTAGAACACCTCGCCACTATCCGCGATCTTGATCTCCACCCCAGGGGTCGGCACGCCCACGGTCTCCAACTCCACCGCGTCATGGGGGTGCTGGGTGATGAAGACCGAGGCCTCGGTCTGGCCATAGAGCTGCTTCAGGTTGATCCCGATTGAGCGGTAGAATTCAAAGAGATCGGCGCCAACCGCCTCCCCCGCCGTATAGCCTACCCGGATCCGGTTCATGCCCAGGGTGTTCTTCAGCGGGCCATAGACCAGCAACTCCCCCAGCCAGAGCTTGAACTTGTCCATGCCCGTGGGTGCCTGACCCTCCTTTTGCTTGGCTGAGACTGCTTTGGCATGGGCGATGAAGGTGTCGAACAACCACTTCTTGGTCCGCCCCGCATCCTCCATCCGAATGGTCAGGTTGGTGAGCAGCCCTTCGAACATCCGGGGCGGTGCGAAGAAATAGGTCGGCCCGATTTCGCGGATATCATGCATCAGCGTATCCTGGCTCTCTGGGCAGGCAATGCACATGCCGGTGACATAGGATTGACCCATCGAGAAGATGAAGTCCCCAACCCAGGCCATGGGCAGGTAAGCTATTGCGCTATCAGTAGATTTCAGCCCGTCGAACTCAGCCCCCGCGCGCGCCATGATCAAGAGGTTATCGTGGCTCAGCACCACACCTTTGGGCCGCCCCGTGGTACCCGAGGTATAGAGCATCACACAGGTGTCGCCGCCAGTGGTCTCGCCCACGATCCGGTCGATCTCAGCGCCATGCTCCGCCTCGTTCTCGCGGCCGAGTTTCTGGATCTCGTCATAGGGATGCAGGGTCGTGTGGTCGTATTTCCTGAGCCCCCGTGGATCGCTGTAGATGACATGGCGCAGGCTCGGAAGGCGATCCTGGATCGAGAGCATCTTGTCGACCTGCTCCTGGTCCTCGGCAACCACAAAAGCGACCTCGGCATGTTCGAGGACGTATTGCATCTCCTCCGCCACACCGTCGTGATAGATCGGTACAGGAATGGCGCCGATCATCTGAGCCGCCGTCATCGACCAATAGAGATGCGGGCGGTTGGTGCCGATGATCGCCATCCGCTCACCCGGCTTTAGGCCAAGCTCCATCAACCCCATCGCGAGGGCGCGTGTCTCCTCATGCACCTGCGCCCAGGTCCAGCTTTGCCAAATGCCGAACTCCTTCTCCCGGCTTGCCGGCAAATCAGCCATGCGGCCTGCATTTTCGCGCAAGAGTTTTGGAAACGTGTCGGCAGCGCCGGACGTTGTGTGAGCCACGATGTTCTCTCCCCGTTGTCGATCCCGAAACTGATCCAGCCCGACCGGTTATTGTTCTGTGGTTGTGCAAAAACCTAGTAAGATCAAAGCCGAGGGAAAGGGGAGGGTCAAGCCCTGTGAAGCGTTCTGACCGCCGCCTAAACTATGATCCGCGTGAATTACACCGTACGAGACTGCCGCGCTGGCCTTGTCTTGCGAGTCTGTCAGGTTCTCGCGATGCAGCGCAGAGGGTCGGTGCGTTTGGTGCCGCTTTCAGATTCGACTGTCCCGGGCGATGATCGAGAGGCGCTGTAGCAAAATGAGCGAGAAGATAGAAACGACCCGCCTGTGGTATGCGGCCTGAGTCTGTTGTTTTTCAAAGCGCAGACGTCTTGCCCGCGGTTAGACCTCTGATCGCAAAGGCTAAGCTGTGGTGTGTTTCAATGCGGGGGGTCGTAAAAAAGGGGACCTATATACCTAGCTAGCCGTTAAGCGAGGACCGCGCCTGCCGGAGGCTCAATGTTATCCCACCTCTCCGAAATCGTCGCGCAGGCAGCTTCCATGTTTTGGAACCGGCGCGTTGCATCAGTCGGGGCCGGATAAAACGCACCTGTAACGCAATCCAACGTCAGGCAAAGCTTTTCCTCAGGTGCGGTTTCGTCATCGGAGTCGATCATCTTTCGACAGCCAAACAAAGCTGATGACTGATATACCCCGGCTTCCGGGTTTAATGGTTTGTTCTTTGCGTAGCGGATCGTCCCCAGGCCAGTGCGAAGTCGGTTGGTCCTTGTCACACGCTGGGTCGCAAATCGGATATCAGGGTTCATCTCAACGCCATTGATCGTAACAATGAATTTCTTGGGTGCGGCTACGATCTCGGCTGTTGTTGGGAACGTGTCCAAATTGAAGGCATCCCCATACGCGATGAGAAAATCTCCGTTTACATCTAACGTGCTTCTGTCAAAATCTGAGTCAGCCATCATATCCAACAACCTCTGACCCTCAGTCTTGAGCGCGTCGGCCCCTAATGACCCGGTTCGTAGCGATTTGGCGATAAATGCCTTGGCGCGGTCATGCTGGATCGCTCTGGCGATTTTTCGATATTTGCAGTCGCGTATGATCGTGCGTTGCTTACGCTCCGATGCGACCATGTAATCGCTCAAGTGGCGGCTATCTACTTTCGGTGTCTTGACTAAGCGGTGAGTTGGCGATTCACTCATGAAAAATCTCCGAGGTGAAAATGTCTGATTTGTACCTTACTGGTAATGGGCCTGATGGGAAAATACTAACGATTGCGCCCATCACGTCAAAGAGGTTAGCCAGATGTCCAGAGCCACCAGCTGATACAACCGGCTATTTTCTGACTGAGGAAGATCAGTGCAACCCAATCGGTACGATAAACATCCTCGCACGGATTGAAGATGATGAGGCTGCGTTCCGACTAGGACAGATGTTTGCGTTAAGTTAGACGTGGCGCGTCTCAGTTCTTCTTCGCTGTTAGGCGTTCGGGGTCTGCCTCACGTTTTACCTTTTTGAAGTTGTCAGATGAAACGACTCGAAACTTGGTTTCACGCTCTAACTGCTCCCTCGCGTTACCTGCAACTGCTCCGCCCGCTTTTGCAGCGTCTCGGTTCTGAAGAAAGCCTTGAGCATCACGAGCTTGGGCGATCTCGGTTGTAGACTTCTCGCCGAGCATGGTGAAGATCAGTTCCAGATCAGTCATGTGGTCACGTAGGTTTTGCGATTTCAATTGCTTGATCTGCTTGTGGCCCTGAACCGTCACCCCGCCAAAAGTCGCCATATGAATCATGTTCGTCAGGGTCGCGTACTGTGTCCCCTCATCGACGCCCCGCTTAGCCCACTCAGAAGTTAGCTCCTTACGGGTGACGATTGAGCGTATGCGTTTCTCAATCCAATCATCAGACCTGCCCTGTAGTTGATATTGCAGGATTGCCCGCTTGATCAGAATCTCAGGGTTTTGAACTTCTTGAATACGCTCGTACCCAACCTTTGCCAGCCACCGCTTAAAGGGTTCCGCGCGTGGTGATGGGATCGACTGAATGATACGTAACAGCGCCTCGGTATTTACCGCATCGGTCAAGCGGCTTTTGCCGTCAGCAGCAGGCATCGGCAACTGTACGATTTCTTCGTACAGTTCAGAATTGCCCTCCTTTTCAATAAGTTGCCGTTTTAGATCAGACCAATACCGACGAGGGTTCGTGGATTCAGTAATCGCCCCAACTACATCTGTGACGGCAAACCACCACTCACCTTCGTAGAAGACTTTGCGAATTTCTTCGCCCTTGAACATGACAAGTTGCGCTTCTCCCTCAGGGATTAACTCGCCGCCAGTGCTGCCCCGCGCCTTTGCCTCTTTGAGAGATGCCTTCGAGAATCGTGTTAGAGCTTCTTCCATATCCATTTCGGCTTGCTCTTCCCCAACAATTGCCGAGACCACATCGTCAAAACTGCCGTCGATGGGGGCAATCACCGACTTGTCTTTTTTGTCAGGCATTGATCAGTCCTTTGTAGGTCAGACGCTTGTTCGCCATCCGGGCGATAGTAGCATTGATGAAGGGCATGGTGCCAGCCAATGCCGTGTTGTGGCGGAAGCTGAATTCCTTCACGTAGCGGTGCAGGTGCTTTTCGCTCATGTAGTGATAGATGCCGTAGTGGCCCCGCTTCAGCAGTGCCCAGAAGCTTTCGATACCGTTGGTATGGGCCTTGTCGCGGATGTATTCGCCAACTGAGTGCTTGACGGTCAGGTGAGTGAAGCCCTGTGACGGCAGGGCGCGGTATGCGCCAAATTCGTCAGTCACGACCGTCGCGCCTTCAGGAGCATTGCGACGCACGAAGGCGGTCAGTGCGCGCGTCTTGGTGTTCTCGACTGGTTCGGCCCGGACTTCACCGTGCTGGTCGCGGATACTTGCTACGGCGGTCTTGCCAACGGCACCGCGACCAGCGTGAAGCTTCTTGTTCGAATGCTTGTTGCTTTCCTTGCCGCCAACGTAGGTTTCATCAACCTGGGTGTGGTCGCCCATATCGCCACCGCGATCCTTAAGCCACGTCTCGCGGATGCGTTGGGCGAGGAACCAAGCGGACTTCTGAGTGATGCCCAGTTCGCGGGCCATCTGAGTGCTGGGAATGCCCTTGCGGGCGCTGGTGAGCATGAAGATTGCCAGCAGCCACTTCTGAAGGGGAAGGCGGCTCTCGGCCAGCACCGTGCCTGTGCGGACGCTGAAGTGCTTGCGGCAAGACTTGCAACGGTAGGGCATTGGCTTGTGGTCTTTGCACTCCGAAACTTCTACACTGCCACAGTGGCCGCAAATCGGAGTATCGCCCCAACGCTGGGCTTCGAAATGCAGCCGCGCGGCTTCCTCATCCGGGAACCGCTGAAAGAACTGGAAGGTGCTTAGAGTTTCAGGCTTTGGCTTCTTGCACATTGTCATGTCCTCGTGTCTTGAGAACATAACTAGCCACACTAGCCAAAAGTGTCAATGGGATTTTGGCTAGTTAAGTATGTAGGACCCTAAAAAAGAGGCGCCCGCATCTTGGGGATGCGGGCGTTCAGGACTGTTTCTAGCGGCGTGTTATGCGTCGATGGTCTTCTGAGACGCTTTGCCGTTGATGGCGATCGTGCGGGGCTTCAGCGCCTCCGGCACTTCGCGCGACAGGTCGATATGCAAAAGGCCGAGGTCGAGTTTCGCACCGGCAACCTGCACATGCTCGGCAAGCTGGAAACGCCGCTCGAAGCCGCGTTCGGCGATGCCGCGATGCAGGTATTTAGGCTCGACACCGTCCCCTTTGCGCTTGTTCGCGCTGACGGTCAGGGCGCCCTCTTTGACTTCGATACTGAGGTCTTCCTCAGCGAAACCGGCGACCGCGATGGTAATGCGGTAGGCATTCTCGCCAGTTTTTTCGATGTTGTAGGGCGGGTAGCTCGGCGCGCTCACATCATGGGACATGACTTGGTCCAGCATATTGGCCAGGCGGTCAAAGCCGACGGAAGAGCGGTAAAGCGGGGTAAGATCGAGAGTACGCATCTGTATCCTCCTAGAAGCGATATAGCGGTGATGGCCCCCAGCATTGGCGGGCCGGATGTCTGCGAGCCCGAGGATCGGCGCTCGCACAAGACCGAGATAGGAAGGCGGTTTCGGCGGATCAAGAGGGGGTCAATCGACCCGGTCCAAAACTTCCAGAAGCGCTTTGTCGACCCGGACGGCCCAAGCGACCGCGCGACCATCTGGGCGGCTCATGGCCGAGATGACACCGATCAAACGGGTCTCGCCGCTGACTTCAGTGAAAACAGGTGAGCCGGAGGCGCCATAGGTCACATCGCAGCCAAGCGCCATGACACTGCCTTTCTCGCCCAGGATCTTGCAGCCCCTCTGACGGGTCAGGCCATGGGCCCGGTCGCGGCGATAGCTGATCAAGGTGAGCGCGCTGTCTTTGCCAGGCGAGGGGGCGACGAGGAAATAGGGTGCGGTTTCCTCGGGGATCGGTGTTTCGAGTTTGATCACCGCAAGATCGGCTGAGATGAGATCGAGATCCGATTGCCGCCTCGGGTCATAATCCGAATGGACGATCACCTCTTTGGCCAGTGAATGCGCGACCCGCTGACCTTGGCGCCACCCGGCGACGAAGTGAATATTCGACAGCGCGTGGGTCTTGCCCGTCCGCTCCGAGACCACGCAATGAGCGGCCGTGAGGACCAAATGCTCGGCAATCAGAGTGCCCGTGCACATGCCCCGTTCGGAGTAGTTTGCGATATTGACCCGGCCGACACCACGCCAGGGCACATGCTCCTCGACGGTGAGCATTCGCAGACGGTCCAGCTCGAGCGAGATCACCGGCTGGGTACTCAACAAAAGCGCAAAGAACGCGAGGACGAAGCGAGCAGGCATGCTCGCAGAATAGCGATTCCACCTGCATCAGGCGAGGAGAAAGCGCAGATGCTGTTGAGAGTGTCCTCTCAGGCAGACAAGAGACAGACCGGTTGGGTGAGATCTTCGCCCACTCCGCTTTGTTTCATGGCGCTGGTCCGGAGAAGCGCATGAAACGCAAGCAGACTTGAGAGGCCTAGCGAGCGAGAGCTGTTTCTCAGGAAGGCTGGCCGGCATCCGTTCGACGTGCCCCGCAGGCCCGTGCGCCCTCCCATGCAAGGTCGATGCGGTTTGCTCCTCGGCGCCGACCCACCCACCCGGGCGCACGGGCCTGCTGGCATCTGCGAGGGAGACCGGTGTGACGGTGGGTTTTGGAGGCTAGATTTGGTGCTAGACCAAAATCGTTTCAACCTGAAACAAGTTGGAAAAGAACTTTGGTCCAGAGTCATATGCTTGAGCAAAACCGGATCTGAGTGATCCAATCAGATCCGGTTTAGCTCTAGTCGCGGCGATCGGCGCGGCGGAGCAGGGGAGAGGTCTCGCGCCCTTGATCGCGCCAAGCGCGCAGGGCATCGCGGGCTGAGGCGGCGCCCGATCTGCGGGCGCGCTCCAACACGCTCTGAATGTCTGCCAAATCCGTCCGGCGTAGGATCTCTTTCACAGGGCCAATGGAGACCGGCCGCATCGAGAGCTCGCGAAACCCGATCGCGATGAAAGCCAGCGCATCGAGCGGACGTCCCGCCGCCTCGCCGCAGAAAGAGAGCCGCGTGCCATGGGCGGCACATCGCCCAACGATATGCTCCAGAAGGCCCAAATAGGCGAAACTCAGCGTGTCATAGCGCCGACGCACCCGCTCATTCTCGCGATCGGCGGCGAAGAAGAACTGCAGGAGGTCATTGCCGCCGACCGAGATGAAATCGGTCTCGGCGAACAGCCGATCACTGGCAAAGGCCAAGGAGGGCGTCTCCAGCATACAGCCGATCTGAAGACGCTCAGGCGCGGCATAGCCCAGTTTGCTGAGCCGCGCGACTTCGGTATGGAACATATCGCGCGCAGTGAAGAACTCGTGCTCTTCGGCTACCATCGGGAACATGATCGAGAGCGCGCGCCCATGCGCCCCGCGGATCAGGGATTGCATCTGCATGCGAAAGAGCTTTGGCCGATCGAGCCCAACCCGGATGGCCCGCCAGCCCAAAGCGGGGTTCGGCTCCTCCTCGCGGCGCATGAAGGGCAGGATCTTGTCCGATCCGATATCAAGCGTCCGAAAGACAATCTCTTTGCTGTCTGCTGCGTCCATCACGCGGGAGTAGAGCGCGGCCTGGGTCTCGCGGCCTGGCAAGTTCTGGCGGATCATGAACTGGAGTTCGGTGCGGAAGAGGCCGACCCCCTCGGCGCCTGATTGCCGGAGCGAGGGCAGATCGGCCAAAACGCCTGCATTCATTTTCAGCGTTACTTCGGTTCCATCGAGAGAGACCGCGGGCGTGCCGAGAAGCGCGCGATAGGCCTCACGCGCTTGGACTTCGAGCGCCAGTTTCTCGCGGAAAGCCAGTTGGACGGAGGATTCAGGGCGCAAATGGATCCGCCCTTCAGTGGCATCCAGCACCGCTTGGTCGCCTGGGTTCACATCCCGGGTGATCCGATCCGCCTGGATCACCATCGGCAGCGCCATGGCGCGTGCGATGATTGCGGCATGGGAGGAGAGGGATCCTTCCTCCAGAACCAAGCCACGGATCTTCTTGCCAAGCTCCAGCAGCTCCCCCGGCCCAATGTTCCGGGCGATCAGAATCGCGTTATCCGGCATCTCATCGATCCCGTCCGGCCCCGCCAAAATCCGAAGCAACCGGTTTGCGAGGTCATCCAGATCATTCAGCCGCTCGCGCAGATAGGGGTCTGAGACGCGCTCCATCCGCGCCCGGGCGGCGGATTGGACCTTTTCAACAGCGACTTCGGCGGCGAGCCCGCTTTCAATGGCTTCGTGCAGGCGCTTATTCCAGCCCTTGTCATGGGCGAACATGCGATAGGCGTGGAAGATATCGCGATGCTCCCCATCGCCGCCCAGCGCGTCGCTCTCGACCAATTGGTCGATATCGTCGCGCAGCTCTTCCATCGCGTCGGCGAGGCGTTTGCGCTCGGTCGGGATGTCCTCGGCAATCGGGTCGAAGACGACGAGGCGCGGCTCATGCAGGAACACAGTCCCTTCGCTCAGCCCTTCAGAGACCGACGTGCCCTCGACCATCACAGGACCAGACCGGCGTCCGGGCCCGGCGAGAACACCGTCCGAGCCCAGAAACGCCCCCGCCTCGGTCATCTCGGCGATGACCATGGCGACGATCTCCAAAGCCTCGACCTCATCATCGGTGTAGCGCCTTGCGGTGCGGTTCTGCACCACGATGACGCCCATGATCTCGCCCAAACGTTGGATCGGCACGCCGACGAAGGATTGATAGATCTCCTCGCCCGTCTCCGGCAGATAGCGGAACCCTGGCTCGATCTGTGCGTGATCGGTGGCGATCGGCTGTGCCCGCTCCGCGATCCGGCCCACCAGGCCCTGGCCCACGCGCAGCCGCGCCGTATGGACCGATTCCGGGTTCAGACCCTCGGTCGCGCAAAGCTCCAGCGTGCGTTCATCACGCTTGAGATAGATCGAGCACACCTCGGCCACCATATTGCTGGCGACCAGCCGCACCACCTGATCGAGGCGCTGTTGACCCCCTCCGTCGCCCGCGAGCACGGCGCGCAGAGTGCGGAGCAAGGCCCGCGATCCTCCGGTGTCGGCGGGCATGGCTGCCCTCCCTCCGTCGCGGCCCCCTAGGCCGCTTCCAGCCCAAAGGCTTTGTGGAGCCCTTGGACCGCCAATTCCATATACCTCCGGTCGATCAGAACACTGACCTTGATTTCGGAAGTGGTAATGACCTGAATATTCACGCCATCCGCTGCGAGGGCGGCGAACATTTTCTGTGCGACCCCTGCATGGCTGCGCATCCCTATCCCAACCACGGATACTTTCGCAACGTCATCATCAACCACCAGATCAGTATAGCGGATATCGCCGCGGGCTGCCTCCAACGCCAGGCGCGCTTTCTCCACCTCATCGGTGGAGACCGAGAAGGTCATGTCGGTCGCCCCGTCCTCCGAGATGTTTTGGACGATCATATCCACGTTCACCCCAGCCTCTGCCAGCGGGCCGAAAATTGCCGCCGCGACGCCGGGGCGATCTGGCACTTTCAGGAGGGTGAGCTTCGCCTCGTTTCGCGAATAGGCGATGCCGCTGACGACGTTCTTTTCCACGATTTCCTCCTCATCGCATACCAGCGTGCCAGGCTTGTCCTCAAAGCTCGAGAGGACTTGCAGGCGGACCTTGTGGTTCATGGCAAGCTCGACCGAGCGGGTCTGGAGCACTTTGGCGCCCAACGACGCAAGCTCCAGCATCTCTTCGAACGAGATCTTGTCGATCTTGCGCGCCCGGCGTTCGATCCGCGGGTCGGTCGTGTAGACACCATCCACATCTGTATAGATATCGCAGCGCTCGGCGCCAAGGGCGGCCGCGAAAGCAACGGCTGTGGTGTCCGAGCCGCCCCGGCCCAGTGTCGTGATCCGGTTGTCAGGGCCCAGGCCCTGGAAGCCCGCGATCACCGCATGCAAGCCTTCGTCGAATTTGCGGTCCAGATTGGTGGTGTTGATCTCCTCGATCCGGGCGGCCCCATGGGCGCCAGAGGTATGCACCGGCACTTGCCAGCCTTGCCAGCTGCGGGCCGGCACGCCCAGTTCCTGGAGCGTCAAGGCCATCAGACCCGAAGTCACCTGCTCACCCGACGAGACCACAGCGTCATACTCCCGCGCATCATAAAGACCGCCCGCGTTGGAACCGGGAGGCCGGGCCGCATCGCCGACATAGCCTACCATCTTGTTCGTCTCCCCCGACATGGCCGAGACCACAACCGCCACTTCATAGCCCCGCTCAACCTCGCGCTTCACCTTGGCGGCGGCGTTGCGAATACGGTCAAGATCAGCGACGGAGGTTCCGCCGAACTTCATGACGAGCCGGGGGGCGGGGCGGGGCATTGATAAAGCTCCTGGGGATAGGCCATGCGCGACCCTGGGCCGCAATGCTGCGTCCCTATAGCGAGTGCGATTGCCTCCCGCAACCTATTGGAAAGCGGCAATCCTCTCTGGTTCGGGTCGCGCCGTTAGGATCGCCTCACTCAGATCCACATCCTGGGCCATGAGCGACCGTCCAATGATCACGCCAGCGATGTTGTAGACATATTTCAGCGCCGAGACGTCATCGAGCGACTTGACCAGACCCGACGAGATCACCGGTGTCTCCGTCTCCCGCGCAATGGCCGAGGTGAGCGCGATCGAGGAGCCCGGCTCATCCAGATCGCGGTCGATATCGGTCAGCAAAATCGCGGCGAGCGGCGCGCCTGCGAACTGTCTGATGAAGTCGACGGGCGAGAAAGCGCTCGCCTCGGTCCGCCCCTCGATCACGACCTTCTCATCCTGGAAGTCGACCGCGATCACGATCTGGTCCGGGTAGAGTTTCGCCGCCGTCTTCGCGAGGTTGGGCTGGCGAACAGCGGCAGTGCCAATGACCACTCGGCCCGCGCCTGCCTCAATCCACTTCGTGACATGCTCCATCGAGCGTACCCCACCCGCGACCTGGACCGGAATCCCCGCTTTGACGATAATCTCCTGGATCAACTCAGCGTTTGAACCTGTATCCGCCACTGCGTCCAGATCAGTGACATGGATCCAAGTCGCCCCGGCCTCGGCAAAACTGCGGGCTTTCTCCACCGGGTCAATATGCCAGATCTCGGGCTGTTTCATCTGGCCGCGGATCAAGCTGACGCAGCGGCCGTTTTGCAGTTCGATCGTGGGATAGATGAGCATGGTGGTTCTCCGGATCAGGGTGGTAACAGTGACCTCGATGGCCAGTTTCTACCATAAGGTGAGCGTCGGATGCACGAAAATCGTTGCAGATCTCAACTGTCGGCGCGGCGCATGAAGGGGATCGGTGCGACCGGGATGCCTTCGTCATGCAGCGCTTTCGCCTCCTGCTGATTGGCCTCGCCCCAGATCCCGCGCGCCTCTGACTCACCCAAATGAATGCGCCGCGCTTCATTGGCGAAGTCCTTGCCGACATAGTCAGATTCCGTCTCGATCTTGTGGCGGAGCGTCTGAAGTGCCGCCTCGGCCGGGGATTGCGGTTGCGAGAGCGGCGCCTCGTCCTTCACAGCGACCGACGGGGCCATGATCGCCTTCTCCACCTGGTCCGTGCCGCAAATCGCGCAGGTCACAAGTCCCCGCTCTTTTTGCATGTCAAAGGCCTCGGCACTGGCAAACCAGCTGTCGAACTGATGGTTCTCGGCGCATTTCAGGCGGTATTTGATCATCTGTGTCAGAGTCTCGATTCGCTACGCAGGGATATATGACGCTCCCATGACCGTATTTCCAGTTCTGTAGCTTCCGTGCCCTGTGTTAGATGTAGGTAAAAATGAGCAGCCAAAGGAACTCGATTGCGCAAACTGGATCAAAGGCTGGCCCCCGGTGTCGGAGCTGCGCTCACAGGCTTTGCCGCCGACGCGGTCTGGGCTGATCCGGTGATGACCGTCATGTCCGCCGTAGTGGGTGCGACGGTGATGGCTTTGATCTTTACTGCGCCGGAAGCCGAGCAACACGCAATCCCGCCTGATAGCGAGCCAGAGCCTGAAGACCCGCCCATCGAGCCAGAGCTTCCGACAGGTCTCGCGCCCGGGCAGGGACGAGCATTGCTGGAACGTCTGCCCATGGGGGTCATTCTGATCGACGGGCGCGGGCTCATCCAGTTCGCGAATGAGGAAGCGGAAAACCTGTTTGGCAGGAAGCTTCTGACCGAACAGCACGGCGCCTCTCTGCGCATCCCAAAGCTGGTCGAGGCGATTGACCTTTGCGTCTCGGACGCGCTTTCCAGTTCGGTCCAGTTCAGTGTCACACGCGACAGCGAGGTGCGCCTGCGTGCCCATATTGGCGCGTTGATCGAGGACGCGCCGCCGCGCCGCGACGCACCGGCGGTTTTGGTGGTGATCGAGGATATCACCCAGAACCATCGCGCCGTGGCGCTGCACCGCGATTTCGTTGCCAATGCGAGCCATGAGTTGAAGACCCCGCTCAGCTCGATCGCCGGGATCCTCCAAACGCTGCAAGGCCATGCGAGGGGCGATGCCGAGGCGACTGACAAGTTCCTCGATCTGATGGCCTCGCAAACCGACCGTATGAAACGTCTGGTCGAGGATCTGCTCTCGCTCAACCGGATCGAGTTGAACGAGCGGATCCCCCCGCGAGAGACCCAACCGATCCGCCGTATCGTGTGGGAGACTGCCGAGGCGCTGACCGCGATCGCCGAGGAAAACGATGTGAAACTCGAGGTCGCCTCCTCCAGCGAGCTGCCCCATGTGCGCGGCAATCGCGAAGAGCTCGCTCAGGTGTTCCGCAACCTGATCGAGAACGCCATTAAATACGGCGGCTCTGGCACCACGGTCTCCATCGCGATCGAGCCGGAGGATGCCAGCAAACCCGACATGATCGGGATCTCGGTGACCGATCGCGGGCCCGGCATCGCGCGGGAACATCTGCCGCGCCTGACCGAGAGATTCTACCGCGTCTCGGTCAGCCGCTCGCGCGAGAAGGGCGGCACGGGGCTTGGCCTCGCCATCGTCAAACACATCCTAAACCGCCATCGCGGCGACCTTGAGATCGATTCGGAGATCGGCCAGGGTTCGACTTTCACAGTCTGGCTGCCGGTTACGCAGGTGGCAGATGTTGTGGATAACCAGCCCGCAGACGCAGCATAGGCCCCAAATCAGCGAAATTTCGTTAAAGCTTTTCGATCTTTGCCGCAACTTAATCCGCGTTTTGTCGACAAAATCGAGATTTGTTGGCTTTTTTCGCCGGAGTCATCACTCCGTGTCAGAACTGTCACGAAACCTACACATGACTTCACTAGGTGGTGCGGCATGAAAACCGCCCTCGACAGAGACCTCTGGAGACAATCTATGAAACGCACCCTTCTCGGCACCGCTGCTGTGCTCGCAGGCTTAGCAGTGGCCGGAGCTGCCCAGGCTCGTGACACCATCCAAATCGTTGGTTCGTCAACCGTGTTCCCCTTCTCGACCGCTGTTGCCGAGACATTCGGTAAGATCACCGAATACAAAACGCCTGTCGTTGAATCGACCGGTTCGGGCGGTGGTCTGAAGCTCTTCTGCGCCGGCGTTGGCGCTGAGCATCCGGACATCACCAATGCATCGCGCCGGATGAAGGCCAAAGAGTGGAAGCTCTGCAACGAAAACGGTGTGACCGAGATCGTTGAATCGGTCGTTGGCTTCGACGGCATCGTCGTTGCAAATGCCAAGAGCGCGACCACCTTCAACGGCCTTACTCGCGAAGTCCTGTTCAAAGCCCTCGCCAAAGGCCAAGGCGAGCCAGCAATGTGGTCGGATATCGACCCGTCGCTGCCGGCGATCAAAATCGAAGTCCTCGGCCCCCCGCCCTCCTCGGGCACCCGTGACGCTTTCGAAGAGCTGGCCATCCAAAAAGGCTGCAGCGCCGCTGGCCTCGATAAAGCCACCTGCAAAAGCGTTGAGATGCGCGATGACGGTGCATATGTCGATGCGGGCGAGAACGACAACCTGATCGTGCAAAAGCTGACAGCCAACCCGGATGCCGTTGGTGTCTTTGGCTTCTCCTTCCTGGACCAAAACGCTGACAAACTCAAAGGCGCTGTGATCGGGGGCGTCGAGCCGACCTTCGAGAACATTGCCTCGGGCGACTATCCGGTTTCGCGGTCGATGTATTTCTACATCAAGAAGGCCCATGTTGGCGTCATCCCAGGTATCGAAGAATACGCATCCGAGTTCGTGAATGAGCGCGCCTCGGGCGATGAAGGCTACCTGACCGAAAAAGGTCTGATCCCGCTGCCAGTGGCCGAGCACGAGGAGAACGCGGCGCGCGTGACCTCGTTGACCGTGATGACTGGCAACGAGAAGCTGAAGTGATCAAATCACCTGGGCGGGGAGCGATCCCCGCCCAGCCAACTCTAAGACATGTTCTCTTTTAACGCCGCCGCGGTGCTGTTCGAGCGATCGCTCGCGGCTCCTAAGGCGTAGTTCGCTCCGGGGGGGGCAGACGATGATCTCGTTGTCTTTGTTGGCGATGGTGATCCTGGCACTGGTTGCGTTCGTCGTTGGACGAAGCCGGGCTGTTGCGTCCGCGCACGGCAGTACAGCCATCCTGCACTCCCGCCCCGGCTATCACGGTCTCTACTGTCTTTTATGGGTCTTGCTGGCGGGGCTCGGCGTCTTCTTGGTGCTGAACTCGGCGATGTCCTCCTACGTCTCCAACGCGATGCAGGACGCAGCCGCCACAGCCGCTCCTGACATGCGCCAGATCGAGCGGGATCTTGCAATCTCAGATGCGATCAGCCTTGCCACTGGAGGGATCGCGTCAAAGACCGATGAGATGCGCCAAGAGCTTTCGGTCCTCTATGCCTCCGTGAATGGGATGCGCGATTGGGTTGTGATGATCGGCGTTCTTCTCGCCGCAGGCATCGCTTGCTTTCTCACGCTGCGTCAGGTCAGCGCGCGTTTCCGGGCGCGCAACCAGTCCGAGCGTATCCTCACGATCATCCTGCAAGCCTCGGCAGCGATTGCCATCCTGACGACCATCGGGATCGTCCTGTCGCTGCTGGGCGAGACGCTGAATTTCTTCATCGTCCAGATCGACGGCAATTGGGCCAGCTTCTTCTTTGGCACGACATGGAGTCCGCTCTCGGGCGTGCAGGCTGGGCAGATGGATCACAATAGGGTCGGCTCGATCCCGCTCTTTGCCGGAACCCTGATGATCACGATCATCGCGATGGCGGTTGCGGTGCCGATCGGTCTTTTCGCCGCCGTTTACCTCTCGGACTTCGCCTCTCCCGGTGTGCGCAGTTGGGCGAAACCGCTGCTCGAGATCCTCGCCGGCATTCCGACCGTGGTCTATGGCTTCTTCGCAGCCATCACGGTTGCGCCCTTTATCCGCGACACTGGGCAGTCGATTGGCCTCGATGTCTCGGCGCAATCGGCATTGGCGGCGGGTGTGGTCATGGGGATCATGATCATCCCCTTCATCTCTTCGCTCTCGGATGATGTGATCAATGCCGTGCCGCAAAGTTTGCGCGATGGCTCCTATGGGCTGGGCGCAACCAAGGCCGAGACCATGCGCAAAGTGATCCTGCCCGCAGCCCTACCTGGGATCGTCTCGGCGGTTCTTCTGGGGATCTCGCGCGCTGTTGGCGAGACCATGATCGTGGTGATGGCCGCGGGACAGGGCGCCAACCTGACCTGGAACCCGCTGGAGGAGGTCACCACCGTCACCGTACAAATCGTCATGCTAATCCTCGGTGACACGGACGCCTCAACCGCGGCGGGGCCAGCCTATACGCTGGGTTTCGTGCTGTTCTTCGTGACCCTGATCCTGAACATCATCGCGCTTCGGATCGTTCGGCATTATCGCGAGATGTATGATTGAGGGGCGTGAGAGATGGCAATGGTTGATATGACAGCGCTCTCAGCGCGGCACACATCCGAAGCGGCGAGCCGGCGGTCGCGCCAGCGTCACTGGGCCGAATGGCGACTAAAGGCTTATGGCATCTTGGCGATTGTTCTGGCGGCCTGTGCGCTCGGCATTCTGATCTCGACCGTGATCACCAAGGCCGCCTCGGTGATGTATGAGTATTATGTCGATATCGACCTGCAAGTGACGGTCGAGGACAGCGATCTGGAGCGTCTGCGCAACCCCGATCCGGCGTACCGGGCGGTCCTCGACAAACCCGTGCGCGAAGGGCTGAAAGAGATGGTGGGCCGGAGCGTGACGCGGACTGAGCGTCGCCAGCTCTATGCGCTGCTCTCAACCGATGCCGGGCTCGAGCTGGGGGATGCGGTGAAGGCAGACCTTAAGCTCGTCGATCAACGTTATCTCTACCCCGCACTCCTGGATGATGAGCTGCAGATGTATATGAAGGGTGGCATTGGCACGCTTCAAGACGCGGGAAGTGGCGGCAAACTGATCATCAAAGAGTTCGGCGACACTGTCGAACTTCGCTTTGAAAGCGGTGCTCTAGCGCGCGCCCGCGACGCACTCCGCGCTGATCTGGTCAACCAGGCTCGCCTCGCGCGCCGCGAGGCTGCACGGCAAGACAACGCGATCCGGGTGACCCAAGGCAACCTCGCAAACGTCGCCGATGATGCGGAGCGTGAAAGCCTGCAATCCGCCCTCGAGGGCTTCACCGCCCGCCGCGATCAGGCCTTGCAGAAAGCGGTGAGCCTGGACGCTCAGGCCGCTGACCCGAACGCCACCTTAATGCTGAATGAGACCCATCCTTCGCTCCTCGTCAGTGCAAATGGTGGCTGGATGAAAGTCACCGCACTCTCGTCTGACAAAGCGGATGCTTTTATCATGGAGGTGCTGCAGGACTTCTCGCCCGCAGCGGAAGGTGAATGGACCGCTGATCTGATGGAGCGGCCTGAGAACTCGCGCAATGTCTCTGACCAACAAATCGTCTGGATGGAAAATTTCATTCGCGCAGGCCGCATCGAGCGCAAACTGAACGAGCGCCTATTTGTCAGCACTGACAGCTCGAATGCCGAGCTTGCCGGGATCTGGGGCGCGATGGTCGGCTCGTTCTGGACGATGATTGTGACGTTCTGTCTGGCCTTCCCCTTGGGTGTGATGGCGGCGATCTATCTCGAGGAATTCGCGCCGAAGAATTGGATCACGGATCTCATCGAAGTGAACATCAACAACCTCGCGGCGGTTCCCTCGATCGTCTTCGGGCTCTTTGGGATCACGGTCCTGATCTCTGGCGTGCAGCTCTTTGGCATCGATCTCTTCAACGGGCTCTTGAAGGCAATCACCGAGGATCCGCGATCGACGCCATTGGCGGGCGGCTTTGTGTTGGCTTTGATGAGCCTGCCAACGATCATCATCGCCGCGCGTGCCTCGATCCGTGCGGTGCCGCCCTCGATCCGGGATGCGGCATTGGGGGTTGGGGCGTCAAAGCTCCAGACCGCGACCCATCATGTCATGCCATTGGCCATGCCGGGTATTCTCACGGGTTCGATCATCGCGATGGCGCAGGCACTGGGCGAGACGGCGCCCCTGATCATCATCGGGATGAACAGCTTTATTCAGCAAGCGCCCACAGGGCCGACGGACAAGGCGAATGTCCTGCCCTCGCTGATCTATCTTTGGAATAATAACTCAGAGCGTCTGTTTGATGGTAAAACGGCGCTTGCGATCGTGGTGCTTCTGCTCTTCCTCATCGCGATGAACGCTTTGGCCGTGCTCTTGCGCAAGCGCTTCGAGCGTCGCTGGTAACCTGAAGGAAACGGGACAAAGATGATGGAATCCGAGTACAAAATCACCGCCCGTGGCGTCGATGTCCGATATGGCGAGGCGCATGCGATCAAAGGCGTCGATATCGATATCGAGGACCGCGCGGTGACGGCCTTCATTGGCCCTTCAGGTTGTGGCAAGTCGACCTTTCTGCGCTGCCTGAACCGAATGAATGACACAATCGACATTTGCCGGGTGACCGGCGAGATCAACTTAGATGGCGAGGATATCTACGCCAAAAGCATCGACCCGGTTCAGTTGCGCGCCCGGGTCGGCATGGTGTTCCAAAAACCAAACCCGTTTCCAAAGTCGATCTATGACAATGTCGCATATGGCCCTCGGATCCATGGTCTGGCCGCCAATAAAGCCGAGCTTGATGACATCGTTGAGCAGTCGCTGCGCAAAGCCGCGATCTGGTCCGAGGTGAAGGATCGCTTGGATGAGCCCGGAACCGGCCTCTCAGGCGGCCAGCAGCAGCGCCTCTGCATCGCCCGCGCCGTGGCAACCGCGCCGGAAGTGCTCTTGATGGACGAGCCTTGCTCGGCGCTAGATCCAATCGCAACCGCTCAGGTCGAGGAGTTGATCGACGAGTTGCGCAAAGCCTATTCGGTGGTGATCGTCACCCACTCGATGCAACAGGCCGCCCGGGTCAGCCAAAAGACGGCTTTCTTCCACCTGGGCGAGGTGCTGGAATATGGCGAGACGTCCAAGATCTTCACCAATCCAGACCATGAGAAAACCCAGCAATACATCACAGGACGCTTCGGCTAAGGCGCACAGAATGACGAAAACAGATGCTGCAATGAACCGCCACATTGTCACTTCGTTCGACGATGAGTTGAAAGAGATCGCCGCCCGGCTCTCCGAGATGGGCGGGATGGCAGAAGAGCAGCTCAGTCGGGCGCTTGAGGCGATCGCGACGCGTGACAGCCAGATGGCGAGCGAAGTGATTGCCAATGATGTGCGTATCGACCAACAGGAAATGGAGCTGGAGGAGATGGCGATCCAACTCCTCGCGCTGCGCCAGCCCATGGCAAGCGACCTGCGCGAGATCGTGGCGGCGCTCAAGGTTGCCTCAGCTCTGGAGCGGATCGGCGATCTGTCGAAAAACGTCGCCAAACGCGCGCGCTATCTGAATGAGAGCCAGCCGATCAAAGTCTCGAACTCAATCGTTCGGATGGGCAAACAGACCCAGACCCTGGTGGCTGAGGTCCTGGATGCCTACACAGTCCGCGACACAGCATTGGCGGTCAGCGTCTGGAAGCGCGATGTTGATATTGACGAGATGTACAACTCGATCTTCCGCGAGCTGATCACCTATATGATGGAGGATAACCGCACGATCGAGCTTTGCTCGCAACTGTTGTTTGTGGCCAAGAATCTCGAACGGATCGGGGATCATGCGACCTTCATCGCCGAGATGATCTACTTCGTCGTTGAAGGCCAACCTTTGGGAGATGATCGACCGAAAGGCGATCCTCTGGGCGAGTTCCCTGACTCGGATGAACTGTGAAGAACGGAAAGACAGACATGTTGGCACGTGTTCTGGTTGTTGAGGATGAAGAAGCGCTGGCGGCGCTGTTGGAATACAACCTCGGCAAAGAGGGGTTCGCCGTCCGGGTCTCTGGCGATGGCGAAGACGCGCTGCTGGCGATCCAAGAGGATCAACCCGATCTGGTGATCCTGGATTGGATGCTGCCCGGTCTCTCTGGGATCGAGATCTGCCGCTGGATCCGCGCCCGGGCCGAAAGCCGGGACACGCCGGTCATTATGCTCACTGCGCGCGGTGAGGAAGAAGACAGGATCCGTGGTCTGGATACGGGCGCGGATGATTATTTGACCAAACCCTTCTCGGTGCCGGAACTGGTCGCAAGGGTCCGCGCACTCTTGCGCAGGGCGCGCCCTACGCTTTCTGCCGAAGTGGCGACTTTTGGCGATCTGATGCTCGACCGTGAAACTCGCCGGGTGCGTCGGGCGGAGCGTGAGATCCATCTTGGGCCCACCGAGTTTCGGTTGCTCGACTGCCTGATCCAACGACCGGGCCGGGTCTTCTCACGCGAGCAACTCCTGGATCTGGTCTGGGGCCGCGATGTCTATGTCGAAGCTCGGACGGTCGACGTCCATGTCGGACGTTTGCGCAGAGCGCTGAACCGGCGCGGCGACCGCGATCCGATCCGCACAGTGCGTGCTGCGGGCTATGCGCTGGACGAGACCTACAAGGCCTAGAACCAAACGGAGCGCGCGTTCCGCGCGCACGGTTATGCTGTTCCTAGAAAACGCCGTTCTTGCAGAACAGCGTTTTGGCGGAACAGAGTCGCAAGATCACAGTCTGGCGCCAGCGATCGGCCAAAATGCTGTTCGCCAGAACGGCATTTTCTCCGATCGCATATAGACGTATGCGCGCTTCGCGCGCATTCCTTTTGGTTCGATAGGTGTTGTTTAGCGATTGGCGCGGGAGCGGTCGCGGCGGGTTGACATCGGTTGGAAGGCCACCGCCACATGGTGCTCGCAATAGGGCTTGGACGGTGCGCAGGGCAGACCGCAGAAGAAGAAATTGTCCTCTGCTGGATCACCGATCGGCCATTTGCACGTCCGCTCGGTCAGCTCCAACAGCGTGAGCTTCTTCGCCATCTTTTCGATCTCGGCCAGTGTTGCTCTTGCCGCTTCCTCTTCCGGGGTCGGCAAGCCGGGCGCGCGCGGTTGGCTGGCATCGCGAATAACCGGTGCGACGCGTTGCGGGATCGCAGCAGGTGTGGGTTTTTGTGGTTGCACCGGTTCCGGATCTTTCGCCGAGGCCGGCTCCGCCGATTTGACCGCGGTCTTTTCAGCTGCCGCGCTGTCATCCGAAGATGGGCTGGAGGCGCCGGCGCTCCGGTTAGACAGACCCAGCCGATGGACTTTGCCGATCACAGCGTTGCGCGTCACGCCACCCAGCGATTTCGCGATCTGGCTGGCGCTCATACCCTCGGCCCAGAGTTCTTTGAGTTTTTCCACGCGCTCATCGGTCCAGGACATAGGGTCTCCTGCAAAAAGGTTCAGACAGTCATGACTGGGAACAGGCCGGGGCGGTTCCACCGGCCCATCTGATCCACCGCTCTATTGTAAGACCTCTGGCGATTGTTACAAGGTATCTCGCGATCGAAGAGGTTTTCAGACAATGAGCGAACCGACGGATATGGGCGCCCGCCGATTTGGCCGGGTCAATTGGTTGGGCGTGCAGACCCTTGTTTGGCGCGAAGTACAGCGCTTCATGACCGTCTCGAGCCAGACGGTGCTGGGCCCGGTGGCAACCGCGGTCTTGTTCCTCGTGGTCTTCACCTTGGCCTTTGCCGAGCGGCGCGATCCAGGCAGCGATGTTGCTTTCCAGGTCTTCCTCGCCCCCGGCATCCTGATGATGGCTGTGATCCAGAATGCTTTTGCCAACACCTCGTCCAGCCTGATGATCGCCAAGCTTCAGGGCAATATTGTCGATACTCTGATGCCGCCGCTCAGCCCGCTTGAACTCTTGGCGGGCTACGTTCTGGGCGGTGTCGCGCGGGGGCTGGTCTGTGCTGTCGCCATCATGCTCGCGACCTTTCCCTTTGTCGGCATTCTCCCCGCCGCGCCGGTTTGGATGCTGGCCTTTATCCTGCAGGGCAGTTTCATGCTGGCCTTCCTGGGCCTGCTCGCCGCGATCTTTGCCGAGAAGTTCGACCAAACCGCTGCAATCACCAACTTTGTCATCACCCCGCTCAGCTTCCTCTCGGGCACGTTCTACTCGATTTCGGTGCTCCCGCCGACTTTCGAGGCGATCAGCCGGGCCAATCCGTTCTTCTACCTCATCGATGGCGCGCGGTATGGAGCGCTTGGGGTTTCGGACGCCAATCCGGCTTTGGGCTTTGAGATCGTCACCGCGGTGAATATTGCGCTCGCCCTGCTCTGCTGGCGCTGGCTGTCCACTGGGTATCGGCTAAAGAGCTGAGAACACGCTCTGATTGACATTTTGACCGCCCGCGGTCATAGGAAATTCGAGCGTCCCAGTGGAGTGATCCTCTGGGGCTCTTGTGTTTTCGAACAGACTGAAACCTGGATCATAAAGGAGACATTCAAGTGATCGCGCCCGTTATGCCGACTTATGCACGGGCACCGCTCGAATTCGAGCGGGGCGAAGGATCGTGGCTCACCACCACCGATGGCCGGAGATATCTGGACTTTGGTGCTGGGATTGCCGTCAACGCCCTTGGCCATGCCCATCCGAAGCTCGTTGAGGCTTTGGAGACGCAGGCGCGACGTCTTTGGCATGTCTCCAATCTCTATGAGATCGCCGAACAGAAAGCCCTGGCTGAGAAGCTGGTCGCCGAGACCTTTGCCGACACGGTGTTCTTCACCAATTCCGGCACCGAGGCGATGGAGGGCTGCATCAAAGCCGCCCGGAAATACTGGTCTGCAAAAGGCGAGGACCGGACCGAGATCGTGACCTTCGGGGGTGCGTTCCACGGGCGGACAATCGCTGCGATCTCTGCTGCGGGTTCTGAGAAGCTCACCAAGGGTTTTGGGCCGATGCTGCCCGGCTTCACCCATGTCGCCTTCGGGGATTACGAGGCCGCGATCGCGGCGATCACCGACAAGACAGCGGCAGTCGCGATTGAACCGATCCTGGGCGAAGGCGGGATCAAACCCGTCTCGCCCCAAGCCCTGCGGGGTCTGCGCGCGCTTTGCGACCAGACCGGAGCGCTTTTGATCTTTGACGAAGTGCAATGCGGGATGGGGCGCACGGGGTATCTCTTTGCCCATCAAGCCTGTGGCGTGACGCCGGATCTGATGGCGGTCGCCAAGGGTATTGGCGGCGGGTTTCCGCTGGGGGCGTTCCTCGCGACTGAGGAAGCGGCCTCTGGCATGGTGCCTGGCACCCATGGCTCGACCTATGGTGGCAATCCATTGGCCTGTGCGGTCGGGCATGCGGTGCTCGAGGAAGTGTCGCAACCCGCGTTCCTGGATGCGGTGAAGCAAAAAGCGGCCTTCCTGCGCCAGAAGCTTGCCGAGCTTGCCGATGACCATCCAGAGATTGCCGAGGTCCGGGGCGAGGGTTTGATGCTGGGCCTCAAGATCACCGAGGACACATCCAACCTCACGATAGTCGATGCGGGGCGCGATGCGGGCATTCTCACGGTCCCTGCGGCCGAGAATGTCGTGCGCCTTCTGCCCGCGCTCAACGTCTCTGAGGAGGAGATGGCCGAGGGCGTCCGCCGTCTCGATCAAGCCTTCAAAGCGTCAAGGCAGGCGCTGGCGTCATGAAACACTTCCTGGATTTGGATCAGGTGCCCGCGGCGGAGCTGCGGGCGATCCTGGAGGACTCGTTGGCGCTGAAATCGGCGCGGGCGGGTCAGAGTAAGCTGACGCCAGATGCCGATCAGCCCTTTGCCAACAAGATCGTGGCGATGATCTTCACCAAACCCTCAACCCGGACGCGGATCTCCTTCGATGTGGGGATCCGCCAGATGGGCGGAGAGACCATGGTGCTCTCGGGCCAGGAGATGCAGCTGGGCCATGGCGAGACCATCGCCGACACGGCCCGCGTCCTCAGCCGCTATGTCGATGCGATCATGATCCGCACCTTCCAGCACGCGATGCTGATGGAGCTGGCGGAGAATGCGACCGTGCCGGTGATCAACGGGCTCACCAACACCTCCCACCCCTGTCAGATCATGGCTGATGTGATGACGGTCGAGGAGCATCGTGGCCCGATCGCAGACAAGAAAGTCGTCTGGTATGGCGATGGCAACAATGTCTGCAACAGCTGGCTCCACGGAGCGGCGGCTTTTGGCTATGAGATGGTGTTCTCGGGGCCTGAGACGCTGGATCCCGACCCAAAGGTTGTCGCGGCCTCGCGCGCGGCTGGGGCGCGTTTCTCAGTCGAGCGCGATCCGGGCCGGGCGGCGGATGGCGCGGATGTGGTGATCGCGGATACCTGGCTCTCGATGCATGACGATGTGTCCTCGCGCGAGCGTCGGCATAACCAACTCCGCCCATATCGGGTCGACGCGGAGTTGATGGCGAAAGCCAATCCGGACGCGGTGTTCCTGCACTGCCTGCCAGCGCATCGCGAGGAAGAAGTGACCTCCGAAGTGTTCGACGGCCCGCAATCGGTCGTCTTCGACGAGGCAGAGAACCGGCTCCACGCGCAGAAAGGCATCCTGCGCTGGTGCATCGCGAACGGTTGAAGAGA
>JBCDAS010000015.1:0-25596 GCA_039185235.1 Pseudomonadota bacterium
ATTTGCGGCCCGCCCGCGACCTTCACCCCGTTCACCTCCGGCGCCTTGCCCAACAGCCCCCCCATCCAGACCTGCCCCGTCAGCTTCGGGTTATGTGGGTCCGAGATATCGTATTGGCGCATATCACCATGCAGCCAGTTGTTGAGGTAGAGATACTTATCATCCATCGAAACGAGGATCGCCGACATCACCCCCGGCACCGGGATCGGCCATTCGGGATGCGGCTCGTTCTCCACATCGATGATCTTTTCCCACTCCCATTTGCCCGCCTCGGATTTCCAGAAATGGATGACATTGGCGCTCAGCGCCGCGCCGCAGAAACCATGGGTGCTGTCGGGGTCGTGGTGGAACTTCACCTCCAGCGGGATCAGTCCATCCTCGCCCAGATACATCGTCTCGACCGGCTCACGTTTCTCGAAATCCCAGAAATGCAGGCGGCGGCCGTATTTCAGGTGGCCGACCTCCTCGAGATCGAAACCAGGCATGAAAGTGTTCGGCGCTGCCCATTCAGAGCTCACCATCACATTATGGCGCGGCTGGTACCAGAAATCGTACCCGAACGGGATATCGCCCATCGAGTTCTCCCACCGTCCGAGGATTTCGAAATCCTTGTCCAGATGCAGATACCCGCCCGGCGCCTCCCCTTGCGCATCGCCGAGGAATGAGATGATGATCTCCGAACCCAGACAATGGACGGTATGCGGGCCCGAGAGGTTGGCCTTGCGCTTGATCTCCGCCCCGTCGATCACCTTGTGCAGTCTCGGCGCGCGTGGATTGGTCGCCGTGTCGACCACATGGATATTGTTCGAACGAACGCCCGGCACCAAAAGGTACTTTCGGCTCATCGAGGCATCATCATGGCATGACGAACAGGCGTTCCAACCCATGTGATGCAGCTCATCACCGATCCCCGGCATCTCGAGCCTGTTGATCACCTGGCTATAGGTCGGGCTCTCTGGATCCGCATCGACCGTCGCGAGATAATCTGGCTTCTGAATTCCAGTGCCAGTGTAGATCGCAATCGAGTAAAGCAACTTCTCCCGAGGTGCTTGGGTCGCTTCCTGAGGGCTTGCATAGCCTGGGCCACAACATACCTCATCCATCTTGGATCCTCCCCAACGGTAGTCTTTTCTTGGTGCAGAGTGATCATGGATCGATGGATCGAGCAATAGAGTGTTTTACCGGACTACGTCATATGGTTGTGCCGATCTTCCCCTGGATCGCCAGATGCCCAACGCCCGAGCGGCTAAGGTGATAGATTGGACTTGCGAAAACTCGACGGTGTTTGACCGGTCCACCGCTTGAACGCCCGGCGAAAGGCACGATCGTCGGAGTAGCCCAACAAAGAAGCCGCCATCTCGACTGAGACCGAACTGTCTGACAGAAATGCTTCGGCGTTTTTCTGGCGGCTCTCCTCGATCAACGCGATCAGTGTGGTCCCATGCGCCGCCGCCAAGCGTTGGGCATTGCGTCGTGAGAGCCCAGCGCGAGAAACAACCGCATCGATCTGATAAGCCCCAGCAGCGGCCGAGTCGGTAATCGCTCTGCGCAAGGTTTGCAGTCCATGTCCTGACCGCGCTGTCTCGATCTGGAAGCGAAGGATCTCAAAATGACGTTCGACAAACGAGAAGAGCGTGGGATCAGCCATCCGGATCGGCGCGTCCAACATCTCAGGCCGGACAACCAAGGCATTCGCATCCTTGCGAAAGTGCACCGGGCAAAGGAAATGCGCCTCGTAATCATAATGCGGGCCACGCGGTGCATGGGTCAGATCAACCCGGAGCAGAGCGTTCTTTAGCCCGAGAACTTCCCGGAAAAACCGAGCAACTAAACAGGTGCACATCTCCGCCATGCATCCATCATCAAGCTTGTCGGCCGGATGAACGGAGATGACCCTTACCTCGGATTCACTCTCGTCTACAGTTAGCTCCAATCGGTCCGCTAACACGCCTGCATTTCGCTTGGAGAAAGCCACCGCCTCGCGCAGGGTGGAGGCGTACTGCATCCCATGGGTCAGACCGCCGAGGGTAGAGAACGGCGCAGCCTTGGCAGCCTCTAACGTGACGGGAACATCCGGGAAAGCCGCAACAAGCATGTTCCAAAGCCGGTGAGCAACATCGTCTGAAACCCTCGCATCGGGGTCACCGAGTGTCGCGAGCTCGAACCCAGTGGTTTCTGTGATGTCTGCGGCCGTCACACCACGCGAGAGCGCATAGGCGACGATCGTCGACATCGCCGTCAGATGAACTGTCCCGGACTCCAATCCATCCGACATCACGTCAACGTCACCGGCACGAAATGTCCTGTTTTCCACCATCGCTGTCCTGTCGCAAGGGGGTCAATGCGAGTACCCGTCTATAGGGAATTGAGGGATCTGACTGCGAATACAAGCAAAAAGGTGAAAAAAATGAGACTTTCGACCTTGAGTGTTCTCATTTTAGTCATGGTAATCTCTGCTTGCCTTCCCGAGAACGATCAGGAGGAAACCGCCCCGCCACCGATCCGAGGACTGGTCACCACCAAGGTGGATGCCGTCGAACAGGCAACGACCAGACGCTATCCAGGTGTCCTAGAACCCGGCGAAGTGAACGTCCTCGCGTTCGAGGTCAGTGGCCGTGTTGGTCGGCTCAATCTCGATGTCGGACAGCGTGTGAAGGACGGTGAACTCCTTGCTGAATTGGATATCGAACAGTTCGTCACCACCATCGAAAACCGCCAAGCGTCGGTGTCGGAGGCCGAAGCAACCCTTCAACAAGCGCGAGAAGATTTGGCGCGGTCCCAACAGCTCCTCGATCGAGGGGCGGGGACAGTCGTGCGCCGTGACGAAGACCGCACCGAAGTTTTGCAATACGAAGCCCAACTGACGCAGGCCCGCAAGAACCTGGCCGCGGCAGAAGCCGACCTGAGCGACACAAAACTCTACGCGCCATTCGACGGTGTGATCGACTCAGTCGAGGCTGAGAGCTTTGCAACGCTCAGCTCTGGGGAAACGGTGCTCTCGCTCTATGAGGAGAGCGACTACGAGGTCTCGTTCTCTGTCAGCTTCGACGTCGTTGGACGTTTGGTCGTCGGCACACCTGCTCAGGTCCGCCTCGCGGATGATCCATCAATCGTTTTGGAGGCTGTCGTCAGCGAAATAGGCGAGCGGGCCGGAACTGTGTCCTCCTTCCCGGTTGTTGTCAGGCTCGAGGAGGTCCAACCCATCCTAAAAGCGGGTATGGCGGTCGAGGTCTCGTTCGAGTTTGCCCTCCCAGAAGCGCAGGGCTTCTTAATCCCGATTACTGCCGCAATTCCCGAAGGCCAAATTCCCGAAGATGCAGGCCCTGACGCGGTCGTGCCGCTCGAAGTCTATGTCTTCGACGACGCAACCAGCACAGTGAAGCGACGCCAAGTGACTATGGCAGGCATCCGGGGCAACCAGTTTCTGGTCATTAAGGGGCTGGAACCGGGCGAACACGTCGCGACCAAAGGCGTCACCTTCTTACGTGAAGGAATGGAAGTCAAATTGCTTGCACCGGAGGGTTGATCGATGGATTTCCTAACCCGGTTTGGGCTCGATAAAACTCGGTTCACCGCCCTAATGATGCTCCTGATCCTGGCGATGGGGATCTTCTCTTACACAGGTATCCCAAAGCGCGAAGACCCCGAGATCACGATCCGAACAGCCGTCGTTAGCGCCAGTTTCGACGGCATGTCGCCAGAGCGGGTCGAAAACCTGATCGCCATCCCGATCGAACGCAAGATCCGCGAGATTGGCGAGGTCGAGGATATCGAGACCATCGTCACATCGGGTGAAGTGCTGATCTATGTGCACCTCTACGACCTTGTCGAAGGTGCTGGAATTGAATCCGCCTGGGAAGATCTGCGCAACAAGATGGGCGATGTCGTAGCCGATATTCCTGATGGAACTTCAGGACCTTTCGTAAACACCGACTACGGCGACGTATCGATTGCAACGATTGCGATCACGGGTGACGGTTTCAGCCTAGCCGAATTAGACGATATCGCTGACGACCTGAGAACCGCACTCTTCCGGGTTGACGGCGTCACCAAGGTCAGCCTTTACGGCGAGCAGGATGAGCGAGTTTGGCTTGAGGTTGATATTCGCAAAATCGCCTCGGTCGGAGTGCAGTTGGAGCAGCTCCTGGACGATCTGCAAGCGCAGAACGTCATCCTTCCGGCCGGAGAGATCGATGCCGGTGGAACCAGTATCGTCCTAGAAGCCAATGGCGACCTTAGAACGATTGAGGAGATCGAGGGCGTTCTAACCAAAGTCGATGGTCTCTCAGGCTTTGTCCGATTGTCAGATTTGATCAGCGTTCGCCGCGGCTATGTGGATCCCAAAGAAACACCGGTTTTCTACAATGATCAGCCAGCCATTGTTGCCGCGATCGAGATGTCGCCTGAGACAGATATACAAGATCTCGGGGTTCGTCTGCGCCAAGCCCTGCAGGATTTCGAGAGCAGCCAACCCATCGGGATCGCGCTGAACATCTCGACCTTCCAAGAGACGAATGTGACCACATCGGTGAACAACGCGCTTGAAAACGTCGGCCAGACCTTCGTGATCGTTCTGGTCGTGATGCTTGTCTTCCTTGGCTTGCGATCTGCCATCGTTGTCGCTTGCATCGTGCCCTTTACGATCTGCTTTGCCCTCACTTCCATGAGTTTCATTGGTGTGGATATCGAACAAGTTTCGATCGCCGCTGTGATCATCTCTCTCGGCCTTCTCGTTGATAACGGGCTGGTCGTGGTCGAGGATATCGGCAACCGGATCAATGATGGGATGGAGCCGGAAGAGGCCGCCAAATCTGCTGGATCGCAGTTTCTGATCCCGTTGGGCGTTGCCTCGATCACAACGGTCTCAGCCTTTTTGCCAATGCTGTTAATCGATGGGACCGAAGGTGATTTCTCGTTCTCGCTTGGGGCGGTCGTTGCTTCCATGCTGTTGGGCTCGTGGATCACGGCTCTGTACATCCTCCCCTACCTCTGCGCGCTGATCCTCAAGCGAGATCCGAAGGCGGGCCAGGGGCCCGGTCTTCTGATCCGTCTCTATGGCTCGTTCGTCCGTCGGCTGATGCGCTTCGGGCTGCCACTGACCGCGCTTGCCTTCGGCGCCGTCGCCTTTAGCGTGACGCAATTCGGCCAACTCAAGTTCGAGATGTTTCCATTCAGCGAACGTGCGGATTTCCTGATCTATATGGATCTGCCGAAAGACGCTGCGATCTCAGAAACCGAGAGCATGGCGCTCCGCGTCCAGGACTGGCTCGTGGATGCGGAAAACAATCCAGAAGTTGTCAACAGTACGGTCTACATTGGCAGTGGCGGGCCACGGTTTAACCTAGGACTCAACCCAGCCGATCCCGACGCAGCGAGTGCTTTCTTCCAGGTCAACACTGCGGATCTGGCCGGTGCGAAAGCCATGGTGTTACGCTCCCGCCGCGTCTTCCTCGAGCGCTTTCCCGAGGCCCAGTTCCGCGTTACCCGACTGCCACAAGGCGGCTCAGAGTCCGGGATCGTTGACGTTGAGATCTCCGGCCCGGATGGCGAGGTCCTGACGAGTGCAGCGCGCAAGGTTGAGGCCGCCTTTGCCACCCTGCCCGAGGTCGTGAAGAATGAAAGCGATTGGGGAAACAAAGTCCTGAAAGTTACCGTCGACATCGCACAGGACAAAGCGAGAGAATTCGGTGTCACCTCTCGAGATATCTCCGAAGTTATGGATGCCTACTTTTCGGGAACCGAATACTCCACCTTCCGTGAGGGCGATGATCAGATCCCGATTGTGATGAGGGCGACTACCGCCAGTCGAGACAGTGTCGAAGACCTCGCAAACCTCTCGATCTCGACCGCAGGTAAATTGATCACGATCGATCAGGTTGCGGATTTCAGCCCAACGCTCGAATACTCCGAGATCCGGCGAGAGAACCAAGTTCGCAAGATCATCATCTCAGGGCGCTCTGCCCCGCTCAGTGCCCAGGATACACTGGCAGAGATCCAACCGACACTCGACAGCTTGGATCTAGGGCCAGAGTACGAAATCTTCATCGGCGGAGAGCTTGAAGACAGCGACGACGTGATGGGTCAGATGGGTGGCAATCTCCCGATGGCGCTCGGCGTTATGCTGGCAGCGTTGGTGTTTCAGTTCAACTCGATGCGCCGATCCTTAGCGACCTTCCTGACAATCCCTTTGATTGTCATCGGAGCGCCTTACGCGATGATTGCAACAGGCCAGCCAATGTCCTTTTTCGCGATGCTAGGACTTATGTCGCTGATGGGTATCATCATCAACAACGCCATTGTTCTGATCAATCAGATCGATATCGAGCGCGAGAAGCTGGAGTTGGCCGAGGCCATAGCGACGGCCGCACAGGCCAGGGCGACGCCGATCATGCTTACTTCGCTGACCACGATCTTTGGTTTGATGCCGATGGCGCTGACCGGGGGTGCTCTATTCGAGCCGATGGCGACAGTGATGATCGGCGGGCTCTTGATCGCCTCGCCATTGACGCTGATCGTTGTACCTCCTCTTTGTTACTTCCTGCTTCGGCCCCGTGGTCGAGCCGCCAAAAGCGCCGCCAAAGCAGAGGTTCCGGCATGAGGCGGCTTCACGTTCTTTTGGCACTCCTGCTCGTATCCGCCTGCGCCTCCGAAACCCGACTACCAACTGAAGCGGGAGATATCGCGACCGCTTCGCCATACGGGATCCCCGGGGTCCTTCGGGTCTGGGGCGATGATATCTCGAACGAGAGACTGGAAGATCTGAAAACATCGCTGATCCAGCGCGCTGAGAACATGCACGGCGATCAAATTTCATCTGGCGAGCCAGTTACGGAAACGGTACTTGCTCTGTCTGGTGGCGGCGCAGATGGCGCTTTTGGCGCAGGCGTTTTAGCCGGTTGGACCGAACGTGGTGATAGACCGGCATTCGACGTCGTCTCTGGCGTCAGCACAGGCGCTATAATCGCTCTGTTTGCCTTTCTAGGCCCTGAGTATGACGACGATCTGCGCCGGTTCTATACTGAGTACTCCACAGACCAACTCCTCGAACCGTCGCCCTTCTCTGCCCTCACAGGGGGCAGCTCGCTCAGCGATACCAGCGGTTACAACGCCCTTATTGATGAGACAATCGATGATGAGATCGTCGAGTCGCTGGCGCTGGAAGCCGAGAAGGGTCGAATTCTGCTGATTGGAACGACCAATCTCGACTTCGCGCGGCCTGTGATCTGGAACGTGACGCAGATTGCCCGCTCTCGTCACCCGAATGCGGTTACCTTGATCCGTGACTTGGTCCGCGCCTCCTCAGCAATTCCCGCGGTTTTCCCGCCGGTCCTGATCCCAACCGAAACGCAAGATGGTGAAATCCGAGATGAGCTGCATGTCGACGGCGGCGCGACCCAGCAGGTCATGGTCTTCAGCCCAGAGCTGCCAATCACCATCGTTGATCAGGCTCTGGGCACTTCGATCGACCGTAAGCTTTATGTCATCGTCAATAACAGTCTGGAGAAAGCCTACGAGCCCGTGGATCTCGGTGTGCTATCGATCGCAGGAAAAGCAGTCTCGAGCCTGATCGGCGGGTCCGGTACAGGCGATCTCTATCAGATCTATGCAGTCACCGTCCGCGACGACATCGACTTCAATGTGCTTTGGGTGCCAAAGGACTTTTCCCATCCCGAAACCGAAGCCTTCGATCCCGTCTATATGTCCGCTCTCTACTCTGAGGGACGCAAGATCGGCGCCGGTGAGAATTCATGGCAGAACCGACCTCCAAACTTCGCGCTCGCAGAGAACCCGTAAACCAAAGCGGAAAGTCAGTGGTGGGGGATCCTGGAATCGAACCAGGCATGGGTCACCCCGGCGGATTTACAGTCCGCTGCCGCACCTTGCAGCACATCCCCCAAGCCGTCAGCATCGCAACGCATCTTACGAAGCTTGGGCGTCCAAGCCTTAGGGCTCGAAAACGCTGACGCGTGATATTCATAAATCCAGCCCTTGTCCACCGGACTTTGGCCGCGTCGTGTGAAATTGTCGGGCCGGTCGCGCACTGAAAGTTTCACGGATCCCAATGTTGTTCTCGGCACAAACCATGTAAGGAAGATCGATCACATGTGAGCAGTTGGGCAGGCCAATGTCGGATCAAAGCGATCTTCCTTTAACCAGCTCCCATTGGGGCACGTACCGGGCGCGGGTCAGCAATGGCCGGGTGCAGGAACTTTTGGCTTTTGAGGAGGATAGCGACCCCTCCCCGATCGGCCCCGGCATCATCGATGTTCAGGACGGGCCGACGCGGATCTCGGCCCCGATGGTGCGCCAAAGCTGGCTGGAGGGTGGGCCGGGCTCGCGGAGCGATCTGCGCGGGAGAGAGCCCTTTGTCGAGATCGGTTGGGAGGAGGCCGAGCGCCTGACCGCGCAAGAGCTCGACCGGGTGCGAACAGCCCATGGCAACCAGGCGATCTATGGCGGCTCCTATGGTTGGGCGAGCGCCGGGCGCTTCCACCACGCACAAAGCCAGCTGCACCGCTTCCTGAATTGCATCGGTGGCTATACCAGCTCGAAATTCACCTACAGCTTCGCCGCGGCCGAGGCGATGGTGCCTCATATCCTGGGCAGTTACCGGGCGTTTCTCGAGACCTGCACCAGCTGGGAGTCGATCCAGGAGAACACCGAGCTGTTTGTCTGCTTCGGCGGCGTCCCTTTGAAGAACGGCCAGATCGGGCAAGGTGGCACAGGCGATCACTACCAGCGCCGCCATCTGCGCGAGGCAGGCGCTGCGGGCATCCATTTCGTCAATATCAGCCCGCTGAAAAGCGATCTGTTGGAGGATGTGGGCGGTGACTGGCTGGCCGCGCGTCCAAACACCGATACAGCGCTCATGCTGGGTCTCGCCCATACGATCGAGAGCGAAGCGCTCACCGATCGCACCTTTCTCGAGCGCTATGCGCATGGCTTTGACCAGTTCCGCCCCTATCTGATGGGCGAGACCGATGGCACGCCCAAGGACGCCGATTGGGCCGCCGAGATCAGCGAAATCCCGGCCGAGACCATCCGCGAGTTGGCCCGGCAGATGGCAGGGCGGCGCACCATGATCTCGGTCAGTTGGTCCCTCACCCGCCAGCACCATGGCGAGCAACCGTTCTGGATGGCGATCACGCTGGCCGCCATGCTCGGCCAAATCGGATTGCCTGGCGGCGGCTTTGGCTTTGGCTACAGCGCGACCAATCACATCGGAGGGCAGTATACGCAGATCCCAGGGCAAGCCTTTCCGAAGAGCGCCAACCCGGTTGAGAGCTTTATCCCCGTCGCCCGGATAAGCGACCTATTGCTCCACCCCGGCGAGGCGTTCGATTTCGACGGTCAAAGCTACACTTACCCGGATATCAAGCTCGTCTATTGGGCCGGTGGCAACCCGTTCCACCACCACCAGGACCTCAACCGCATGATGCGGGCCTGGCGCAAGCCAGAGACGATCATCGTGAATGAGTGGTGTTGGAACACGCTCGCCAAAAACGCCGATATCGTCCTGCCCTGCACCACACCGCTGGAGCGTCAGGACATCGCGCTCACCTCCCGCGACCCTTACGTCATTTCCATGTCGCAACTGACCGAGCCCTTTGGCCAGGCGCGCAATGACTTCCAGATCTTCCGCGGCATCGCGCGCGAGCTGGGCCTTGAAGAAGCCTTCACCGAAGGCCGCGATGAGCCGGAATGGCAGCGCTGGATCTATGAGCAAAGCCAGATCCGGGCGGGCAAAAGCGACATCCAGATGCCCGATTACGAGACCTTCCGCGCCAAGGGCTGGTTCAAGGTCGCACCTCCGGCTGAGCAAATCGTCATGCTCAGCGCCTTCCGCGCGGACCCAGAGGCCAATCCGCTCGCCACCCCCAGCGGCAAGATCGAGATCTTCTCGGACACGGTCGCAAGCTTCGGCTATGAGGATTGTCCGGGCCACCCAGTCTGGCGCGCGCCCTATGAATGGCTCGGCGAGGTCGGGCGCTACAAGCTCCACCTGATCTCGAACCAACCAAAGACCAAGCTGCACAGCCAGATCGACCATGGCAGCCATAGCCGCGCGTCCAAGATCGAGGGGCGGGAGCCGGTGCATATCCACCCCGATGACGCAGCCGTACGGGGCCTGACGGCGGGCGAGATCGTGCGCGTCTTCAACGACCGCGGCGCCTGTCTCGGCGGCATTGTGATCGACGAGACACTGCGCCTCGGCGTCGTGCAGATGAGCACCGGTGCCTGGTACGATCCGGGGCCCGATGGTCTCTGCAAGCATGGCAATCCGAACGTGCTGACCCGTGACAAAGGCACCTCCAGCTTGGGCCAGGGTCCGACCGCCCATTCCTGCCTGGTCGAGATCGAACGCTTTGAAGGCCCGCTGCCCGAGGTCACTGCCTTCGATCCGCCTCAGATCATCAGACGAGGCGCATCATGACAGATGACGAGATGCTGGCGCCCCAGGATTGGAGCTTCCCGGTGCCCATCGCCTATGGCCCAGGGCGCCTGGCAGAGATCGGCGCGCAATGCCAAGCCCTTGGCATCACCAAGCCACTGGTGGTGACCGATCGAGGCAGCCACCAGCTCCCCTTCATTGCCCAGCTGCAAGACCACCTCACCCAGGCAGGCCTCGCCTCCGACCTCTTCTTCGACATCTCACCCAACCCGCGCGATGACGAGATCGGCGCAGGCCGGGCGCTGTTTCGCGCGGGCGGCCATGACGCGGTGATCGCAATCGGTGGCGGCAGCGCGATGGATGGTGGCAAGTCGATCTGCCTGACGGCCCTGAACGAGGTCGACCTCTGGGCCTTTGAATTCGAACAGCCCGTTCCCGAGATCACGGCCAGCGAATTTCCCAAGCTCATCACCATCCCCACCACGGCCGGCACCGGCGCCGAGACCGAGAGCACGGCCATGGTCACCCATGTGGCCAAGGGGATGAAATTCTGCATCTGGCACCCTGAACTGAAACCGAGCCTCGCCCTGCTCGACCCGGCCCTCACCATCGGCCTGCCTCCGCATCTGACCGCCTGGACCGGGGCGGATGCCATGACCCATGCGATCGAAGCTTATCTGGTGCCAGGCTTCCACCCGCTCTGCGATGGTCTGGCGCTTGAGGGGCTGGCGCTGGTCTCCAAATGGCTGCCCGTCGCAGTACGTGAGCCCGACAATATGGCAGCCCGCGGCGGCATGCTCATGGGCTCCTGCCTCGCGGGCATCGCGTTTCTCAAAGGGCTCGGCCTGGTCCACGCGATCTCCCACATGGTAGGCGCCGAGTACAACAGCCAGCACGGGCTCACCAACGCGATCGTCCTGCCGGTGGTGCTACGCTTCAACCTGCCCGGACAGGAGGCAAAAGTCAGGCGGATGGCCGATGCGATGGGGCTGGAGAACAGCTCCGCCAACGCCTTCACGGCCGAGGTTGAGCGGCTGTTGGATGAGATCGAGATCCCCAGATCCCTCAGTGCGATCGACATCCCCGCCGATTGCGCCCAACGGATCGCCGAGAAAGCCATCCAGGACAGCGCCGCCGCGACGAACCCGCGCCCAGCGACGGTGGCGGAGATCCGCGCGCTGACCGAAGCGGCGCTCTCCCAGGCCAGACCCTGAGCCGATGGCGGGTGCTTTGAAGAAACCCAAATGGGCGATCGAGAAGGACAAACGCCGGCGCAGCGGGGCGGATCGGGTCTGGCTCTTCGGGTTGCACTCGGTCCGCGATGCGTTGGAGAACCCGATGCGCGTCCGCCACCGCCTGATCGTCACCCCGAACGCGCAAGCTAAGCTCGAGCAGGCGATCGCCACCTCTGGTATGACGCCCGAGATTGCCGATCCTCGGAGATTCACCGCCCCCCTTGATCCGCAATCGGTCCATCAAGGCGCAGCCCTCGAGGCCGATCCGCTGTCCTGGGGCAGCTTGACCGATCTCGCCCGGCCCCACCCAAAAGACCCCAATCCGCTGATCGTCGCACTCGACCGGGTGACCGACCCGCACAATGTCGGCGCGATCCTGCGCTCGGCCGAGGTGTTTGGCGCCCGCGCGGTCATCGCCCCACTGCACCACTCGGCCCCGGAAACCGGGGCGCTGGCCAAAACCGCCTCGGGCGCGTTGGAGCGTCAACCCTATATCCGGGTGCGGAATCTGGCCGATGCGCTCGAGACTCTGAAACAATCCCGCTATGCAATCCTCGGCCTTGACGGAGCGGCAGAGGCCGATGTCGAGACAGCCCTCGCCGCCCTCCAAAGCCAGCCGATTTGTCTAGTTTTGGGTGCAGAAGGTCCCGGTTTGCGCCAAAAAACCCGCGATACGTGCGACCAATTGGTTCGAATCACCCCTAAGGGCGCCTTTGGCTCGCTCAATGTTTCCAACGCAACCGCTGTCGCGCTCTCTGCCGTCAGCCGACAAAAACCCTGATTTCTGAGGAAAAATCTCACGAAATTGCGACGGGGGTTACAGAAGTGAAATTTATTCCCCATACTATGTAATGTGTGGGGCGGAGTTGAACGACCGCTCCAATGAAACACACTGTCCCTCGTTCCGACTGCGCCCGCCCGTTTCTCCCCCCTCGAAACCGGCGGGCTCTTTTTATCGCCGCATCGCCGCCAATTGCGCCAACGCCGCCTCGCGGTTGGGATAGCGCCCACCCGGCTCCGCATCACGTTCATAGCGGATCGAGCCGAGACCATAGTTGACTGTCACCTTCTTAGCTCGATGGGCAAAGCTGACCCAGGCTTCGGGCCAAACCTGACAATCCTGATGGTCAACCAGAAAGAACCACTTCCGCCCAGTCTGATCCACAAGCCGGTGGATCACATCGAAGAACGCAGCCACCGTTTGCGAGCTGTCAAAGACCATGCCACTCAGGTCCAAATCGGCGATTTCGCTATCTTTGTGGAACTGGATCCGGCGGGCGGTCCCCGAAGGGTCAGCAGCTGGCTCTGGCGGGCTCGCAGCATAGACCGCAACCGCGAGGCCATCGATCCCGGCTGCCAACCGCGTGCATTCCTCTAGCGCGCCGGTGACAAAGCGTTGCCGCTCCTCCGCGCTCAGATCATCAAAATCGCGCAGGATCTCGAGGGCCCCACGGATCGCTGTCAGCGGTGAGACGAACTCCTCCTCGACCTTGGTACTCAACGCCAAAGTGGTGGGCGGGGTCGCAGGGTCATCAGACATTGGCTGGCCTCGTTTCAACCGGGTCGCGCGAGAGCTTAGCGCCGAATACCCGGTCTGGCATAGCAATCTGTCGATCTGGGCGCGAGGGCCCCGAGGAGAAATGGGCCAAGTATCCTAGACAGCACAGACTGAGCGCCGAACGGATGGCTGCCTCGCGATCTCGTGCCACCCTCAGCCATGCATAATCTCCTTGCGCTTGGCGTCCCAGCGGAACCGGTTCAACTCGTCGCTGTGCAAAAGCCGTTCGACCAGTTCACCGACTTGATCGGGGGAGAGCGCGTTCAAGACCTCCATCGCCTGCAGCTTGGCGAGTTGCTCGGCGACCTCCTGCTGGATAATCACCGAGCGTTGCCGCTCCGCCCTGAGCGAGGTCAGGTTCATCTCCAGTGCAAACGTCACCTCGGACGCCAATCGGCGGAGGACCATGGCCTCCCGGCTCGCAAACCCTCGGTTCTCAGCGGTCACTTGGCCTGCCGTCAGATCGCGTCCCGCGGTCCAGATCGCGCCCGTGTCAACCGCGATCTGGGCTTGGGTCGCGGTCAAGGTCAGGGTTAGGACACGCTGGCGTGCCTGGCTCCGCGATCCCGGTCGGATCACCCATTGCGGTAGATCGATCCTCAAAAGGCTGAGGTCGATGGCAATCTCAGTGCTGGCAGCCCCTGGCCTTGCTGCCAAACCAGCCAGGCAGGCGAGGCCAATAAGCACCTCTCTACGGTCAAACTGCATGACGATCTCTCAGCTGCTACAAATACGGTGCGTCAGTCTATCATTTGCAACCGAAAGCAGCAAAGCCCCCGTCACTCGCCCCATGCGCGCAGCTCACCTCATCACTGACAGCGATTGCAACACGTCCCGGAACACTGTCTACTGACACCAATCCCACATCAGCTGGGCAATGGAGACACCGGGGGCGTATCGCAGATGGCAAAGCGTGTGCTGATTGCCGAGGATGAGCCGAACATCGCGCATTCCCTTACCTTCCTGCTAGAGCGGGCAGGTTTCGAAGTCGCGCATTCGGTCGATGGAGAGGAAACGCTGGGCGCCCTGACCACGCCGCCGGACCTGATGATCCTGGATCTGATGCTGCCAAGGATCAATGGCTACGCCATCCTGACCCAGCTACGAGGCGATCCCACGACCCAAGATCTCCCCGTCATCGTGCTCACTGCCAAAGGCCAGCCCGAGGATCGCCGCTCAGCGCTTGAGAGCGGGGCCACTCTCTTCATCACCAAACCCTATTCGAATGCCGAGATGGTCGCGGCGGCGGAACGCCTGGTCGGCCCATGACCCGCGTCGCCGTGATCACCGGGGCCGCTCGCGGGATCGGCCTCGCGACTGCGCGCTGTTTTCTCGACGCAGGCGTCAATGTCGCCCTCGTCGACCGCGACGCGCAAGCGCTGGGCGAGGCGCAGGCCACGCTCGGCACTGGACTCAGCCTCGCCCTTGATGTCTCCGATCCCGCGCAAGTCGATCAGATGGTCGCCGAGACGCTTGCGCGGTATGGCCGCATCGACCACTTGGTGAACAATGCCGGGATCGCCGATTTCGGACCCATCGAGGAGACTGACTTTGCGCGCTGGCGCGCTGTGATGGCCACCAATCTGGACGGTGTCTTCCTCTGCTCCCAAGCCGCAATCCCGGCTTTGAAGGAGAGCCAGGGCACGATTGTGAACATCGCCAGCATCTCGGGCCTGCGCGCCTCGACCCTTCGGGTCGCCTATGGCACCTCGAAAGCCGCCGTGATCCAGCTCACCAAACAACAGGCGATCGAGCTGGGGGAATACGGCATTCGGGTCAATTGCGTGGCACCCGGCCCGGTCCGCACAAAGCTCGCCATGGCCGTCCACACGCCCGAGATCATCGCCGCCTATCACGATGCGATCCCACTCAATCGCTATGGCAGCGAGGCAGAGATCGCCCAGGCCATCGCCTTCCTCTCCTCGCCCGAGGCAAGCTACATCACCGGCCAAACCCTGGCCGCCGATGGCGGGTTCGAGGCAAGCGGCGTGGGCTTGCCCGCTCTCAGAACATAACAAACCCGTCAGATCCTGGGAGCTGCCATGGCAACGCGGCGGTGTTTCGCCTATTTGCTGGACACGGGCTCACGGCCCATCACAGGAAATGGAGATCCGAATGCGCCTTCTCTTCGCCCCGCTCGTCGCCGCAGCCCTGGCGGTGATCCCGCTCGCCGGAACCGATGCCTTTGCCGGGCAAGACCCGGTCTATCAAAGCTTCCTCGGCACCGCGATCGATGGCACCGACCCGGTCGCCTATTTCACCGAGGGCAAGCCGGTCGAAGGATCCTCGGATCATGTCATGGAGTGGAACGGCGCCACATGGTACTTCTCCAACGCCGAGAACCTCGCCACCTTTGCCGCCAATCCTGAGAAATACGCCCCGCAATACGGCGGCTACTGCGCCTGGGCCGTCAGCCAGGGCTACACCGCCTCGACCGACCCGGAAGCCTGGAGCATCGTCGATGGCAAGCTCTACCTGAACTACAACAAGAGCGTTCAGGAACGGTGGGAGCAGAACATCCCCGAACACATCGCCAAAGGCGACCAGAACTGGCCCGAGGTGCTGAACTAAGTCTCGGGGAAATCCTCATCGACCCGGGCGGCATACCTGCCCGGGAAGCTCTTTTGGCCCCAATGCGTGATTACACTCTCGCAATCGAGCCAAATCTCGCCGTCGCAAGCCTCGGTCCAGCGATGGCAAAAGGACTGATCCTCACCAAAGATAAAGCCGTCATCCGCTGAGACCCGGTGGCTGAAGAAGTCATGGTACCGCAAATCCCCGATCTGATGCACTTCGTGGCGCCTGCGCCTGGGCGCCGCTCCGGTCGCGACCATCCGCTCGGGCACTGAGCGGTGGATCAGCATAAAACCCGTGCCCGCCGATGGCACGGTGATGAAGCCACCCCGCCGGCTCGGCGACCAAGGCTGCCCATCATATCCGCCGATCTGGTGATTGTAGATCCAGGCCCGCGCCACTAGATCCTCAAGCGGCATGCGTTCATCCGGCGGGCGCTCCGCCTCTGCTTCGATTAACGCGCGCAGTCGTGCCCATTCCGGATGCTTCTGTGGATAGGCCGCCGCTGTGACTGGCTCGCCAAATGCGAGCAAGCGAAAGAAGGCCTCGGGCGCAAACTCCATATCGCTATCGATGAACAGGAGCATCTGGTAGCGCTCGTCAGAGTAGAACCGCGACATCAGCTGATTGCGGGAAAAGACGATGTCCGAGAATTCATAGGTCGCGAAGGCGAACGGGTGGCCGCGTTCCCCCAGCGCCTGGGTCAACGTAATCAGTGACTTCACCGTCGGCGTGGCGATCTGACCGCAGGTTGGCATTGCGATCAAAAGCGGTGGCTTGGTCACAGCGCCTCGCCCAACCGCGAAACCGATTGCCGTCTCAGCGTTTCAGCGCCGATTTGCCCGAGAACCCCCCGAACGGATTGGGCAGCAGATCATCCGACGAACCTGCGTAAATCGTGTTGCTCACGACCCCGCCATAGATGGAATCGCCCAAACCGCCGCGTTGGATGGCGCCCGCGACCCGAAGAGTGGTCGAACTGAAATCCCGAGAACCCGTTGTTCGAAACCCACCATCCACATCATCCAGCAAATCGTCCGAGATCTCTTCCGCCCGGGCCACGATATCGGTCTCATCATCGGCCGCCGTCTTGTCGTCCTTCTTGTCGCCGCTCATCGTTTTCACCTCCGTTCCAAGGGTCCGGGCGGCAGGATATCATGGATTTGCGTCTGCGACAGGTCTCGCAGAGCAAAACTGGATCTGGCTAAACCAGTCAGATCCCAGGAATTTGCTCACGCATTTTAGCCTAGGCTGCGCGTCGACGCAGGATCACACCCAGACCGAGGGCCGAAAGCAGGAACAGCGCGGCCGCGGGCAGGGGCACCGCTGCAACATCGCTGGACTGTACGGTTGTCACGCCTGTTGCCGTGATCTCAAACGGATTGCCCCGGCCCGAGCTGTTCAGCGTCGCGACGATCACGCTATATCGCCCGGTCTCTGGAGCAACGAGAGTGAAGCGCGGGTCGCCAAATGGCCCACCATGGCTGTCATTCTCCGTATCGTCCTCGGTGTCCAACAGGCTCAAACCGGCAAACTGCACATTGCTGGGAAATTGGCTCGGGCGCTGGAGACCGAAATCCAAGCCAGTCACATCGCCCAGATAAAGGCCCGCGACCAGGTCGGGCGGTGCTGCCAGGCGATTGATGTCGATATCGATCGAAGCACCGGCGATTGCGTCAAAGATGAACCAGTTCGCGTTGTTCGCGCGCCCGCTATCATCCTCGATCGTCACCGTCTGATTGACGGTCACACTGTCGAACAGAGCCGTTGGCACCACGACTGCGCTTGCTTGTGCTGCGAACAGCGACAAAGCGGCTGCCAAACCAATACGATTCATTCGTCTCATCGAAGCCACATCCTTCCTCACAACCCAGCCTTGAAATGCCACCGGGTCCGGGCACCCTCAATCGGTGCACCTGTTTCAATGCGAGGAAGGCCGCCCCGATCTGGGCCGCGCTGTCCCATCTTGGGGATCACGGAGCCGCTAGCACTCCCTCAGTGCATTGCGCTAAGGAATCGGATAGGAGCGTTTCCAGAGAGTTAATCCGAACAAAGGGAGACCAAGATGACCAAATCCTACGGATTCGACACGCTGCAGATTCATGCAGGCGCCAACCCCGATCCCACGACCGGCGCACGGCAGACGCCGATCTACCAGACAACGGCGTTTTGCTTTCGCGATGCCGATCATGCGGCCGCCCTTTTCAACCTGCAGGAGGTCGGCTTCATCTACTCCCGCCTGACGAACCCGACGATCGCGGTGCTGCAAGAACGGGTCGCAACGCTCGAAGGTGGCGCAGGTGCCACCGCCTGCTCCTCAGGGCACGCGGCCCAGATCCTCGCGCTTTTCCCGCTGATGAGCCCGGGCGACAACGTCGTCGTCTCGGACCGGCTCTATGGCGGATCAGTCACCCAGTTCACCCATACGATCAAGAAGTTCGGATGGGAGGCCCGCTTCGTCGACATCAATGATTTCGAGGAGATCTCGCGCAATTGCGATGACAAGACCAAAGCGATCTTCTGCGAGTCCGTCTGCAATCCAGGCGGCGATGTCGCCAACCTGCCCAAGGTCGCGCAAGTGGCCGATCACGTCGGCGTGCCGCTGATTGTCGATAACACAGCCGCCACGCCCTATCTCTGCAAACCGATCGATCATGGGGCGACCATCGTGGTCCACTCGACGACCAAATATCTCTCCGGCAACGGCACGGCGATGGGCGGGATCGTGGTCGATAGCGGCAAGTTCGACTGGTCCGCCTCGGGAAAGTTCCCAAGCCTCAGCGCGCCCGAGGATGCTTATCACGGGCTGGTCTTCCACGAAGCCTTCGGCCCGCTCGCCTATACGCTCCATGGCCATGCGGTCGGTCTGCGCGATCTTGGCTTCTGCCAAAGTCCGCAAAATGCGTTCTACACCCTGCTCGGCATCGAAACACTGAGCCTGCGCATGCAGCGCCATGTCCAGAATGCAGTGACCGTCGCCGAATGGCTCGAAGGGCATCCAGCGGTGAAAGCCGTGAACTATGCCGGACTGAAGACCTCAATCTATCACGACCGGGTCAAGAAGCTATATCCCAAAGGCGCGGGCGCGCTTTTCACGGTCGAGCTGAAGGATGGCTATGATGCTTGCGTCAAACTGGTCGATAGTCTCGAGCTCTTCTCCCATGTGGCCAATCTGGGTGATGCGCGCTCGCTGATCATCCACTCGGCCTCCACCACCCACCGGCAATTGACCGAAGAGCAACGCGCCGCGGCAGGTGCAGGCGACGGCGTGGTCCGCCTCTCGATCGGGATCGAAGACGCTGAAGACCTGGTCGCAGATCTCGACCAGGCCCTTCAAAAAGCATCCCCCGGCAAGAAGTCCAAACCACCCAAAAAGAAGGCCGCCTAACGGCCCGAAGCGATGCCAAAGCCAGGATCTACCCGGCTTTGGCCCGACCGCTTTGGACCCTCCGAACCTCCATGTCCCAGGATACTCGGACAAAGGAGAGAACCTGCGGGGTCGCGGGCAATGTGACCACATGGTTCGAGCCCGCAGCCAGCATCAGGCTTTGGTGGTGCAGAAACGCCCCTGTGACCGCTGGCCGGGCGATCCGTTCACGCCAAGCAGGGGCGTCGACGGTCACAGCCTCCTCGGTCAGCAACACAGTGGCAGCGCCCGAGTTGTAGCCATCGATCCGAGGCTCTGTCGCCAGATGAGTGACAAATCCCGTGCGCACCAGCCGCCAAAGATCGCCCAGCGTTTGCGGCAGTGAGGTCAAGCACCAGATCAAGATCGCGAGGCTGATATACCCGAACTCCTCAAACGAGGTCGGCCGCGTCCACCAGATCTCCACCGCAAACGAGATCAAGACCACCAGCAACACCCCATGTCCGATCATCTGCGTGTGCCGCCCAAAGATCTCATAAGGCGAGTTTCCAGCAACCTTGCGCCAGATCAGATCCTGGTCGCGCCGCGCCAGAACCGGCGAAAGCATGATCTCCACCCTCATGCCGCCTCTCTCTCGGCCATGACCTTGGCAAAGAGCGCCCGGTGATCCGGGTCGAACGGGCGCCCATAATGGATCTTGGCGCCCGAGATCAGTTGCAGCCCCAGAACACCATTCACATCGATCAGATCATTGATCGCGCCCCAGCGGTGGAGCGCATAGTAGTGCTCCCGGCCAAAGGCGATCCCTTCCGCGCCGATCTCGATGATCCCGGGCCCGTAATGCAGACCTGGCACCAGGCCGGGCATTTCGTCTGTATCCGGGTTGCGAATGGTCTTGGTCGCCCACCTCGCCCCTTGGATCTGGCGCACCAGGACAAAGATCATAAGGGCAAAGACCCCAATGCCGGCGAACAACAGGCCAATGCCCAGCACAACCATCTCGGGCGAACCCGAAATTGCGCGCAGCGGATCGCTCACCAGGCCGCCGATGAATTTTCCAGCGGCGTCGCCAAAGAAGTAAAGCAGAACCAGGGTGAAAGCGACGACCACCAGAACCGGGCCCCAGAGCTTGCCAAAACTCATCAGAGAGCGGTCGGTCATCAACGCCTCGAGATCTGAGGGCGTAAACTCAACCTCGATCTCCAGCGGCGCGTCTGGGCCTTCGTCGACCGTTACGCTCATGCGGGCCTAGATGCTCTTGGCCCGCGCATTCGCGATATAGATCTCACGCAGGCGCTTGGCCATCGGCCCTGGCGTTCCATCGCCCAACGTCTTGCCCGCGACTTTCACCACAGGGCAGACAAAGGTCGAGGCCGCTGTGATAAACGCCTCATCCGCGCTTTGCGCTTCATCGATGGTGAAGGGGCGCTCGATCACCTTCATCTGCGCCTCTTCCGCCAGTTCCAACACGGTCGCCCGCGTGATCCCATGGAGGATATCATTTGAGAGCTGGCGCGTGATGATCTCGCCATTCTTGATGATATAGGCGTTGTTCGAGGTGCCCTCGGTGACAAAGCCATGCTGGTCGATCATCCAGGCATCGTCGGCCCCCTGCTCTTTCGCCGCCATCTTGGCAAAGCTTGGGTAGAGCAGCATGGTCGTCTTGATGTCGCGACGGCCCCAGCGCAGATCCTCCATTGGCATGACCGAGATCCCCTGCTCGGCCTGCTTGGTCTCGGCCAAAGGCTTGTCCTGGGTGAAGAGCACGATGCCGGGCTCGGCGTGCTTGGGCCAGGCGAAATCCCGGTCCGCAGCCCCCCGGGTGACTTGCAGATAGACCAGCCCCTCGACCAGATCATTGCGTTTGACCAGCTCGCGATGGATCTCCAACAGCTCGTCATCCGAACAGGGGGCTGCCATCTTCAACTCGCTCAACGAACGCGCTAGCCGCACGCAATGCCCAGGCCAATCCGCCAGCTTGCCGTCCAGGACCGAGGTCACCTCATAGACCGCATCCGCCATAAGAAAGCCCCGGTCAAAGACCGAGATTTTCGCGTCCTCCTCCGGCACATAATCCCCGTTCACATAGACGATCCGGCTCATCTCTCGTTCCTTCCTCTGCCATCCTGCGGCCTCTCCCCTGCCCGTTCACGGGCAGGGATAAGAGAGCGCGCGCACCGCCTCATCCCCAAAGCTCTGGCACGGGCGGGTGCACACCCGCCGCGTCAAAAACCAATCCGTGGCGGCGATCCTGTGCCAAAAGGAGCGGCCCGTCGAGATCCGTCACCGCCGCACCTTGGGCGACCAGCTGAGCAGGCGCCATCCCCAGAGAGGAGCCAATCATGCAGCCGACCATCACTTTGAAGCCCGCCGCCAGCGCCGCATCGCGTAGCGCCAGAGCCTCAGTCAGACCGCCGGTCTTGTCCAGCTTGATATTGACCATGTCGTATTTGCCAGCGAGTTTCGGCAGCGAGGCACAGTCATGGCAGGCCTCATCGGCGCAAACCGGCAGCGGGCGGGCCATCCCTTCCAAGGCGCCGTCATCGCCCGCAGGCAAGGGCTGCTCAACCATCTCGACGCCCAGATCCAGGAGCACAGGCGCGATCTCGGCATAGGTGGCCGCATCCCAGCCCTCATTGGCATCGATCACGATCCGGGCCTCCGGCGCGCCTGCCCGCACGGCCCGCAAGCGCTCGATATCGCCCGCCCCGCCCAGCTTGATCTTCAAGAGCGGGCGATGCGCATGCTTCGCCGCCGCGGTCTGCATCACCTCCGGTGCGGCTAACGAGAGCGTATAGGCCGTGATCTCAGGTCCAGGGGCCAGCAGCCCCGCAAGTTCCCAAACCCGCTTGCCAGCGCGTTTGGCCTCCAGATCCCAGAGCGCGCAATCGACCGCATTGCGCGCGGCTCCAGGCGCCAGCATCTCGGGCAAACTCTCTCGGTCCAACCGATCCAGCGCCAGCCCATCGATCTGAGCCATCACGCTCTCAACCGTCTCGCCATAGCGGGCATAGGGCACGCACTCGCCGCGACCGGTATAGCCATCCGCCGTCAACCGGCACTCGACGACCACAGCTTCGGTCCGCGACCCGCGTGAGATTGTGAATGCCTCGGCCAACGGGAAAACAACCCGCTCCGCCTCACAAATCAACATCCCAGAGCTCCGCTGGGGCTAGGCGCCAGCCGGTCCTCCGGGCGGCACGCCCGGGTGCAGGGGAACCCAGCGGGCGCGTCAGCGCAGGACCGGCTGGCGCCGGCCTCGCGCCGATGCCAGCTCACAGGGCCTCCACGAGGCGATCAGCCCCCTGCCGGAACGGATCCACACAAGGCATCCCCATCCGCGCCTCGGTCTCAGCCAGATAGGCCAAAGCCGCCTCCTCGGACATCGCCGCCGTATTGATCGAGCAGCCGATTACCCGCACATCCGGGTTGACCCGCTGGGCCAGCGGCAAGGCCGTCTCCTGCAACTCCTCCAGTGTCGGCACGTCGTAATGCGGCAGCCCCCGCATATGGGTCCGCGTCGGCTCGTGACACAGAACCAGCACATCCGCTTGGCCGCCATGGACCAGCGCCATGGTCACACCGGAATAGGAGGGATGAAACAGCGAGCCCTGCCCCTCGATCAGATCCCAGTGATCCTCGTCATGGTCGGGCGTCAGGTACTCGACAGCCCCCGCCATGAAATCCGCAATGACCGCATCCAGCGGCACGCCGTCGCCAGTGACCAGAATACCGGTCTGCCCGGTCGCCCGGAAATCGGCATTCATCCCCTTGGCACGCATGGATTTCTCCATTGCCAGGGCGGTATACATCTTCCCGCATGAACAATCGGTGCCCACGGCCAGAACCCGCTTGCCAGCCCGCTTCTTGCCATCGCCGATCGGGTACTGGATCACCGGCACCCGCACATCATGCAGCGTCTGCCCGGTCCGCTGCGCCGCCTCGACCAGATCCTCCTGATGGTTCAAAAGTGTGTGCAGACCCGCGGCAATATCCATGCCCGCTTCCATCGCCTCGATCAGTACGGCCTTCCAGGCATCCGAGATAAAGCCGCCCCGGTTCGCAACCCCGATCACCAGGGTCTTTGCACCAGCTGCCACAGCCTCGGGCACGGTCATATCCCTCAGCCCCATATCCGCGTTGCAGCCCGGCAAACGCAGCTGCCCCACACTCACGCCGGGGCGCCAATCCTTGATACCCTGGGCCACCTTGGCCGCCAATGCATCCGGCGCGTCGCCGAGGAACAGAAGATAGGGTTGGGCAAGGGACATGGCGCTTCTCCAAGGCTCAGGACAGAACGCGTCCCATTCTCACGATGCATTCGGGAAACGTGGCGCCAGAACCGGCAATTCCAAGGCGCCAGCCGACTATTCCGTGATCGCTTCTTTCACGTCGCGTGCACCATCCGAGATCGCTTCGCCGCCAGATTGAATATCCCGGCCAACGCCCTCCACCGTGTTGCAGGCCGCCAACAGCCCCAGAACGGCCACCATCATCAAGTTGCGCATCACATGCCTCCTCTCGCGGATCCCTCTACCATAGCCCCAACCGCACAGGCTTCCCAGCCTCTATACGCAGGGCTACCCGCTCTCCGGCTGCCAACGGGCCAGCCGGGCGGCCAGGGCGGAGATGGCGAAATACATCGCCAGCGCCAAGCAGGCGAGGACGATGACTGCGGCGAACATGAGATCCGTCTTCGCTCGGCCATTGGCCAGCAGCATCAAGTATCCGAGCCCGTGGGACGCCCCAACCCACTCGCCAATGACCGCCCCGATCGGCGCATAAACCGCCGCCAGCTTCAGGCCAGAGCCTAAGGCCGGCAGCGCCGCCGGCGCCCGGATCAGCCACAGCGTCCGGCGCCGCTCCGCGCCCATGACCTGCGCCAGATCCAGCAAATGCCGGTCGGTCCGCCTCAGCCCATCGTAAAACGCCACGGTCACGGGGAAATAGATGATCAGCGTCGTCATCGCGATCTTCGACCAGATGCCATAGCCGAACCAGAGCGTCAGCAGGGGCGCCAGCGCAAAGACCGGAATCGCCTGGGAGATCACCATGACTGGCTGGCCCTGCCGCCTCAGCCAGGGCGAGGCGATGAAGCCAAAGGCGGTCAGCATGCCCAGCCCCACGCCAAAGACGATGCCCAGCAAGATCTCGCCAAAGGTCGTCAGGCTATGCTCGAACAACAGCGCCCGGCTTAGCCAGAGCGTCTCCGCCACCCGCTCCGGCGCGGGCAGAATGAAATTCGGCAAGGGCGCGCCGCCAAAGGGCACCCGCATCCAGATCGCCAGATACCAGAGCGCGAGGATCCCCGCGAAAGGCACCAGAACCTGCCCCACCCGGCTCATGTGGCCCGCACCTGGGTAAAAAGCGCCGCCTGCGCCGACAACGCCTCCGACCCCGCCGGGTCGCGGATCGGCGCACCTTCGGGCCGCATGGAATGGAGGATCTGCCCCTGGCCCATCACATGGACCTGATGGCCGAGCCGCGCGGCCTCGGCCGGATCATGGGTCACCAAGAGCACCGTGCGGCCTGCCAGCAACTCGAACGCCAGTTCCTGGCAGGTCGCTCGTGTGCCCGCGTCCAAAGCACTGAAGGGCTCGTCCAACAGCGCCACGGGTCGGTCCTCCATCAGCGTCCGCGCCAGAGCCGCACGCTGGCGCATCCCGCCCGACAGCTCCGCCGGGCGCTTATGGGCGTGTTCCGCTAGGCCAACCCGCTCGATCAGCGCCTCCGCCCGCGCCAGATCCGGTACCTCCCCACGCAACCGCGCGCCCAGGGTCACATTCGCCGTCACATCAAGCCAGGGCGCCAGCATATCCGCCTGCGCCATATAGGCGGCCTCGCCTTCGGCACTGGTCAGATCGCCGGAGAACACCCCGCCCGTCTCCAACCCCGCAATCAGGCGCAGGATGGTCGATTTCCCGCAGCCCGAGGGGCCGAGCAGACAGGTCCATTCCCCCTTGGCCAGCTCCAGCTCGATCCCAGTGAACAGGACCTGCCCGCCCACCTCGAACGCGCCGGAGAGGCGGGGGCTCGTCACCCGGCCGCTCCGTCCAGACCCATCTGCCAGAAATCGACCTCGAGCCGCGTCGCCGTCCGGAATCGATGGCAAAGCGCATCCCAACGCGGCAAGGATTGCGCATCCGGGCCTAACCGATCCGCCACCGCCTGCTCGATCATATCCCCAACAGTGGCGCAAATGCCCTGGTACTCCTCGCCCGCATAGGTCGCGATCCACTCCGCATAAGGTCCGTCCGGCACGGCCTCCGCCGCCAGCCGCGTCCCGATCTCGCCATATCCAAAGACACAAGGCGCCAGTGCGGCCATAAGATCCAGGAAATCGCCCGACAGGCCCGCATCCATCACATAGCGGGTGTAGGCAAGGTTCGGCTGCGCCTCGGTCGCGTTGAAGAGATCCTCCTCGGTGATCCCTTCGCGGGCACAGATCTCCACATGCAGCTTCATCTCA
>JBCDAS010000016.1:0-25194 GCA_039185235.1 Pseudomonadota bacterium
CGCGCGTCTCATCGAGATCAAACAGCGTCACCCTCACAGCCTTCGCCGCCAAGGCCCGCGCCGTCGCCTCGCCGAGGCCGGAGGCGCCACCCGTCACGACAGCGGCAATCTCACTCGATAGCTGCATCGCTCAGACCCGCTCGATCGCCAAAGCGGTGCCCTCGCCACCTCCGATGCAGAGCGAGGCAATGCCTTTTTTCGCATCCCGGCGCTCCATCTCGTATAAAAGCGTCACCAGGATCCGCGCACCTGAGGCGCCGATCGGATGGCCAAGGGCACAGGCACCGCCATTCACGTTCAGCCGATCGCGCGGGATGCCCATCTCTCGCATCGCCGCCATGGGCACGACAGCGAAGGCCTCGTTGATCTCCCAAAGATCTACATCACCGACGGTCCAGCCTGCTTTCTCCAGCACGCGGTTCATCGCCGGGACCGGCGCCGTCGTGAACCAACCAGGCTCCTGCGCGTTCGAGGCATGGCCCAGGATCTTTGCGCGGATCGGCAGGCCCGCCGTCTCGGCCTCGGACTGGCGCATCATCACCAGTGCCGCTGCCCCGTCAGAGATCGAGGAGGCATTGGCGGGGGTAACTGTCCCGTCAGGTTTGAACGCCGGTTTCAGCGTTGGGATCTTGTCGGGGCGCGCGTTGCGCGGTTGCTCATCGGTCTCGATCACATGCTCACCTTTGCGGGTCTTGATCGCCACCGGCGCAATCTCGGCCGAGAAGTAGCCCTCGGTCTGCGCCGTCAGCGCACCGTCGAGCGAGGCGAGCGCATAGGCGTCCTGCTCCTCACGTGTGAACTGATACTTCTCCGCGCAATCCTCGGCGAAAAAGCCCATCAGGCGGCCTTCTTCATAGGCATCCTCGAGCCCGTCGAGGAACATATGGTCCTTCATCGCAGCATGCCCGATCCGCGCGCCCTGGCGCATCTTGGGCACCACATAAGGCGCGTTGGTCATGCTCTCCATACCGCCCGCAACAACCACTTTGCCATTGCCCGCGGCGAGTTGATCATAGGCCACCATCACCGTTTTCATGCCAGAGCCGCACATTTTGTTCAGCGTGGTCGCGGGCACTTCCTTGGGCAGGCCCGCGCCAAAGCCCGCTTGGCGCGCCGGGGCCTGGCCTTGACCCGCGGGCAGAACACAGCCCATCAGCAGCTCATCCACCTGCGCGGCAGCGACCCCCGCCCGCTCCAACGCGGCTTTGATCGCAACCGCGCCCAGTTCTGGCGCTGTGGCGCCCGAGAGCTCTCCCTGAAAGCCGCCCATGGGCGTGCGCGCGGCACCGACGATGACGATAGGGTCTTGCATGGTCTCTCTCCTCCTCGGGTCAAAGAGGAAGTGACATGACCGGCCCAGACGTGCAAGCTCTGGCGATGGAGACGCTGGCGACCGAGATGATCGAGCATCTGCCCTTTGCCCGGCGCGACGCCTTTGGCGCGCGGGCGCGGATCGGGTTGATCGTGCTCGCCAGCGATTGGACCGTGGAGGGGGAATTCCGCGAGATCCTGTCGCCGCTGATGCCCGAGGTCGCGCTCTACCAGGCGCGCATTGCCAATGACCCGATCATCACGCCCGACAGTCTCGCCGCCATGGGTCCGCGACTGGCTGACACCGCGGCAACACTGTTGCCCGGCGCGGGTCTGGATGTGATCGGCTATGGCTGCACATCGGCGAGCACGGTTTTGGGTGAGGATTTCGTCACTCAACATGTCCAAAGCGCCAAGCCGGGCGTCGCTGTCACCACGCCAATCACCGCCGCGTTGCGGGCGTTCGAAACGCTGGCTGTCAGGCGTGTGGCTGTCCTGACCCCCTATACCCGCGATGTGAATGCGATCGTGCTGCGCTATCTCACCGAGCGCGGGATCGAAGTGCCGGTCTTTGGCTCTTTCAACGAACCGGATGACGCGATCGTGGCTCAGATCGACCGGAACAGCCTGACAGAGGCGATCTCCCGGCTTCGCGCAAACCAGGACGTCGATGGCATCTTTGTCTCCTGCACTTCGGTCCGGCTGATGGATGCGGTGGAGGAACTGGAGGCCGAGATCGGGCTGCCTGTCACCTCGTCAAACCACGCTCTGATCTGGGATTGCCTGCGCCAGGCTGGGGTCACCGAACCAATCGCTGGGCGTGGGCGGCTCTACCGGCTTTAGTGCTCCGGCAACCGCCCATCGCCTGAAAGCAGGATCGCGACCGGCTGCATCGAGGGGATCCGAGCAAAGACGATCATCGCAGTTGCAAGCAGCGGCACGATGATCAGGGCGCCAACGATCCCCCAAATTGCTCCACCGGCAAAGATGCCAAAGAAAACCACGAGCGGGCTGAGGTTGAGCGAGGTGCTCATCAGCTTGGGCTCGAGGAAGTTACTGGCGAGCAACTGTACCGGAACCAACGTGGCTGCCACGATCAAGAGCGGCGTGAACGTGTCGAACTGGACCAGGGTCATCAAGAGCGGGAAGACGATCCCCACCAGCGTGCCAACCGTTGGGATGAAGCTGAAGAGAAAGATCATCACCGCCCAGAAAACCGGCGCCTCGACCCCAACAAAGGTGAGCACCACAAAGGTCGGGATCGCTTGCACCAGGCCAAGGAGGACTTTGATGCCGATATAGGTCTCAATCTCGCGCAGGATCTGCTCGCCTGCGCGTTTGGCCTGTTCATGATCAATGCCATGGCGCGACAGGCTGTTGAGTTTGATCTCGGCCAGCCGGGCTTCCTGATTGATGAAGATGATGTAGACGAAGATGATGATCATGCTGGTCGCAGCATTGGCGGCAGAGCCCGCGAAGCTCAGCACCGCAGGCGCCAGTTCGATCTGTTGCAAGAGATCGCCGATCTCAAGCGCACCCAGCCCGAGCATTTTCGACGCTGTGGTAGCGATCCCGTCGAGTTTGGCTTCATACTCAGGCAGCCTTTCCGCGACCGTGCGGGCGCTTTCGGCCACCATTCGACCGACCACAACCAGCGCGACCAAGATCGATAGTGCGGCGAAAAGCTTGCTGAGACCGTCGCTCTCGATCCCGCAATAGCCAAAGGCGCGGCTGTATTGCCGTGCAGTCACGCTGATCAGGAACCAGATGAAGAGAGCGATCAGAACCGGCTCCAAGACACTGCGCGCCTCGATCAAGAGCCACAGCGTCGCCGCCACAGCGACCACGGCTTGGACATAGCGCGAGGTCCCTTGCATCCGGGCCTCAGATTTGTGCCGCGAGGCGGGCCGCGACGTCGCGCCCGCTGGTATAGGCGCCATGGGCGGTCGCCTGCCAGGGGAGCGAGAACGCCTCGCCCGCAAAAGCGATCCGGCCGGTATCGGCGGCGATCATCTGATGACGCTGTTCGCCTTTGCCGGGCAGCGCATAGCTGTAGCCACCCCGGACCCACGGGTTCTCGAGCCAATTTGTCGTCGCGACGCCGGTGACGGCGGTCCGGCCTTCGGCGCCGAACGCCATCTCCAGGCGCTCCAGGGCAAAATCCTTGCGGGCATCCGCGCCTGCGGCCACCCACTCGCGGGCAAAGTCACCACCCATATGCGCAATCATCATGGGCCCGGGTTGCTGTATGACCTGAAAGTCGACCGGAGAGGCCGGGGCACCTGGATCGACCATGGCAAACCGCGACGAGGGATCGGTCATCAAAGGGCGCGACAGGGCGACTGCGACCTTTTCATAAGCGCCGCAGGGCACATCCGCGACCCAATCCAGAAGATCCCGCGCAGGCCCGGGCCCGATCTCAATCACGCCCGCATTCAGGACATTGGTCGAGGCGGTGATGATCGCGCCCTTGGCCTCGACCGCCCCCTCTGCCGTCTCGACACGCACGCCCGACGGCGTCTCGGAGACGCCGGAAACCGCGACGCCCAGTCGGACCGGAAGGCCCTTGGCCATCCGCTCGATCAGATCGCCATAGCCCGAGATCACCGGCCAGTTGACCTCGGTATCCTCATAGTCCTCGACCCCGATAATCGAGAGCCGCTCCGGACCTTCACTGTGCAACAACTCGGTGATGTAGCGGCACGCGCGGTCCCAGCGCCCGGCATCGCGCAGAACCTCGGACATGGCGCAGTCTGGATGGTCTGCCTCGACCGCCTCTTCAACCGCCTCATAGGTCGCGTCCAGCGCCGCACCGGCTGCGCGAACCGTCTCCCGGTCCTCCCATTTGCCAGCGGCCCAAATCTCGAAATGATCCTCCCAATCCTCGCGATGATACTGGGTGCCCAGTTTATCCGCCCACGGGACCAGCGGATTGGCATCGGCAGAGTGGAACCAGTGACAACCATGATCCCAAGGGTGTGGCAGAGACGTCTTGTCCGTATAGGCGCGCCCGCCCACCCGATCGGCGGCCTCGAGTATTAGGCACGAGATCCCGCGCTCAGCCAGCTCAATCCCAGCACCAACCCCGGCAGCGCCCGCCCCTACGACAACGATATCCGGATTTTGCATAACAAGGCCCGTTCGCGAGTGAAGAAGGGGTTGCCTAGCACGGGGCGCTGTCCCCGCCAAAGCCAATTGCAACCGATGGGCTAGAAAGCCAGCCCATCCGCGAAAACCGATTGACCCGCGCCTGGCCAAGGTGCACCGCTGGCCTATGCAAATGCTCTTAAACCCATACCGTGGCACCGATGAGACCGTGTCTGTCCCTGCCGAGGTTCCCTATCCAAGCGTAGCGGCAGAGCGACCGCGCGCTTTGTTGGACCGTTGCCCCGAGGCGGCGATGACCCCGCTCAGCCCCGCGCCCGAAGTGGCGGCAAAGGCTGGGGTGGCGGAGGTTTGGATAAAGGATGAGCGTAGCCGCATGGGACTCGGCAGTTTCAAGGCACTGGGGGCGGCCTATGTGATCGCTCATGACGCGGCCGAGGGTGAGATTTCCGAGACCACCTATGTGACTGCCAGCGCGGGCAACCACGGCCTCTCAGTCGCGGCAGGGGCGCGTTTGTTCGGGGCCAAATCGGTCGTCTACATCGCCGAGACTGTGCCGGAAGCCTTTGCCAACCGGCTGCGAGCCGAAGGCGCCCAAGTGGTTCGAAAGGGCGCGCAATACGAAGAGGGTATGGCGGCGGCAGCACAAGCGGCAGAAGCGAATGGCTGGGTTCTCCTCTCCGACAGCTCGTGGCCAGGCTACACTGCGCGGCCGCATCGGTTGATGGAGGGGTATCTGATCCTAATGACCGAAGTCTTTGCTCAGATGGAGCAGGCACCAAGCCACATCTTTCTGCAAGCGGGCGTTGGTGGCCTTGCAGGGGCTGCGGCTGCGATGGCCCGGGTCGAATGGGGCGATGGGCCTCAGATCATCGTCGTCGAACCCGAGGCAGCCCCGGCCCTGATGGGCTCGATCGCCGCCGGGCGGTCGGTGGTGACCGAGGGACCGGTCTCGGCCATGGGACGGCTCGACTGCAAAGAGCCTTCACTGATCGCGCTAAAGGGCCTCGCGCGGGACGCGGATTTGTTTCTCACCATCACCGAGACCGAGGCTGCGGAGGCGACGGCCTTCCTCGGGACCCAAGGCTTTGAGACCACGCCTTCGGGCGGTGCGGGATTGGCGGGGCTCTTGGCTGCAAGCGCGGATCTGGGCCTTGGCGCCGAGAGCCGCGTGCTGACGATCCTGAGCGAGGGGCCGGAGTGATGGTAGAACGGGGTTTCCCAGAGCCCGAGTATCGCGCCCGCCTCGCGCGGGCCCAGGAGATGATGGCAGAGGCTGATCTCTCCGCGCTGCTCCTGACCACCGAGCCAGAGATCCGCTATTTTACAGGCTTCCTGACCCGGTTCTGGGCAAGCCCGACCCGGCCCTGGTTTCTGGTCGTGCCCGCCCAAGGCGCACCGGTCGCCGTCATCCCCTCGATCGGCGAGGCGCTGATGGCCCAGACTTGGATCACGGACATCCGGATTTGGAGCTCACCAGATCTTGAGGATGACGGTGTCAGCCTGCTGGCGGACACCCTGGCCAAGATCGCTCCAGGTCGGATCGGCGTGCCAGATGGGGCAGAGACGCATTTGCGCATGCCCCTCGCTGACTGGGTCACGCTGCAAAGCAAAGCGCCGGGATGCGTTTTTGCGAGCGATACTGGGATCCTGCGGCGATTGCGAATGATCAAATCCCCCGCTGAGATCGACAAGATCCAGCAAAGCTGCGGCATCGCCGGGCGTGCCTTTGCTCGGATTGGCGAGATCGCTCGCGAGGGCGTGCCCCTGGAAGATGTCTTTCGCCGGTTCCAAATGCTCTGTCTCGATGAAGGGGCTGACTGGGTGCCCTATTTGGCCGGGGCATCGGATCAGGACGGCTATGCGGATGTCATCTCGCCCGCCACGCCCGAGCCGCTGGCCAAGGGCGATGTCCTGATGCTGGATGTGGGCTTGGTTTGGGATGGCTATTTCTGCGATTTCGACCGGAATTTTGCGATTGGCCCGCCCTCACCCCGCGCGGCTTCGATCCATGCGCGCTTGATCGAGGCGACGCAGGCAGGCTTTGAGGCAGCTCGCCCCGGTGCGACGGTCGCGGATCTTTTTCACGCCATGGACGCGATCGCGACCGGCGGCAAGGGCACATCGGATGTCGGGCGCCTCGGACATGGCTTGGGGATGCAGTTGACCGAATGGCCCTCACTGATCCCGCAGGATCAGACACGGCTGGTGCCGGGTATGGTGCTGACGCTGGAGCCCAGCATCGAGGTCAGCCCAGGCCGTATCCAAGTGCATGAGGAGAACATCCTGATCACCGAGGCCGGCGCGCAGTGTCTAACCCCACCCTGCGGGCCGGAGATGCCGGTTCTCTAGCCTCGGAGGCTCTGATGAGTGATCTCGCAACTCCACATCTTCGCGATGAAATGATCCGGTGGCGCCAGGCGTTCCACCGCCATCCAGAGACAGGCTTTGACGAGCATCACACCTCGGCCAGGATTGCGGAGCTGTTAGGGAGCTTCGGCCTCGATGTTCATCGCGGTGTGGGCCAAACCGGCGTCGTGGGCGTTCTGCAAAAGGGCAATGCACCGGTCAGCATCGGCCTGCGCGCGGATATGGATGCGCTTGCGATTCAGGAGCAAACCGGGCTGCCCTATCGCTCGGTCAAGGACGGCGTGATGCATGCCTGCGGGCATGATGGGCACACCACCATGCTGTTGGGCGCGGCGAAGCACTTGGCCGAGACTGGGCGGTTCAATGGTTGCGTTGTCTTCATCTTCCAACCAGCCGAGGAGCACGGCAAAGGCGGCCCGGCGATGCTCTCAGATGGGCTTTTCGAGCGGTTCCCGGTGGATGCGGTCTATGGCATCCACAACATGCCGGGACTGCCAGCGGGCAGTTTCGCCACTCGGACAGGCCCGATCATGGCGAGTGAGGCGCTGTTTGAGATCACAATCCAAGGCCAGGGCGGGCATGCCGCCATGCCCCATCGCGGAGTGGATGCGATTGTCGTCGGTGCCGAGATCGTGAGTGCCTTGCAGACCATCGTTGCACGCAAGCTCGATCCCGGCATGAACGGGGTGGTCTCGATCACCGAATTCACAACCGATGGTCAGCGCAATGTCTTGCCCGGCAAAGCGGTTCTTTCAGGCGATGCCCGCGCCCTGAACGGCCAAGTGAATTCCGAGATCGAAGCAAAGATGCGCCAGATTGTGGCGGGCATTGCCGCGGCCCATGGGGTCTCGGCCGAGGTTAGCTATGAGACCGTTTTCGAGGTCACCCAGAACGCCCCTGGCCCGACCCAAAGCGCGATCGAGGCTGCGAGATCGCTTGGCGGGCTTGTTGATGCGGACTGTGCGCCCATCCTCGGCTCAGAGGACTTCGCCCATATGGCGCTGGCGCGGCCCGGATGTTTCTTGTTTCTGGGCAATGGCACAGAAGGAGCGCATGCAAAGCCACTCCATTCGGCCGATTACGACTTCAACGATGAGATTCTGGAGACGGGCGCTGCGTTTTGGACACGGCTGGTCGAGCAAGAACTGCCCGAGGTCTAAGCCTCACCCCATCCGATTGGTGGGGTTGCCAATGATGTCCATGAACTCTTTGCGTGTGCGCGGATCGGATTTGAAGTTCCCGAGCATGGTCGAGGTGACCATCGAGACGCCGTGTTTATGGATCCCCCTGGTCGACATGCAATGATGCTCACCCTCCATGACGACCGCGACGCCCATGGGCTGAAGCGCCTCCATCAGGGTATTGGCGATCTGCGCGGTCATCTTCTCCTGCACTTGCAGGCGTTTCGAATAGGCCTCGACCAAGCGCGCGAGTTTCGAGATCCCAACCACCCGGTTGGTGGGGACATAGCCGACATGGGCCTTGCCGATGATCGGCGCCATATGGTGCTCGCAATAGCTCTCGAAACGGATGTCGCGCAGGACGACCATCTCGTCATAGCCCTCGACCTCTTCGAAGGTGCGCGCGAGGATCTCTTTCGGATCGACCGAATAGCCCTTGAACCACTCGGTATAGGCGCGCGCGACCCGACCGGGCGTGTCAAGCAACCCTTCGCGGTTTGGATCGTCGCCGGCCCAGCGCAGGAGAGTGCGCACCGCCTCCTCCGCTTCCTCAAGCGTTGGGCGGCTATCGGCCAGTTGCGGCTCGAAGTCCTGCTCAGGCTTGTTCATCGCGACCCCTCTCATTGTGACGGCCTAGGTCCGACCGGTGGCCGGGGAGATAAAGGCAACCACTCGTTGTTCCAAGGATGATCCTTGAGGCCGTTGCAGAAGGCTATCCCATTTCCGACTGTCGCGTGTGGTTTACGCCGCCGCGAGCGCTTGTTCAAGATCCCGGCGCAGATCGCGCGGGTCCTCCAGCCCGACCGATAGGCGCACAAGCCCCGCTGTGATCCCAAGTTTTGCGCGAGCCTCCTCGGACAAACGCTGGTGCGTCGTGGTTGCCGGATGGGTGATCAAACTCTTTGCATCGCCGAGATTGTTGGAGATTTTCACCAGGCTGAGCGCGTTCAGAAGCCGAAACGCCCCGGGCTTACCGCCGGGTACTTCAAAGGCCAACATCTGCCCGGGGCGCGACATCTGAGCGGCGGCGAGATTGTGCTGCGGATGGCTCGGCAGACCCGGATAGAGGACGCGATCCAAAGTGCTGTCGAGCCAGATTGCCAGTTCAGCGGCCGTATCCGTCTGCGCATTGCAGCGCAGCGCCAGGGTTTCGAGCCCCTTAAGCAGCACCCAGGCGTTAAAGGGGCTGAGCGCTGGGCCGATATGTTTGATGAAGCCCTCCAGCTCATCCCGGATAAAGGCTTTTGAACCCAGGATCACCCCGCCCAAACACCGACCCTGGCCATCAATATGCTTGGTCGCCGAATAGACGACGATATCTGCACCCAACTCCATGGGTCGTTGAAACATCGGGGTGGCGAAGACGTTGTCGACCACCAGACGCGCGCCGACGGAGTGAGCGATTTCGGCCACGGCTTGGATGTCTATGACCTCAAGCGTCGGGTTGGACGGGCTTTCGAGGAAGCAGATCTTTGTTTCAGGTCTCACGGCCGCTTGCCATTGCGCCAGATCCGTGCCGTCGACCAGAGTAATCTCGATCCCAAAACGGGGGCAAAGCGTCTCGACAATATAGAGGCAAGACCCAAAGAGAGCGCGCGCCGCGACCACGTGGTCGCCCGCTTTCAACTGGCACATCAAGGCACCATGGACAGCCGCCATGCCAGTCGCGGTCGCAAAGGCGTCTTCGGCCCCTTCGAGCAATGCGACCCGCTCTTCGAACATCCGAACGGTTGGGTTGCCGTAGCGCGAGTAGACATAGCCCGTAGCCTCGCCCTTAAAGCGTGCCTCCGCCGCTTCTGCACTTTCATAGACAAAGCCCTGGGTCAGGTAGAGCGCCTCAGACGTCTCCCCGTGGTGGGAGCGGTCTTCGCCGCCGTGAACCAGTTTGGTGCGCGCGTTCCAATCTGTCATCGTCTCGACCATTCAGTGGGCCCAATGGACCTCTCAGTTGCATCAAGACCGGGGATCAGAGGTGAAGGATAGGTATCCTCACCACGACCTCTTTAGCGGTTTCTTTAACGTGGCCCGCAAGCCGGTCCGACAAACCACCACGTGACGGCTCGATAAGGGGTCTATGATCGCCCGTCAATCGGGATTTTCAGGCCCGCCGCCGCGCCCGATAGACCATATGGCCCGCGATCAGGGCAAGCGTCTGCGGAACAACGAATGAAAGCTCTGCCCCCGCGCCCATCTGGAACAAGACAATGCAAGGTAGGAGCGTTACCGCCGACGCAATCGCCCAATAAACGGCAGCTCCAGTCTTCAGGTCCTTCCATATCGCGATGATCAGAGCGGCGATCGCCGTGTGAAAAATCAAAAATGAAAGAGCGTGGATCAAACTAAAGAGTTGGGCGCCGGTCACTGGATTTAGCCTCCTGCCGCAAAAGTCGCACTTTGCAACGTAATCGTGTCAATCCCTTAGGGTATCTGTCAAGTTTTATGAACGGTAAGCTGGCCTTGCATTCGGTGCGCCGCATGCAACGCGCTGGCCAAGCGTCAGGATTTCTGCCATTGGAGGGGTATGACGCACTTGTCTGAGGCTATGCTACGACGCCTGGATGCCGCTGCGATGCATGCAATTGCGGTCGCGCTCATGGGTGTGTTCGTTGCCCGGATCTTGGTGATCCCGCTCGCTGCCGATGCCTCTGCCGGTCACTTGGTGATCTGCGGTGCTGGCGGCATGACGGTGATCGAGCTAGAAGGCGCCGAGGGTGAAGAGGCCCTCGATCTGCCAAGCTGCTCAGAGCATTGCGTGCAGATTGTCGAGTTTCGGCCCGCCATCACATTAGCTCGGACCCCGCTGGTTGTCGCGACGCGTGCGTTTCCACCGATCAATCGGAACCTGACCCATCTCTCGCCAACGGCGTTCCGTCCGCGCGCACCGCCTTTCATCGCCTGATCGCCCATCGCTCAAGCAAGATTGCCCAGTCCTGCGGCCGCCCGGTCGCGTGGGCAAATGATGAAAGGAAATCCAGATGCCAACACGCTACACGGCGCTTATTCAAATCGTCTGCATGCTCTTCGCACTGCCATTGGCGGCGCATGAGTACAAAACCGGGAACCTTGTGATCGATCATCCGATCGCGGGCCCAAACCTGCCTAACCGCCCGATGGCGGCCTATATGAAGATCGAGAATTCAGGCGCCGCCGATGTGCTGGTGGCGGCCTCTTCTCCGAACTTCGAGACGATCGAGATCCATACGGTTGAAGAGACAGACGGGGTCATGAAAATGATCCAGGTGGAAGGAATCGAGATCGCATCCGACGCAACGACCGAGCTGGCACCGGGCGGGTATCATTTGATGCTCTTTGGCGCCGAGGAGAGCTACAAGATTGGCGACAGTTTCCGAGTGACCCTGGAATTCGCCCAATCCGGTACGGTCGATATTGTGGTGAACATCGAGAAACCGAAGCACAATCATCGTGATCATTCCGGCCATGGGCATTCAGGTCATGACCAAAGTTCCGGTGACAGCAATTGAAACCCCTGACGCAACGCCCCTCGAGACCTCAGCCATTGCGGCCGGGGGACGAGGACAGTATGGCGGAATGGCGCGAGTATCTGCGGCTCTGCGCCCTCGCGGATGAGGCTTTGCTGGCAGAGAAGGGGTCTTTGGCGGATCGTTTGACCTAGCCCAGCGTCATGCGATCGTTATCGAAGCGCCACGGGACTGACGCGGAACTTAGCTAAACAACATGTTGAGGAGAGGGGGCGAACCCCTCCGAACATGTTGGGGTTACGATGGCAGTCCTTCGCGTCAATGCGACGAGAGCGGGCGAGTTGTCCACAGCTTGTCCTTGGGCCGATTGGCGCCTGCAAGTGGCGCGTAGCCTTGAGCGCGTTGCAGCGGAGGATCCCGTCTGCATCCTAATCCATGGCTACCGTTTCACCTGGCGCCAAGGTCAACACCACTTCGATCCGCATGCGCGTCTGTTTGGCGCCGGTCGGAACTTTTGCGGTCAGCATCGCCCAGAGAAGGGCGATTGGGCCGGGTGGCTCGGCTTCTCCGCAGATAGCGAGCGCGATGGTCTGTGCATCGCTTTTGGCTGGGAGGCGCGGTCGACCCAGTCCGGCGGGCAGATGCGGACCTTTGCCAGGATCTACCGTGACGCAGCCATGGCGGCCGAGGCACTTGGAGAACTCACCGCCTATATTGCAGAGCGCAGGCCCGATCTGCGGATTGACATGTTGGCGCATTCGCTCGGCGCGCGCGTCGCTCTAGGTTGCCTATATAGGCAGCCGCTGGATCAATACGGTCGGATCATCCTGATGGGTGCTGCTGAGTTCGTCGAAGAGGCCGAGGCGGCTCTGGCGGCCCCGCATCAGGCCGAAATCTATCACCTGTTGAGCCGGGCGAATGATCCGTTTGACGGGATGTTTGGCTTTTTCGCACCGAGCCGTCTTGCGTTCTGCAACAGATCACTCGGTATCAAGGGGCTCGGGCGGGTGCATGCCCGTTGGCTCGATCTGCAACTCGACCTACCGGCCCTTGGGGATTGGATGGAACTGCGTGGGCATGGTCTGATGCGCCAAGATCGGATCAGCCATTGGCATTTCTACGCCGACCCTGGAGCGATGAGTTTCTACCGCGCTATCCTGCGCCACCGTCCGCCGCATGCGATCCGAAACCTACGCGCCGCCCGTATCCCTGAGGAGATCGAGCCGCGCTGGTCTCGGTTGATCGGACCTCCCACTCAAGCCGCCAATGACTGGCCAACCTCGGGCACACCCTTGCCAAATCGCAGCTGAGGCCGCATGTCCCGAGTATGCATAGGGGTGGTTTTGTCAGTCTGGTGAGTTGGCTCGCGCTTGGGCTCCTGCCTGTATCGGCGAGCGATGTGGAGGCATGCTCCAACCCGGCGGAGCCCTGGGCTCAACTCACCGCGTGCACGACTGTGATCGAAAACGGTGAGTGGCCGGGCGCTTCGGCGGCCTGGGCCCACTCAAACCGGGCCATGGCCCATGCCGCCCTGGGCAATCACCAATTCGCCTTTGACGATCACGACAAGGCCATCGCGCTCGATCCTCTGAACCCACGTGCCTTCAACAATCGCGCGACCAGTCATGCAGCGTTCCGCCAATATGACCAAGCCCTGGCCGATTATGCGACCGCGCTAGAACTCGATCCAGACTACGCAACGGCGCTCATCAACCGGGCAAGTGTCTATGACGAGATGGGCAATGCCTCCGCAGCCCGGGCAGATTACGACCGCGCGATCGTGTTGGAGGAGAGAGCAGGCCGGGAAACCGCGGATCTTGTGTTTCTCCGCGCCGACATGGCCTGTCGCATGGGCGACGCAGAGGCCGCGATTCGTGATCGTCAGCCAGCGATTGAGAACGGTTTGTTCCCGCGCGAGCAGATGGAGTTGTTGCTGATCGCCAAAGGGTATCTCAAAGACGGAATCGGGTTTGACGATGCTCTCAGCGCCTGGACCACCGCCGGCTGCCCTTGGCGCTAAAAAAATGGCGCCGGGGAGAGGTCCGGCGCCAGTTGGAGAGGTATCACAAGAAACACATTGTGACAGTTTCGGAGGCGGTGCCGGCCGCGTCGGCGCGGCGCCATCTCCAAGGGACGGGTTTTGTATAGCCGAATCGAGTGTCCCAAGGCTGTGAGGATCATCACGTCGCCGCGTCTCGATTTGGAACGGGGTGTTGGAAAGTGGGCGTCAGGGGAGAGGACCTGACGCCCTGTCCGGCCTCTGGCGGCTGGAGTGGAGCCGCAGATCACCCAGTGTGTGGAAGGGGTGGCAATTGCCCCGGACAGGGAATGAGTAGCTCTGACCGAGGATAAAAGTCGGTGAGAAAAGCTACACCTGATGCGTATTGTGAGCGAGCGGTCAACCGGTGGGGCCCAGTCCTTTGTCCGGTTCCCGGCGCTGGGACTGGTAAGCGCCGATTTTTCGACGTTCCCCACCTATGACGCATACTCGATGGCGTGACAGCCCACACAGATACTTACTTGAACACACGGCTCGCTCACGAACCTGTCACCTGGGTAAGGAAAGATGCTTACTAAAGAGTTAACGATTGGAAACTAATTTGGACGTCAGATGAATCTGACAACCCTGGGTTGCATCAAGAGAAGAAGACACGGAAGAAGGCCGATGCGAGCCAACCCGCCGCCAGAGCAACCGCGATTGAGATCACGCCATAAATCGCCGGTTGCTCGGTCGCCATCGTATAGATCAAACGCTCGAGGCCAACTTTGCGCACCGGAATGGTCTGCTCGTACTGGTCAATCACCTCGCGGTCTCGGAGGAGGAAAAAGCGCGCGCGATAGTCTCCCTCGACCAATTGCGCCGGAAGGCGGATCCGAGTTTGAAAGAGGATATCATCAACCTTCACGCCGCCAGTTTGCTCGAAATACAGCCCGCGCGCTTCGTTCAAACGAATTGCGGCGAGGCGATACTCCTCGGGATATGCAACGTCGGTCGTCTCACCGATCAGACGCACAGCATATTCGAGGTCAACTTTGTATTTGAAATCCTCGGTATGGCTGATGATGTCATGCAGAGGACCCGTGGTTGAGATCGCGTAAAAACTTGGCGCCTGATCCACCTTGATCCCTTGCGTGTTAACCCAGATGCCAAAGCGGCGCTCTTTCTTGCGCACCGTCACCGGCTCGGATGGGCCAATGACCACCACGATCACATCGAAATCTGTCCGGGGCTGATTATCGGGCAGGTCGACTGCGCCAAAAATAAAGAGCTCCGACCCGTCGAAATTGGTGGTGATTGAGATCTGGTTCTGGTCGAGATCCGCAACGATCCGCTCAGCCGCCTGCACGGGCAACGCCAGAAAAACCAACAGGAGAAGCATCCAGCGCATCAATGCCCGCCTTCGCCCAAGCTGAAAAGCTCATCGGGCGTGCGCATTAGATCCCAGCCCAGCTTTGCGCAGACGACCAAAACCAAGGCTGCGAGCAAGATCCGCAACTGTTCGGCTTTCAGCCGCGGACCGACGCGCACGCCAATCTGTGTGCCGATTACGCCACCCAGAAGCAGCAGCAGCGCCAGGACCCCATCGACCGTCTGGTTGTAGATCGCATGCATCAAGGTCGTGGCACCGGTGACGAACATGATCTGGAAGAGCGAGGTCCCAACCACAACCGTGGTCGCCATCCCCAAGAGATAGATCATCGCAGGCACCATGATGAACCCACCACCAACCCCCATGATCGCGGCGAGAATACCCACCGACATGCCGATCAAAAACGGCGGGATCGCCGAGATATAAAGCTTGGATTGGCGGAACCGCATCCGGATCGGTAGCTTCTGCACCCAGCTATGTTTTCCCCGCTTTCGTGGCCGGGGCACGCCGGAGCGGGCACGCAGCAGGGCGCGTAGGCTCTCCCACATCATCAGACCACCCACGATCCCGAGGAACACAACATAGCAGAGCGAAACCAAAAGCTCGACCTGGCCCAAAGTTCTCAGAAACGAAAAGAGCTGCACCCCAATTGCCGAGCCCACAAGACCGCCTAGCAAGAGCACGGTGCCCATTCGGAAATCCACAGTCCGTCGGCGCCAATGGGCCAGCACGCCAGAGAAGCTGGAGGCCACGATCTGATTGGCCTCGGTCGCGACAGCCACCGATGGAGGTATCCCGATCAGGATCAAAAGCGGGGTCATCAGAAACCCACCACCCACACCGAAAAGGCCCGACAAGAACCCAACCCCTCCACCAAGCCCCAATAGCAGGAAGGCGTTGACCGAAACCTCGGCAATCGGCAGGTAGATGTTCATAGAAACCCGGTCTTTTCGTGTAAAACCAATACAGTGTTGAATTGGCCTCTACCAGTGCCACGAAGACACAACCCGTGGTTCCAAAACCGGTCCGCGCCAGAGAGAGCTTGGCTTAATCGGCCATCTGCGCAACCGCACGTTTAGCGATCGGCTCTCCCCATTCCTGCAGGAAGTGCCCGCCCTCGGGAAGACGCATCGGATCATCGACGCCCAGCAAGCTCGCCAACTTGTCCATCACAGGCGGGCCAAGGACTGGATCGGCCTCACCGATTGCAACAAAGCTTTTGCCTTGCCAGTGGGTTTGAAAGAAGGTCTGCGCGGCTTGCCCGATGTCAGCCCCCGGCATCTCGGGCGTGATTGGGAGCAAGGCTGGAAACCTGCGTGCGCCTGCGCGAAAGCGGCTGTCGGGAAATGGCGCATCATAGGCCGCGGCCTCCGCCTGGGTCAGATGCGGCGTGCCGCGTCGCATCAAGCCAGAGATGCTGAAATCCGGCTTGGAAGCGACGAAATCGCGCCAAGCTAAGAATGCATCGCCCGGATGTGCTCCAACCGCGAGGGCGGTGTTCATGACAACGATCTGATCGATCCGATGATTTTCCATAGGCAGTGTGAGGCCCAGGATCCCACCCCAATCCTGGACGACAAGAGTAACCGGCCCCTCGATCCGCTCGAGAAACCGAAGAAGAGCGTTCCGGTGGAACTCGAACGTATAGAGCGCATCCTCCACCGGCTTGTCGGAACGCCCGAACCCGAAGAGATCAGGGGCAACCACCCGGTGCCCAGACGCCTCAAAGATCGGGATCATACGGCGGTAGAGATAACTCCAAGAGGGTTGACCATGCAGGCAGACCCAGGTCCGCCGTGACCGTCCAGGCCCTGTATCGATGTAATGGAGACGAAGGCGCTCATAGCCCGGCAGATCGTCTATGTAGTTCGGGGCCCAAGGGTAGCCTGGTAGCTCGGCGAACGCCTCCTCTGGTGTCCTCAGTGCTTCGATCGGCATCTGTCCCTCCCGGTCTTACGCCTGCAAGTGAGCATCGCCCGGTGATCCTGTCGGCAAGACACGGAACTGGTCTAGCGCAGGTATCGGAATTCGGCTTCAAGAAAAAGTGGTTTGAGCCGCTCGGCAAGAAACGGTTTCGTTGGTTTATGCGTCAACTTCTAAGTCTCTGTCTCATCCTGTTCGCCTTTCCCGCCCAGGCCTGCGGCGCCTCTGAGCGGTGCGAAGTCGAGGGCGGCTATTACCTTGCCAGCCCACCGCCGGATTGGGACCAAACATCGCCCTTGCCGCTGGTTGTGTTCTACCATGGCTGGAATTCGTCGCCCGAGGGGATATTTCGCAACAAAGCCATGCTGAATGCCCTCCACCGCCGCGGTGCGATGTTTATCGCACCTTTTGCCCGCACCGGTTTTTGGCGCCAAATCGGCGATGGCCGGGCCGAAGGAGGGCGCGACGAGCTCGCCTATGCCAAAGCCGTTCTGACCGACATAAAAACCCGCTGGCCTGTAGATCGGACACGGATCCTCGCTTCTGGCTTTTCTCGCGGCGCCTCCATGGTCTGGAACCTGGCTTGCTATGGCGGTGATCTTTTCACAGCCTATGTTCCGATCGCAGGCGGGTTCTGGAACTCAACGCCCAAGGAATGCCCAAGCGGCCCGGTTAACCTTCGCCACATTCACGGCGAGCGGGATCAGATTGTCGCCTTCGATGAGATCGGGATCTACAACTCCATGCCAATCCCCGAGGGGATGGCACTTCTCCGTCGCCTCAACGGGTGCCGCGATAAAGCGGATGGCGGTTCAGCCGAGAGACGCTACACTTGCCAAGACTGGCAAGAGTGCAGTTCCGGCAAATCCCTGTCGCTCTGCTTGCATCCCAAAGGCCACTCAATCCCCGCAGAATGGGTCGCCGAAGGGTATGACTGGATGGTCAGTTTGGACTAAAATGAGGTCGAGACGGCTGGATCGAACAGGGTCAGAGGTGGCTGAAACAAGAGCCTGGATCGAAGGGGTAGTAATGTCCGATGCTGTGATTGAAGAAATTGCTGCGACAGGGACGCTCCGGGTCGGGATCAATCTCGGCAATATGCTCTTGGTGACAGATCGTGCGACAGACGGCACGCCGATCGGTGTTGCGCCCGATATGGCGAACGCTCTCGGGCAGAAGCTCGGCATTCCAGTCCAACTCGTCCCCTTCCCAAAAGTGGGCCAGGTGGCCGATGCGATCAGCGGACCTGACCTGGATATCGGGCTGATCGCCTGGGAACCCGAGCGCGCGACGACCATCGCCTTCTCGGACCCATATGTCGAGATTGAAGCGACCTATCTGGTGGCGCCGAACGCCGCCTTCAATTCAATCGAAGAAGTCGACCGCCCAGGGGTCGAGATCGCTGTTGCGGACCGGGCCGCCTATGATCTCTACCTCAAACGGACTTTACAGCATGCTAAACTGGTGCGCGGGCCCGGTCTGGACGGGGCTTTCGAACTTTTTAAATCGAAAGGATTGCCCGTGCTCGCAGGCTTGCGCCCCGCTCTGCAGGACAATGCCCAGGACCTCCCAGGCTCGAAGGTCCTCAGCGGCCAGTATACCAGCATCCAACAAGCAATCGGAATCAAACCCGGCAAGCCAGCAGCGAGCGCCTTTCTGAATAAGTTCATCGCCGAGGCGAAGGCGAGCGGATTGGTCGCAGAGATGCTTAGGCGCCACGGGGTCTCCAAGAAGCTCACACTCGCACCTTAGAGCTAGGCGCGCGCGCCAAACGCGAGCGCACAGGGTCGAGCAGGTCGCAGGCGCGCATCTGCGCGGAACGCGCAGGTCGGAGGGCATTCGCCCTCCGGATCCGCATAGCGGATCAATGCGCGCCTGCGACCCGCTCGACCCGGAGCCTCCGCCGAGAGACCTTGCCCCAACTCCGCCTTCGCGGACGGGTGGCTTAACCGAGATGCCGTCGGTAACTGATTGCCTCGGCAATATGTTTCCTATGAACGCCGGTGCTCCCCTCGAGGTCTGCGAGCGTTCGGGCAACACGTAGGACCCGGTGATAGCCACGCGCGGAGAACCTCATCTTCTCGGCGGCACGCTGCAGGATCTCCATCCCGGGCCCATCGGGCTTCGCGACATGATCCAACGCTTCACCTTCGAGCTCACAGTTTAGACGTTTCCCCCCGTTGCGTTCGAGCTGGATAGCACGGGCATCAGCGACGCGGGCACCGATCTTGGCCGAGCTGTCTTTATGCGTAGGAAGCGCCAGAGTAGCTGGAGTGACCGGTGGCACCTCAACTCGCAGGTCGAAGCGATCGAGCAGCGGGCCAGAGAGCTTTGCCATATAGTCCGCCCCGCATCTAGGTGCTTTCGAGCAGGCGCGGGACGCATCCGTTAGATATCCGCAGCGACAGGGGTTCATGGCAGCGACCAAGAGAAACCGGGCAGGATAGGTCACATGAGCCATCGCGCGGCTAACCACCACTTCGCCTGTCTCCAGGGGTTGGCGAAGCGCCTCTAACACAGCTCGGGGGAATTCCGGCAGCTCGTCCAAGAACAATACGCCCCGATGGGCGAGGCTGATTTCACCCGGCTTTGCAGCTTTGCCACCACCGATTATCGCCGCAATTGAGGCCGAGTGGTGCGGATCGCGATATGGGCGTTCGGCAAACATGCCGCCATCTCCGGGCATATCCGCCAGCGACCGGATCGCCGAGACCTCCAGAGCCTCCAGAGGTTCCAGAAACGGCATGATCGTCGTCAGCCTTGAGGCCAACATGGACTTGCCCGATCCGGGCTCACCGACCATCAGGATATGGTGATTGCCAGCCGCGGCGACCTCCAGCGCTCGGCGAGCACCCTCTTGACCTTTCACATCCAAAAGATCCGCATCGCTGCGTCTATGGATAACCTTGCCCGGCTCCGGCGGGGTCAAAGCTGTGCGCCCACGGAAGTGGTTGACCAGAGCAATGAGAGTATCGGGCGCCAGGATCTCGCAAGCCCCGACCCAGGCCGCTTCTGGTCCACAACGATAGGGGCAGATCAGGCCCTTATCCTGCTCGGCGGCAGCGAGTGCCGAGGGCAATGCCCCCTGAACCGGGCCTATCCGCCCATCAAGCGAAAGCTCGCCAATCGCGACGTGATCCGCGACCTCTTGGGCGGGAATCAGGTCCAGTGCCGCCATGAGCGACAGGGCTATCGGGAGATCGTAATGCGAGCCCGCCTTGGGCAAATCCGCAGGGGAGAGGTTGATCGTGATCCGCTTCGGCGGCATCGCGAGGCCAATTGCGTTCATCGCAGCTCGTACCCGCTCTTTCGACTCGCTCACCGCCTTGTCAGGAAGGCCCACCAAATTGAAGGCGGGAAGGCCATTGGCAAGCGCGCACTGCACCTCGACCGGTTTGGCCTCGACCCCAAGAAACGCAACCGTATGGGCGCGGGTAACCAATCTTCTCTCTCCAAATATGACGAAAACCTTAACCGCAAACCCAGCAGATTTTGGTAAACAGAGGATTAAGCACAGCTCTCTGGAGGTTAACCGATGCGCGCTTTCCCCCTGCTGATCGCCCTGATCTCGGCCCCTGCCATCGCAGGCGATGTCGAAATCACCGATGCCAAAGCCCGCAAGTCAGGTGAGGCTTGGCGGTTCGAAGTGACCCTTCTGCATGCGGACACTGGGTGGGATCACTATGCGGATGCTTGGCGAGTGGTGGGCCCAGACGGAACAGTCTATGGAACTCGCATCCTGGCCCATCCCCATGTCAACGAGCAGCCCTTCACCCGCTCGCTCAGCGGCGTGCAAATACCCGGAGGTGTGACGTCGGTGACAATCGAGGCGAAAGACTCGGTACATGGGTGGGCCGAGGCGACTTATTCTCTGGATCTTGAATAGCCCTCAGCTCTCCAAGCACCGGTCGCGAAAAGCTGGATAGTCCCGGGACATGACCCGGAAGAAGACTTTGGTCGACACCCGCTCGGCGCCCAGACGGTCGTAAAGCAGCTGTGCCTCTTCATTGATCGAATCCGTGGTCCAGTCGATCCGATTGCAACCACGGCTTTGGGCTTTGTCGAGCAGCTCGATCAGAAGCCGTCGGCCAATCCTACGGCGCCTGGCAGGCGCTGAGACGAAGATGTCTTTGACAAACATAGTTCCACCACCATCGGTGGAAGGCTGGAACACCGCATAGGTGGCCAACCCCACCGCCTGGTCCTGCTCAACTGCGATGAGCATGGCACAGCTGCGCTCTTCGAAGAGGTCGTGGAGTGTGCGCTCCATCGACATCTCTGGCATCATCTGACCGTGGTAGTGGTGATGGATCTCCGCCAAAAGCGGTCGGATCATGGCCCGGTCACCAGGGTCTATGAGCCGGATCTCTGTCATTTGGCCCGGTCGGCGAGGGCGGCCAGAACCGCATCGCCCATGCCAGAGGTCGAGACGGTCTTGGTGCCCTTGTCGCCCGCTAGGTCCGCAGTACGGAAGCCTTTGGCCAGTACATCTTCAACTGCAGCTTCGAGCATGTCGGCATCCTCGCCCAGGTCGAAGCTGTAGCGCAGCGCCATGGCGAAGCTGAGGATACAGGCTATCGGGTTGGCTTTGCCCTCGCCCGCGATATCGGGCGCCGAGCCATGCACTGGCTCGTAGAGCGCTTTGGGCCGGCCGTTTTCCATCGGTGCACCAAGGCTGGCAGAGGGCAGCATGCCCAGCGATCCCGTCAGCATCGCCGCCGTATCCGAGAGCATATCGCCAAAAAGGTTGTCCGTGACCACCACGTCGAACTGCTTGGGCCAGCGGACCAGCTGCATGGCGCCCGCATCGGCATACATATGGGTCAGTTCGACATCCGGATATTCCTCATCATGGACGTGTTGGACTTCCTCACGCCAGAGGATGCCCGCCTCCATCACGTTTGCCTTTTCCATCGAGCAGACCTTGTTGCCGCGCTTACGGGCCAGCTCAAAGGCGGATCGCGCGATCCGGCGGATCTCTTCGGTCGTGTAGCGATGGGTGTTGATGCCAACCCGTGTGCCGTCATTCATCTCTTGAATGCCGCGCGGCTCGCCAAAATACATACCGGAGGTCAGTTCGCGCAGGATCATGATGTCGAGGCCGGCCACGACCTCGCGCTTCAACGACGAGTAGTCCGCTAACGCATCAAAACACTGTGCCGGGCGGAGGTTCGCGTAGAGATCCATCTCCTTGCGCAAGCGCAAAAGACCGCGCTCGGGCTTCACCGAGAAATCCAGATCGTCATAGGCAGGCCCACCAACCGCGCCAAGCAGCACGGCATCGGATGCCTGAGCCTTTGCCATGGTCTCGTCCGAGAGCGGGATGCCATGGACGTCATAGGCCGCACCGCCGACCAAATCCTCCTCGACCACAAAATCCCGGCCCCGCTCGGTCCGATACCAATCGATGATCCGCGCAACCTCGGCCATAACTTCGGGGCCAATGCCGTCGCCGGGCAGGATCAGGAGTTTCATGGTCATAGGCGTGCCTCCGTTCTTTGACTTTGCCGCGTATTGCGCGAAGCCGGAGCTAAAGGCAAGCAGGGTTAAGCTCCAGGCAAGGTTCTCGCGTCAGACTCAAGCCCTAAGGAGCGTAACCATGAACTTGTATCATTGTTTCATCGAACTGAAGCCAGATGCCAAAGTGCTGTCGTTTTGCCAAGCGTTGGAGAAATGGATGGACCATCTCCAAGCCGCAGACGTAATCGGGTCATGGCGTCTTATGCGGCGTAAGCTGAGCCTTGCTTCTGACTGCCACGGGGATCTGATGCTGGAGATTGAGTTTACCGATCTCGCCCATCTCGACCAGGCTTTTCGCCATGTCGGTACGCATTCGGCAGATGTCACCGAGCTTTACGAGCCGGTGCACAGCATGATCGCGGACCTCAAATCCGGCATCTACCGCCCCTTCCCCGATCCCGACCGTGCGGAACGGGTGGCTCTGATTTGAACGATAAATCCGCGACAGTTCTCTTCCGCTGATCAGCCTCAAGGACGACGCGTTGATCGAACCAGCCCTGCGCGCCGCGTCGAACAAGTGCGTCAGTTCAACAGATCCAAGCTCCGCGCTGATTTGATTAAAACGGGCAGCAACTCCGCCGCGTCTTCGGTGGCGGCCCCAGAGGAAACCACGAGATACTGCAAGCCCCTTGGTACCAGCCAAAGCACCTCTGTCACCTCAAGTCGGACCCCTGACGACTGGGCGGAAAACTTGTAGCGGATCCTTTGCGCCTCGAACGGCCCGAGGGGATCCGCGACAGGTCCTTCCAACAACTCGAAATCGCTTGTCTGTCTAAGGACCGGTAGAAGCGTATCAAATGCGGCTTCGAAGTCGCTGATCTCCCCCGGATAGAGATTGATCGAAATGGCAGGATTGACGCCAAGGGTCGTTTTGTCCCGGGCGACCCTGATTAGCAGGGTCGGATCCGGCGAACGCAGCATTTCATCAAGCTCATCCGAACCAGAGTCGACATTTTGCATGATCCTGGCGCTCTCTTGCGCGGAAAGGATGTACCAACCATCGGGCGGTCGAAAGGAAATGCCTGCTGCGGGGAAATTGAGTTGCCCGTTGACTTGGGCTGCATCTGAAATCCGGGGCGTCTCAGTCCCTTGAAAGCCAACGAACCAGGCGAGGACGCCTGCGATCACCAAACAAGCTGCGATGAGGCTTCGTTTCATTTCTACTCAAAGCTCCTTGGAGAGGGATTGGAACATCCGAAGGAACTCCTCCTTCACCTCGTTGGTCGGGCAGGGGTTCAACCGGATGTCTCCCGCGCCTTGAAATCGCGGGCGTGGGAAGAACTTCGCAGCCTCAGTTTCGGTGAAACCGGCCAGTTGTGTCGCCTCGAACCAGGCGGAGAGGCGGTCTGCATGCTTGATCTTCTTCTCCAGCGCCTCGGAGGGGTCAGGGATCGAGAAGCGCATGTGGATCGCGTGGGCCAGCCGATGCTCAAACGCCTTGTAGTCAAGCCCAATCGCCGCCTTGAAGGGAGAGATCATGTCGCCGATCACATACTCTGGCGCATCATGCAATAGCGCCGCCAACCTGTCCCTGGCCGATGCGCGCGGGTTCAGCCGCGAGAACAATTGCTCCACCAAAACCGAATGCGCCGCTACCGTGTAAGGGTGATCCCCAACCGTCTGCCCGTTCCACCGTGCAACCCGGGCGAGGCCGTGGGCGATGTCTTCGATCTCCACATCCAAAGGCGAAGGATCCAACAGGTCGAGCCTGCGCCCGCTCAGCATCCGTTGCCAGGCTCTGGCGGTTTGCTCTTTGCTCAATGCCATTTGGTTCAACTGCATTAGGGGTGGTTGTGTGATGTTCGTTCTCTAACGCATCCATGGCTTTCTTGAAAAGCGCCACGCCGGGTTTGACGGGACTTAGAGCGACAAGGTGCGGTTACAGAAACCTCTTGGACGGGAGCCAAGGCGTCTGCCAGTTAACCGCAGGTTCTAGCCGTCAGATATCCAGAACACTTTTCGGCAAGCACCGGCTTTCTGCTCGCTTTGACCCCTGAGTATGGATTGCTCTCGTGGCCACCAGACCTCCTCTTGCGTTTTGGCTTGTCTCGATAGTCGTTAGCCGTCAGGCTGGTTGGCATGGCACGCGAGACTTCCGTAGATGGCGCCTACGACCTGAAGACACCGGACGATTCAGTCCGGCTTTATTCCGATTGGGCTGAAACCTATGATCAGAGCTTTGCAGAGAGCCATGGCTACATCGTCCCACAACAGCTCGCAGCTATCTTTCGCGAGAATGCTTCCGAGGCGAACTGGCCAGTTCTCGACATTGGTGCAGGGACTGGATTGGTTGGCCAAGAACTGGGTGGCGAGGTCGATGCCATCGACATCTCGGCGGAGATGCTCGAAGTTGCTGCGGCAAAGGGTGTCTATCGCAATCTGATCCAGGCAGACCTGACCCAGCCCCTTGAGATCGCATCAGAAACCTATAGCGGCTTGATCTCAGCAGGCACGTTCACCCATGGCCATGTCGGTCCGGTCTGCCTGCGCGAATTGCTGCGCATCGCCAAACCCAGCGCGGTTTGCTGCCTATCCATCAATGCGCAGGTTTTCGATAGCGCAGGCTTTGGCTCCGCTTTTGCTGTTTTGGTGGCAGACGGAGCAATCACACCGCTGAGCTTCCGCCATATTCGCCATTACACTCAGGAGGCTGACCACGACCATGCCGAGGATATGGGCCTGGTCGCAGTGTTCTCGAAGCGCTGATCAGTAGCGGTAATGCTCTGATTTAAAGGGACCTTCCGGGGTGACACCGATGTAATCGGCCTGATCCTGGCTCAGTTCGGTCAGCCTAACACCGATCTTGGCGAGGTGCAGGCGAGCCACCTTCTCATCCAGATGCTTCGGCAGAACATAGACGTCGTTCTTGTACTCATCGCCCTTGGTCCAAAGCTCGATCTGCGCCAGCGTCTGGTTGGTGAAGCTGGCCGACATCACAAAGCTCGGATGCCCGGTTGCGTTGCCGAGGTTCAG
>JBCDAS010000017.1:0-24983 GCA_039185235.1 Pseudomonadota bacterium
GCGCCTTTCGAGCTCAGCTATGACAGGGCGCTGATCCAGCCCGGCCGGATTTATGTGCTGAAAGCGGAAGTGGTCGATGGGCGCGAGACGATCTACAGCTCCCGCGCCGGGTTTCCGGTGCGCGCCTCGGGCTTTGATCAGCGCCCGGATATCTTCATGGAGCCCTATGAGCCCACGGTGACGATCCGCTCGCCGGTTGGTTATCAGTGGCGGCTGACCCGGCTGAAAGGGGAAAAGCCCTTTGGCTTTACCAAGTCAAAGATCCTGTTCGATGAGAGCGGTTCGGCCAGTGGGAATACCGGCTGCAATCCGTTTCGGGCCAATTACTTGGTCGATGGTGATCGGTTGAGTTTTGAGGAGATGGCTGTCGGCAAGCGCGGATGCACATCCGATGTGCTGAAACGCGAGCGCAGTTTTGTGAGCCTGATGCGCCAAGTCACCCGGTTTGAGCGCCAGGAAGATGTGCTCTATCTGATCGATAAGAACGGCCTGGAACTCATGCGGTTCGATCGCGAGTGACAACCGCCAAAGGGCCGCGCGCTCCCCTGAGAGACCTGGCTCTTGAGGGCAACGCCCGGACAGCCCACCCACCCGCGCGCGGCCCATTGGCTAAGCTCAGCGCATGATTTTCTCGAGAATATCATCGAGCGGGGAGCCATCACCATCGCCATCCAGCATCCGCCCAAGATCGCCAAGATCGGGCCCGCCGCCCGACCCGCGCCCAAGGAAGGCGCCGATCACGCCCATGATCCCGGTGCTGGCGCCGCCGCTCATGAAACCGCGCATCACACCCTGGAGCATGTCATCGGGCGCGCCGCGCTGCAGACCTCCTTGCATCATCGCCGCGAGGGAGGGCAGGATCTCGGCCGCTTGAGCGGTCTCTAGATCGGCCCGCTCGGCGGCTGCTTCGCTAAAGGCTTGGCGCGCATCGGAGGAGCCCAGGATTTCTTCTAAGAACCTGTTGCCTTCGGCCTGTGCCTCAGGTGTTGCGGCTTGCGCCGGATCGTCCAGATAGCGCGTGCTCGCCTCACCCATCAATTGGTTCATGATCGCGTCCAGACCCCCCGATTGTGCCCGGCGCTTGACTCCGCCGGAGATGGCCGGGGCCAGCATCTCGGCCAGGCCATTGACCTGATTTGCATCCATCCCAAACTTCTGGGCGAGCGCGCCCAGACCGGAGCCGCCCTGGGCTTGTTGCAGAACTGCGAGCAGTGACACTTGGATCCTCCCTAGAACTCTGGAAGTGTATCATTGAAATTTGCCGGTGATGCGGCGATTGCAGGTGGACGCGCTTTCGGGCACTAAGGCGGAGCTTGTTTCTCTGCCGAGGTTCCATGCTTCAGTCTCACGAGATTACCTTTTCCGGTCGGGCCGTCCAGTTCGATCGCGCAACCCATTTGCGCCGGATCTCCGGGGACTTACTGGAGCATCGCCGCGCGGCGCTGTTGCCGTTTTGGCGCGAGAAGCTGTTGTTCGATGTATCGGGCGAGGTGCCTTCTCTGGGTTGGGTGCCGCCCTTGAAGGATTATCTGGAATTGGCGCCGGATGGGGCTGTGTTCCTCGGCATGTCAGGCGAGACGCCTTGCTTCACCGCGGATTTCTCGGATCTGGACGAAGACGCCGCCAAGGTCGCGTTTTCAGAAGGGTTTAAATTCATCGATCTGCGCTCGGTTGCGGGAGAGTTGATCCCCTCCTCGGCAACGCTGGCGGCGACCGCCAAAGGGGTTTTGTCCTGGCACGCAACGCATCGGTTCTGCTCGCGCTGCGGCGATCCGACAGTCCAAGATGATGGCGGCTGGCGGCGGCGCTGTCTGTCTTGCGGGGCGTTGCATTTCCCACGGACCGATCCGGTGGTGATCATGCTGGTGCTGCGCGGGGATCAAGCTTTGTTGGGGCGGCAATCGCAATGGCCCAAGGGGCTCTATTCGCTGCTGGCGGGTTTTATGGAGCCCGGAGAGACGATCGAGGATGCGGTGCGTCGAGAAACCTTTGAGGAGGCCGGTGTCGACGTTGGGCGGGTGCGTTATCTCGCCTGCCAGCCCTGGCCGTTTCCAGCTTCGCTGATGATCGGCTGTGTGGCCGAGGCATTGGGGACGAAACTCACCATCGATCACGAGGAATTGGAAGACGCGCAATGGGTCAGCCGGACCAAGATGGCGGTGATCCTCCAGGGCGAGCATCCGAGCTTTGCCGCCCCGCGCAAGGACGCGATTGCCAGTTCGATCCTCTCGGCCTGGGTTGCCGGAGAGGTTGGGAGGTTTTGATGCAGGAATCTCTCGATCCCAAAGAGCTGCGCCAAGCGCTGGGCCGGTTTGCGACAGGCGTGACGATCGTGACAGCAATCGACGAAAAGGGCGCGCCGGTCGGGTTTACGGCAAATTCCTTTACCTCGGTTTCGCTGGATCCTCCGCTCCTGCTGGTATGCTTGGCGCATAAGGCTTTTAGCTATCGAACCTTCCGCCAGGCGGAGAGCTTTGTGGTCAATGTCCTCGCGGCAGACCAGGAGGCGACTGCGATGCGGTTTGCGACACGGGGTGCGGACAAATTCGGGGATATCGCTTGGGAGGCCGGAGTGATGGGCGCACCAATGCTGCCGGATTGCCTGGCACAGTTCGATTGCGCGATGCATCAGCGGGTGATGGCGGGCGATCATGACATCCTAATGGGTCGGGTGATCGGCTTCACCTATAATGAAGGCTCCGCGCTGGTCTATCACTCGGGCAGTTTCCGTTCGCTCGGCTAAATTCCAAAGCCCAACCGAAGGGCAAGCGTCCCTGGGCCCTGACGGGCCTACGGCGGGCAAAGCCCGCCACCCATGCGAGGCATGGGCAGGGACGCCCAGCGCTTAGCTCAGAGTTGTGCGAGGGCAGTCCGACTGGGGCCAATGCGCCCGAGAGGGCGCCAAGTATAGGTGTATGCGGGCCTTGGCCCGCATTCCGTTTGGTTCAAGATTCGGCTGGTGAGCGAAGCAGGGTTTCATAGGCCGTGTTAATCGCTGCCAGCCTTTGTTCGGCGAATTTTCGGGCCTCCTCCGGCAACCCCCGTGCGATCATCTGATCGGGGTGGAGCTCTCGCACCAGTTGGCGATAGTGCCGCCTGATCTCCTCGGCGCTCGCTTTTGGATCCACGCCGAGGATCTCATGGGGGTCGTTCAGATCCGCAATATGGCGTGCCCGGATCTGGCGCAACTCTTCTGGGCTGATCTGGAAGATCTCCGCCACCCGCAAGAGATAGGCACTCTCGCCCGGATGAAACTCACCATCCGCCGCTGCTATATAGATCAACCCCTCGATCAAGTCGCGCAGCACAACAGGCCGGTCTTCGAACATCCGCGCCACTTGGCGTGCATAGGTTTCGAACCCAGCGACCTCGGTTCGGGCGAGGTTATAGATCTGCGCCGCGCGCCGCTCCTCCTCCTTGGGCACATGAAAGACCTGCCGGAAGGCGGCGATCTCGTCCCTGGTCACCCGCCCATCCGCCTTGGCCATCTTCGCGCCCAGGGCAATCACGGCGATGGTGAAGGCGACCGTATCCTCGGGCTTTCGCGTCAGCTTCTCAAAGACAGCCGAAAGCGGCTCGCCCTTCGCAAGGCTCGAAATCGACTCCCAAATGCGCGTCCAGACTGACATGCGCGGATCCTTATCTGGATCTAATCCCTGAAACTATTAAAAAATGAGACCGCTCAAAGCTCGCGAACCATAAACACCAAATCCAACCAGCGCTCGAATTTGAAGCCCACTTGCGAGAGGCGCCCGACCTCCTGAAAGCCCAGTTTTTGATGCAGGCCGAGGCTGCCTTCCTGATCGGCCGAAATGCCGCCCACCATCCGGTGCAACCCATCCGCTTTGGCCTGTTCGATCAGGCGCTGAACCAGGCCCGTGGCGACGCCTTTTCGCCGGTGGCCCGGGCGCACATAGACCGAATGCTCGACCGTAAAGCGATAGCCATCGCCATTGCGAAACGCAGTATAGCCCGCGACACCGATGACTTCGTCGGCTTGCTCGGCGACGAAAACCGGATAGCCCGAGCCGGTGCGGTCGACCACCCATTTGGCCATGTATTCCTGGGACCGTGGTGTCTCGGACCACGAGGCCGTGCTGGTTTCAATCTCATGATTTACGATCTCGGTCAGCGAGGCGAGATCGCTTGACCGCGCCGGGCGCAGGCGAAGCGCGTTAGGGACGGTCGCCGCCACGGCGTGGATGCGCATTGTCTCGGACCCTGATGCGAATAGGCTGCGCCTCTGGCTCCTGCCGCGAACAGATCAGATAAGTCGCGAAGCCCAGGACGATTGCGCCGATTGCAAGAAGCATCTGAATTCTCCCACTATCCAGTTGCAAGAGTAGACCTCTCGGAACACAAGGTCGAGTCGAAATGTGATAAACTTTAGGATTAGAGGGGGGTTTGGCATGCAATTTGTGGTGTTCGCGGGCGCCGGACTGTCCTGTCTTGGCATTGGCCTCCTGATTTGGTGCATGTTGCGCGCCAATCGGCTGCGCGGCAGCGACCCGGCCGAGGCCGAGCCGGCGCTGCGCAGCCTGATCCTTCTCAACATGGCGGGCGTTGGTTTGGGCTTCTTCGGCCTGGCCATAGTGATCGCTGGCCTGCTGCTGGGCTGAGCATGGCCGAGCTTGCCGATCTCACCAGCCGGTTTGCCTGCCCCGGAACGCTCCGCTGGATCGGCATCCGCCCGGCGCGCCACCAACGGATGGCCGAACTCGAGCGCACCGAGATCCTGGCCACCGGCCTCGCTGGCGATCACCGGGCGCGTCCGGGCAAACGCGCCGTCAGCCTCTTGCAATGGGAGCATCTGGCTGTGATCGCAGCGCTTGTTGGGCGCGAGACCGTCGCACCCAGCACCCTGCGCCGCAACCTCGTGATCTCGGGCATCAACCTGCTCGGCCTGCGCAAGCGCCGGTTCTGGATCGGCACGGTGGAGCTGCAAGGCACCGGCCTCTGCGCGCCTTGCTCGCGGATGGAGGCAGCCCTCGGCCCCGGTGGCTACACGGCGATGCGCGGCCATGGCGGCATCACGGCAGAGGTGCTCGCGCCCGGCGCCATAACCCTCGGCGACAGGGTCACGCCGTGGGATGCGGATCCCCCAAGCTTCGCCTAAAACTTCCGCACCACCGCTCGAAGCACAACACTTCTGCCTGAGGTTTGTCTCGCGCGCTGATCGCCAGCAGATAGGGTTGATTTATGACCCGGCCATATGTCCTCTACCTGGGTAGTCTTCCGGGGGTGGCAATGACCGACATCACGCTAGCACTGGTCGAGGATAGCGGGCTCGAGGATCAGCTCGAGAAGTTGCTTGACGCGCATGCGGACGGGCTCGGCTTTCCCTTCGACAACAAGCCCGTCAACCTGACCGCCCGGATTGAGGGCGCCGTTGCTGGCGGGCTCAGCGCCTATACCCTCTACGGTTGGTGCTTCATCAAACTCCTAGACCAAAATCGTTTCAACCTGAATCAGGTTGGAAAAGAATTTTGGTCCAGAGTCATATGCTTGAGCAAAACCCTAGGATCTGATTGATCCAATCAGATCCGTTTTTGCTCTAGCCATCGTGCCGGAGCATCGAGGCAAAGGGATCGGGCGGGCGTTGATGACACGGCTTGAGGCGGAGATGCGCGGCCTCGGTGTCAAAGGCCTCTGGGTCGACACCTATGGCTACCAAGCCGAGGGGCTCTATACCGGCCTCGGTTTCACCGAATATGGACGCCTGCCCGGGCGCGTGGCCGAGGAAGATCGGATCTACTTGACCAAGTTGCTTTGAGGCGCGCGGCACTCGGTGAATTGCAACCCGCTGATCTTGCGCCAAACGGGTTGCAACTTGGCGGGATCAGAAGCCAATCCGAACCCCTGCCAAGACCATATGGGCGGTCGTGTCCAGATCACTCGAGCTGCCGTCGATCGCAGTGATCTCCCCCCCGGTGGTCCCGGCAAACCGATAGCTCAGCTCTGCCGTGAGCGGGCCTGGGAAGTCATAGGCGATGCCCGCGCCGATATGGTAGGCAAAGCCGATCGTGTCGTCATTCATCACCACGCCCACACCGGCGACGCCATGATCGTCAAACGAGGTACTCGCGATCCCAACACCCCCGCCTAGGAAAACCTCCAGCGCATCCGTCACCGCGTAATCACCAAAGAGGTTGACGGTCCCGGTCACTGTCTCAGTCCTGCCAAAGGCGCTCGCGCCGCTAAACGTGCCAAGGCCGATGATCGTATGGGCATCGATGTTTGACCTCGTATAGCCGATCTCAAGCTCGGTGCGCAGATCGATACCCGGCGCGATCTTGGTGAATTCATAGCCAGCCGCACCAGCCAGGGCATAGCCGCCTTCATACTCGTTTTCGACCCCGAGGCCGAGCACCGAGAAGTCCGTCTCACTGGTCTGCTGATACCCCGCCCGGGCCGCGACATAAAACTGATCCGCCGCAGCCACGACGCCATAGGTCGAGAGCGCGGCCGCCAAACATACTGTCCTGATCATGGTGATTTACCTCCGATTGCTGTGTGCCTGGAGTCTTAGTGTGTAAATTACACACGGCAAGGAAGTCAGTCCTGCATAGAGACTTAGGAGCGCCAAGATAGCCCCCGGACAGGCCATCCCGCCGACCCTCGCCATCGCCCGCCCCCGCAGGTCGCCGCAAAGGCAGAGAGTGTCGCTTGTCAGAGAGGTCTCAGCTTGCACAGAGCCGAAGCTTTGGGCGAAGCTACAGCCCGCGCCGCCAATCGTTCGGGGAGATGGCATTGACCCAGGATCAGACCCAGGATCACGTGATGGAGGGCCGCTGTCTCTGCGGCGATATCTCGTGGGAATATACCGGAGAGCCCACCTGGAACGCGCTCTGCCATTGCGAGAGCTGCAGGCGGGCCTCCTCCGCGCCTGTGCTCGCCTGCATCGGCGCGCTGAGAGCCCAGGTCACCTGGACCGGCACGCCCGCGATCTACCGCTCCTCGCCCGGGGTCGAGCGCCTGTTCTGCCCCCGCTGCGGCTCGCCCATGGCCTTCCGCGGCGAGGACTTCCCGGACGAGATCTTCCTCTACGCCGGCAGCCTCGAGGACCCGTCGCAATACACCCCCATGCTCCACACCCACCACGGCGAACGCGTCCCCTGGTTGCAGCTCGCCGATAACTTACCCATCATCCACGGCTCGAACGAGGAGGCGAAGACTTGAGCGAATTGGGTCAAAAAGAAATCGATGCCATGCTCTTCCGAGCCCGTCGGCCAGGGATTCTGTTGAACAAGACCAAATCTCCCGATGATCCCGGCGCCACCGGCTGCTGGCTGGGCGGTGAGCCAACCATGCCCCCCGAAATCGACTGGCCCTGGTATCGCGAGACAGAGCTAGGGATCGAGACCCCGATGCTCTTGCTCGCGCAAATCGATCTCACTCAGGTTCCTCGCTTCGCGTCGCTTCCGTCTATGCCCGAGACTGGCACGCTTTTCTTCTTTCATGATCCGCTCTATGCGCCATTCTACTCGTACACGGCTGGATCCCGCGTGATCTATGTCGACCATGATGTCTCCGAGCTTCCCATGCGCCCGGCACCGCCCCTGCCCGAGCCTGAGGAAATCGTGGATGACGGCGCAAGAACGCTCCGCCGCCAGATCGGAACCTATAGAAGATGGAATGTCGACTTTCTGATCTTCGAGCATTTCCGTCATGACCTGGTCCCAAACCGGCAGCTCGAAGACCATGCTCTCAATGCAAATTCAAAGGTGATCGATAGCTTGCAGAAGATCACTCGCCCGCGGCACACTGGCTTTGGCCCAGACCGTGCCCAGGGATTTGCCTTTCACCATATGCTCGGGACATGCTTTGAAGGAAATCGCTATCCCGACGGCGAACTCACCCGGCTGTTAACGATCGATATGGGCGGCGATCAAGACATCGGCTTCACTGGCGGCGAAAGGCTGGTGTTCTGGGTGCCCGATGACGATCTCGAGGCGCACAACTTCGACAATGCCCTTCTGCTTTCTGAATAACGGAGCCAACCAATGACCGATGATCTGGAGAAACACGCCAACAAGATGGCCAAGAAGAAGGCCGCGCGCGACAAGATCATGGCCACCAAGACCGACCAAAAGGGCCTGATCATCGTCCATACCGGCAAGGGCAAGGGCAAGAGCTCCGCCGCCTTCGGCATGATCTTCCGCCACATCGCCCATGGCATGCCCTGCGGCGTCGTCCAGTTCATCAAGGGCGGCATGAAGACCGGCGAACGCGACCTGATCACCGAGCGCTTCGCCGACCTCTGCCAGTTCCACACCATGGGCGAGGGCTTCACTTGGGAGACCCAGGACAAAGCCCGCGACATGGAGATGGCGGCTGCCGCCTGGGAGAAGTCCAAAGAGCTGATCCGCAGCGGCCTCTCCATGGTCCTGCTCGACGAGATCAACATCGCGCTGCGCTACGACTACATCCCAATTGAAGAGGTGGTGAGCTTCCTGACAGAGGAAAAACCCGAGATGACCCATGTGGTGCTCACGGGCCGCAACGCGAAAGACGAATTGATCGAAATCGCCGACCTTGTGACCGAAATGGACCTCGTCAAACACCCCTTCCGCGAACAAGGCATCAAGGCGCAGATCGGGGTGGAGTTCTAAGCGGAATTGAAACTAGTAGCCAAGCGTTTGGGTGGTAAATCGGCTCAAAAACTCGATCTCCTTTTTCAAGCGATAGATCAATGCTTCTCGACGCGAAATTTCGTGGAAGTCAGCCTCTGAAACGGTGTCAGGCCTTATCCATCCTCTCGCAGGATATCTCTTCATGCAGTCGAAGATAGCCAAAGCAGTCTCTAAGCCCAGTTGATGGGGCGAGGACCAAAACTTAACCAGGCTCGCTCTACTCAACTTTTGACGAAACTCTTCGAGCTTTCGCCTTCCTTCATCACTCCGCTCAATCTTGTCTCCTGTAAGCTCGTTGAGCGGGTCCTTATGCAACAACCGGATCACTGGCTTTCCGATCTCCACCGCATAGTCATACTCCATCTCCGTATAGCTCAGCCCCGTCTCCGGGTGGATGCTCCCATACCGCCCTGCTGAGATGATGATGTAATAGTCGCTCTGCTGGATCACCTGTTTGATGAACGCGAACTGCTCCTCATCCGCCGCCGGGAACAACTCCATCCCCGCCGGAAAGCAGTCGGCGCGGAGGAGGGCTTGGCTCACCTCTTGCCGCGCGCCTTCGAGATCCTGAAAGGTCGAGCTGATGAAAACCTGATACCGCTTTTCCATAATGCTTGCGTCCCTGAATGATTGCTGCTGATCGTGGCAATCAGCGGAACAGACTGCAAGAGCCGAGAGCGGGCGCCGATGAAAGACTTCCTCCTCCAGGTGGCCGACCGTCTCGCCACCTCGGACCTGCCCGCTGCCCGCGAAGCAGCCAAAGGCCTGCGCCCCCGCGCCCGCGACCTGCCAAAGACCGCCCTACAGATCCCCCACCTGGCCGAGACGCTCTCCCAACCCAACCGGATCCCGCTGGCCGACCAACTCGCCTCCCTCACGGATCATCTGAACTGGGAGGACCACCAGGACTGGACCGACATTCCGCTCCCGTTCCGCCAGCAATTCGCCTATTGCGAGCTTGTCGGCCCCGATGGCGCGATCCCGGCAGAGAGCTTTCGCATGGGCCTCTACGTCCAGTTCCCGAACAGCTTCTACCCGCTCCACAATCACGCGGCAGAGGAGCTCTACCTCCCCCTCTCCGGCACCGCCCATTGGTGGCGTGACGGTGTCGAAGACCAGCCGATCCCCCCGGGCAACCTCATCCGCCACGCGTCCTTCGAGCGTCACGCAACCCGAACCACCGAAGAACCCCTTCTCGCGATATGGACCTGGACCGGCATGATCGGCCCCGGCACCTATACCTGCGATGCAGAACCGCCCTGGCTCTAGTCTCGCATGGCCGGGTGGGCGGGCAGTCGGGGTGGCGAAGCCGCTCCGCTGGGTGCCCCCCGGCGGTCAGACAACCAGCGCCGCAGCAGCCAGTGCAAGCAAGCCGGCCCAAGCCTTCCACAACAATGTGACCGCCTCGCGAATATCCGCAGGCCCCAGATCTCTCTTGCCCGCGGGGTTCACAAAGGGATCCTCGGTCATCCGCCCCTCATAAGCCCGCGGGCCAGAGAGCGCGATGCCCAGGGCCCCCGCCACCGCTGCCTCCGGCCAACCCGCATTGGGCGAGCGATGTTTGCCCGCATCCGAGCGAACCACCTTCAAAGCAGCCAGCCCTCCACCGGCCGCGCAAATCAGCACCGCTGAGAGCCGCGCGGGGACCCAATTCGCCACATCATCCACCCGCGCGCTCGCCCAACCAAACGCCTCGTAGCGCGCGGTGCGATAGCCCACCATGCTGTCGGCGGTGTTGATCAGCTTGTAGATCATGATCCCCGGCAGGCCCGCCACAAGGAACCAAAAGACCGGCGCCACCACCCCGTCCGAGAAATTCTCCGCCGCCGACTCGATCGCTCCCCGGGCGACACTGCTTCGATCCAACGCAGCCGTGTCCCGCCCAACGATCATCGCGACCGAGCGGCGCCCCTCCTCCAACGAGTGCACCAGCGCCTTGGCAACCGCGCCCACATGCTCGACCAACGAGCGCTGAGCGATCAGGATCGCGGCGCCGATCACTTCGAACAACCCGCCAAAGCTCGGATGCGCCAGCAGCGCCCCGATCGCGCCGGTCACGCCCACCAGCCCCGTCAGCATGACCACACCCTTGAGACGCCGAAACGCACCTCGGTTGAGCCTGCGCTCCCACCAAGCGATCGCATTGCCCATCACCACCACCGGATGGGGCAGGCGCCGCCAAAGCCAATCCGGCTCCCCAAAAGCCGCATCCAGAAGAAGTGCAATCGCCAGCATAGCCAACCTCCCGCAACTCGCCTTCGCCGATCCCCAAAGACCGGTCAAGCCAGGTTTTCACAGACAGTGTGAGAATGGTTACTGCGCTTGGCGCGCGGCTTTGGCAGTCTATCTCGCAGGAGGATATCATGTTCCAGCGTCTCGCCATTGCCGCCCTGATCGCGATCACTGTTCTGCCCTCAGCCGCGGCGGAGCGTCATTCCCTGATGCGGGAGCGGGTGATGGAGCCCTCACTTCCCGGCCTCTCTCCGGCCATGGCAACCCCGCGCGGACCGACCTCCTATACCTGGTTCTGGGAAGAAGTGTCGCCCGCCATCGCCGCCGCCGGTCCAGGCCGGTGGCAGCGGGCGCTCAGGGTCATCGAGCGGGGCCGCGCCCAGGGCCGCGGCATCGCCTTCCCCGAACAGCGCGTTGCGCGGATCGTCAAACGCTGGGGTGGCATTCTCAAGCGCGAGGCAGAGAAGCGCCGCGTCTCACTCCCCCTTCTGATCGCCATTGTCGCGGTCGAATCCGGCGGCAATGCGGGCGCGATCAGTCCCAAAGGGGCGGGCGGGCTGATGCAGCTCATGCCCCAGACAGCAAAGCGCTTCGGCGTCTCCAACTCACTCGCGCCAGCTCAGAATGTGCGCGGCGGGGCGCGCTACTTCTCCTGGCTGCTCAAGGAATTCAATGAGGACCCTGTCCTCGCCCTCGCGGGCTACAATGCCGGGGAGCGGGCGGTGATGACCCATGGCGGCGTGCCGCCCTATCGCGAAACCCGGGATTATGTGCCAAAGGTCGCCGCCGCCTATCTCGTTGCCCGACGCTATTGCCAAGACCCGGTCCAGGGCGCGCGCGACATCTGCAAGCTGATCTGAGTTTCGGTTGGGGGGCGGTCAACCAGGCCTCAAAGCCATAATTGACCGCCCTTCCCGAGCCTTTGCCAAATCCAACAAAACGCTAGAGCCGCCTTGTCGGTCCAGGCATAGATCCTCCCTGATGCTGGGTTATCCCAGTCTTACCGGTTGCATATAGCTACATATCGCTGACCCATGGTCAACTGAGATTTCCAGGTTAACCATCCCATCTGGCGAGAAAATGAGACTTTCCGATGCTCAAGCTGTGAATTTCCGACAGACAGCACCATAAAATCGCCGCTCGCGGGCCTCTGACGCAACATTTTGATCATGAGCTTTGCCGATTCTCTTCGGATTCCCCGAAATGGCCGTTCAATTCAGTGAAAATCTGATGACAAAGCCAATGAATTACGTTAACGTAAGCGTCATAAGTGGATTGGGTCAACGGCTCCCCCTCATTTAGCCGCCCCGCACTATCACGGAACAGCGCTATGTCACGCCACATGGATCCCAGCGAGAGGATACTCGTTCTCGCCTTGATGAGATGTGCCGAGGAACTCCGGCAGCGGGTCGACTTCCCGCGCGGGCTTCCCATGGCCGAAAGCATGCGCGGCGGCGATGAACTTGCCCCGGTCTTGATCGAGTTGATCGAGGCGTGGTGCCTCAAAACCGCCCGCGAGCAAACGCCAGAGCTGGCCGAAACGCTCGCCAGCGAACTCTTGCTCGACGACCGCAGCTTCTCTGCGATGGAGCAGGCGATTTCATCCGATCAACGCCTCTGCCTCAAGCTCGTCGCCCGTGACGCGCCAAAGGCAACGCCCGAGCCTGTTGGCTGACGCCCGGACGGGTGGACCTGGCGGCGCTCGGCTCGCTGAAAACCCGTCAACACAGTCCGCCACCAAGTCCGCGGCCAGATCCCCAGATCTCGCCGTTTGTCCGTCTCAGTCCGACAGCTCAGATCTTTTTTCCGGCTTTGTCGCGCCGCTGTTAACCAGAAGATTCCGGGAAGTTTATCCCGGAAAATCCGACTTTTTCCGGGATCTCAAAGATCTCAGGCGGCACTTTCCGCAGCGGCGACATCCGGTGGCAGGGCCTCGGTGACAAGGGTCGAAACCGCCTCGTCCAGGTCGATCACCTTCTGGCCCTGAGCGCCCAAACGCCGCATCGCAACCGTACCTGCCTCGACCTCCTGACGACCAACGGCAAGGATGATCGGCACACCCGCGACCGAGTGTTCGCGAACCTTGTAGTTGATCTTCTCATTGCGCTTATCGGTATCGACGGTCAGACCGGCGGCACGCAGCTTCTCGGCGACGTTCTCGGCATAGTCATCCGCGTCAGAAACGATTGTCGCAACAACCACTTGGCGCGGAGCAAGCCAGAAGGGCAGGCGCCCGGCATAGTGTTCGATCAGGATGCCTGTGAAGCGTTCTAACGAGCCAAACAGTGCTCTGTGCAGCATCACGGGATGCACTTTGTCACTGGATTCATTGACATAAGTGGTCCCGAACCGCTCCGGCAGGTTGAAGTCCACCTGCAACGTGCCGCATTGCCAATCGCGCCCAATCGCGTCGCGCAGAACGTATTCCAGCTTGGGCCCATAGAAGGCGCCTTCGCCCTCGAAGATCGTGTATTTCAGCCCCGCCCGGTCGAGCGCCGTGCGCAGCGCATCCTCGGCCCGGTCCCAGCTCTCATCGCTGCCAATCCGGTTCTCCGGCCGGGTCGAGAGTTTGATGCGCACATCCTCAAAGCCAAAATCGCGATAGATCGAGAGGATCAGGTCATTCACCTTCAGGCACTCATCGGTCAGCTGCTCCGGCGTGCAATAGATATGCGCGTCATCCTGGGTAAAGCTGCGCACCCGCAGAATGCCATGCAACGCGCCCGAAGGCTCGTAGCGATGAACCTTGCCAAACTCGGCAATCCGAAGCGGCAAATCCCTGTAACTCTTTGTTCCCTGGCCATAAATTAGCATATGACCAGGGCAATTCATCGGCTTCAAAGCGAAATCCCGCTCATCTTCCGTACGCGTCAGGAACATATTGGCTCGGTAGTTCTGCCAATGGCCCGAAGTCTCCCAAAGCGCCTTGTCCATGATGTCGGGCGAGTTGACTTCGACATAGCCCGCCGCCTCTTGGCGCTTGCGCATATAGCCGATCAAGGTCTGGAACAGCCGCCAACCCAGCGGGTGCCAGAAGACTGATCCGGGTGCGACCTCTTCGAAATGGAAAAGGTCCATCTCGCGGCCAATGCGCCGGTGATCGCGCTTGGCGGCTTCCTTCAGCATGGTCAGATGCGCCTTCAGATCTGCCTTGGTCTTGAAGGCAACGCCATAGATGCGCTGGAGCATTTTGTTCTTGCTGTCGCCCCGCCAATAGGCACCGGCGACCTTCATCAGCTTGAAGGCATCGGCTGGGACTTGACCTGTATGCACCAGATGCGGCCCACGGCAGAGGTCTTGCCAATGCCCATGCCAATACATCCGGATCGGCTCCTCACCGGGGATCGATTCGATCAGTTCAACTTTGTAGGGCTCGTCGTTTTTCTTATAGAACTCAATGGCTTTCTGCCGCTCCCAGACCTCGGTGCGGACGGGATCGCGGGCGGCGATGATCTCGCGCATCTTCTTCTCGATCGCCTCGAAATCCGCTTCCGAAAACGGCTCTTCGCGATCGAAATCATAGTACCAGCCATTGTCGATGACCGGGCCGATCGTAACTTTGGTGTCGGGCCAGATCTCTTGCACCGCGCGGGCCATGATATGGGCGCAGTCATGGCGGATCAGCTCCAGCGCCTCGGCCTCGTCTTTGGTGGTGATGATGGCAAGGGCGGCGTCCTTCTCAATCGGGATCGAGAGGTCCGAGAAGACGCCATCGATGCGGCAGGCCAGCGCGGCTTTTCCCAGCGATTTCGAGATATCCGCTGCCACCGCGCCGCCCGTGGTCCCGGCGGCATAGCTCCGCTGGGCTCCATCGGGCAGGGTGATCGTAATCTCGGCGGACATCGGTGTCTCCATCATCTGGGGGTTGTTCGAGCGCGCGCACCATCCCGATGGACAGCCTAGGTGTCAAGGATAAGGGGCGGGAAATCCAGATTGAGCGCCTAACTGGCCCGCGCCAAGACCAGATGACCGGGGATGCCTTCGCCTTCATCCATACGCACGGTGATCTCTTTGAAGGTGACGATCTCCAACTGATGGGAGGCAATCAGAGCCCGAAGATAGCTCTCGGCATGGGCAAACCGGGTCTTCGTGCCGACCTTCCAGCCGCGCGTATCAAACGCCCGCTCCGGCAGGGTTTCGGTTGATAAGGCGAGAACGCCTCCTTCGGTTAAACAGGGGCGAAGGGCCGCGAAAAACGTCTCCAACCCGCCAAGATAAGGCAGGACATCGGCTGCGACGATCAGGTCAAAAGGGGTGCCTTCTTCCTTGAGGAACTGGATTGCTTCGCCCACGAAAAGCTGGTCATAGAGGTCGCGATCATCCGTCTCCGCCAGCATTTCTTCTGAAAGATCAACGCCTATGAGCTGGCCGAGACGCCCCTCCAACGCGACACCCACAAGGCCTGTGCCACAGCCCACGTCAAGCGCGCGTGTAAAGGGGCCGAGCTCTGCGTCTCGCAGGGCCTCAGCGATCATCTCTGGCACCCGATAGCCGAGGCGCGCAACGAGGATCTCGTCGAATTGAGGCGCCTGCTGATCGAACAGAGTGGTGACATAGGCCTCTGGTGCTCGGTCGGGATCGGGAGCTTGGCCGATGGAGGCCAACCGCACCGCAACCCCGCCATGGTCGGCGGGATCCAGGCGGAGCACCTCGCGATACGCCTTCGCCGCGCCCTTCACGTCGCCCGCCTTTTCCGCCGCGAGACCGCGCTCATACGCGTTGGCCAAGGCATCATCGTCAGAAATGTCTGCCAAAGCTCCGGCCCGCGGCTGCTTCATAGACATCCAGGGTCGAACGCTGCATCTGAGCCACTGTGTAGCGGCTATGCACGCGCACCCGCGCCGCCATGCCCATATGGGCGCGCTCTGAAGACTCCAGTGCCAGCGCCAGCGCCATCGCCTGGCTGAGCGCCGCGACATCGCCTGGCGGGTAGAGCCACCCTGACTCTCCATGGATCACCGTCTCCTGCGCCCCGCCATGGTCGGTCGCGATCACAGGGCGGCCCATGGCTTGGGCCTCGACGATGACCCGACCGAACGCCTCTGGCTCGATCGAGGCAGAAACCACCACGGCCGCGAGTTTGTAAGCCGCCGCCATATCGGTCGTCCCGCCAGCGCAATAGACACAATCCTGCACGTCCTGGGCTGCGATCCGGTTCTCCAACTCCCGCGCGAATTCACCGCCCGAGAGATCATCGCCCACGATAAGAACCAGGAAGCTCTCGCTCCCCAACTGCTCTTTCAACAGAGCGGCCGCGTCGATCACGCTCTCCGCCCCCTTCCAGCGTGTGAGCCGCGCGGGGAGCATGATCACCGGGCGGGTGTCATCGAGAAGCCCCCAACTCTCCATCAGCTTGACGGCGCGCTCATTGCCCACGGCCTCTTCTGAGAAAACGCTAATATCCGCGCCCCTTGGGATCACCACAATATCCTCATCCGTAACCTTGTGACGCTCGAGCACCAGCTTGCGAATGAAGTTCGAGATCGCGATGACCGGTCGGCCGCGGGCCATTACCGAGTTGTAGAGCCGCTTGAAGGGCAGGCCCTCATTATACGTGCCGTGGTAAGTGGTTACAAAGGGCGTCCCGGTTTTGCGCGTCGCGAAATATCCGCTCCAGGCTGGGGCGCGGGAGCGTGCATGGACCACATCGATCCCCTCGTCTTCGATCAGGCTGCTCAACCGCCCAGCATTTCGCCAAATCGTCAGCGGGTTCTTCGAGGCCATGTCCAGGAAGACCATCTCGCCCCCGGCTTTGCTCACCCGAATTTCTTGCATGCCCCCGGATGTCGCGACCAGAGCGCGTCCACCCGCGCTCACGATCGCGTCCACCATCTCGATCGTCCCGCGCTCGACCCCGCCGGAGTCGAGCCGGGGCACCAACTGCAAGACGGTCAGCGGACGCACCTCTTCCCTCGCATCAACCCCGCCGTTAGGGTCGCCTGCGCGTGAACCCGACTGAGGAGCTTCGAGCGTCATGACAACCCCGGATTACCTGCACCGACCGAACAAACCGCGCCTCGCTTATCACAGGTATGACGGAGATGGCGATGGGGCAATGCTACCAGGCATTGTCTTTCTTGGGGGCTTTCGCTCGGACATGGAGGGAACTAAGGCGCATTTTCTCGAAGCTTGGGCACGAGAACGGAGCCGGGCCTTCCTACGGTTCGACTACAGTGGCCATGGGCAAAGTGAGGGCGATTTCCTGGATCTGAGCATTGGTGATTGGGCTCAAGATGCCGCCGATCTGGTAGAGGTGGTGACCGAAGGGCCGCAGATCTTGGTGGGCTCTTCGATGGGCGGGTGGATCGCCCTCCTGCTCGCACGCCGATGGCCAGAGCGGATCGCGGGCTTGATCGGCATCGCGGCTGCGCCCGATTTCACCGAGGACAGCATGTGGGCAGGCTTCTCCGAGGCACAACGGGCGCGCCTGATGAGCGACGGACGGGTCGATCTGCCCTCGGACTACTCGGACGATCCCTATCCAATCACCAAGCGCCTGATCGAGGATGGGCGAGAGAACCTGGTCCTCCGCAGACCGCTTAATCTGCCTTTCCCGGTCCGGCTGCTCCAGGGCACAGCAGATACCGATGTCTTGCCCGAAGTGGCGTTGAGGCTGCTCGATCATGTGACCTCACCCGATGCGCGGCTAACCCTGGTCAAAGGCGCAGATCACAGATTCTCGGAGCCAAGCGAGCTGGCCCTGATCGGCAAAACCCTGCACGGGATCACCCAGCGGGCTTAGAAGGGGATTGGCCGACCAGCATAATCCTCGAACACACCGCTGGTCTCAGTGCTGAGTAGCTCGAACCGGGTTAGGAGGCCCGCAGCACTCTCCTTGGTACTGATATCCGCGTCACCCCCGCCCATATCGGTCCGGACCCAGCCGGGGTGGTAGGCGCCGACGGCGATGCCATCGGGCTGTAGCTCCGAGGCCAGGCTGACCGCCAGATTGGTCGCGCCCGCTTTTGATGCACGGTAGAGCGACGAGCCACCGGATGCACGGGCTGAAGATCCCATCACCGAGGAAATCACGGCGATCTTGGCGCCTTCCGCCGCGCGCAACCGCCTGATCAGGGTTTGCACTGTGAAGAACACTCCAGCCACATTGGTCATCAGGACCGTGCGCCAAGCCTCTGCGCTATGCCTTGGGTCCTCCAGCGGCCCGCGCACGAGAAACTGCCCAGCATTGCAGATCAAGAGATCCAAGGGCGGTCCATCTGCCAAGGGTGCAAGGCTCGCCGGATCGCTCACATCGCAGGTCACCATGGGGCAGGGCGGGTCGGCGACTTGGCTCGGATCGCGTGCTGTACCCGTCACCTCAGCCCCCGCCGCGACCGCTTGGCGGGCCAGTTCTCGGCCGATCCCGCGACTGGCCCCCGTGATCAGAATTGTCTTTGCCATGATGCACCCCATGTGGAAGGTCCACCCGGGAGATAACCGGGCAAGCGCTGAGAGCAAGCGGAGGATATGATGGTGCCAAGCTTTTCCCATGCCCTGATCCTGGGCGCAGGCAGCGGTCTCTCCGCCGCTCTGGCCAGGCTGTTCGACGAGAAAGGGCTTCGCGTCGCCTTGGCAGCCCGCGAGACGGTCAAATTGCAAGGTTTGGCGGAGGAGACCGGAGCAACGCTGCATACCTGCGATGCGAAAGATCCCCAGGCGGTGGCAGCGCTCTTTGCAGCGCTTGATGCCCATGGGGCGCCCGATGTTGTCGTCTACAACCCATCTGCCCGCGTGCCAGGCCCGGTGGCGGAGATCGATCCCGCCGCCGTGCGAGACGCGGTCGGGGTGACAGCGCTCGGCGCGTTTTACGCCGGTCAACAGGCAGCGCAGCGTATGATCCCCTCGGGCCATGGAGCGATCCTGTTCACCGGCGCGACTGCGGGGATAAAGGGCTATCCAGGCTCTGCCGCTTTCGCCATGGGCAAGTTCGCGCTGAGGGGTCTGGCGCAGTCTATGGCGCGGGAGTTGCACCCAAAAGGGATCCATGTCGGGCATTTCGTGATCGATGGCGGCATCCGTAACCCGTTGCGAGAGGGTCGCATGGATGCCCCGGATCGCCCGGACTCGATGCTCGACCCCGAGGCGATCGCCCGCAGCTACTGGCACTTCCTGGAGCAGGACCGCTCCAGTTGGGCGTGGGAGATCGAATTGCGCCCCTGGGTGGAGCCGTTCTAACGACCTTAGTGCAGATGCGGCGCGACCTTGGCTTCAAGCTCGGCGATCAGAGCGGGCTCCATGAAACTGTAGCGATCGCGGATGGCCAGGTTGATCACCCGCTTGCCGTCCAGTATCGGGCCGAACGCGTCGCCAAGGCGGGTGCGGTGGCGTTGCTCCATCACAAAAATCAGTTCCGCCCATTCAATTTGGTCGGCGGATAGCGCGTCATCCGCATCCCTGCTGATCCCACCGAAATCGGTGGAGATGCCGTCGCGCGCGAAGATCTGCGCGGCCGTGGGGCTGCGCGACCGGCCCTTTCCGCAGATGAAGAGGACGCGCTTCATCGGTCGTTGCCCTTCGGTTTGCGCCAAACAGAGATATGGGTCTCGCTTTGGGCTGTGAAGGGTGCGCGTGTCCAGGTCTCCCATCGGGCATGCAGTTCCAGACCGGAAAGCCGCGCCATCAGATCAAGCTCGGACGGCCAAACATACCGAAAGGGGATCGAGACGCGCTCGACCCGGCCAGATCGGTTCCAGAGGTGGTGGGACGTAAAGCTCTGGGTCGCGACGTCGATCTCATCAATCCCCCAATGCGTCTCGCTCTGGGCGAAGGCGAGCCGTTTCTCGCCGCGCGGCAATCGTTGGAGAGGCGGAACGGGCGCCTCGATCAAAAAGGATCCGCCAGGGGAGAGATGCTGGGCCGCGTTTTCGAAACAGGCGATCTGGGCGTCTTGGGTTGTCAGATTGCAGATCGTGTTGAACGCCAGGAAGACGAGCGTGTAGGAGCGGTCCATGCGTGTCGTGGTCATATCGCCGATGGCCACTTCCATCGTTTCACCGCCTGGTTTGGCGCGCAGCTGGGCAATCATCGGACGGGACAGCTCGATGCCTTGGACCTCGATGCCGCGGTCGGCCAGAGGGAGTGCCAAGCGACCCGTGCCGATCGCGAATTCCAGCACCGGGCCGGGGCCGGCAAGCGAGGTCAGAAGGCCAATCGTTGCATCCAAGTGCTTGGATTGATCTGCGACGTCGTTGTCATAATGGGCCGCGATCTGATCGTCGAAGAAGCCGTTATCATCCATAGGCCGTTCCGGTTGTTTGGGGATCTGGCCAAGGGAGGACCTCGACCTCTGGCCAGAGGGTTTTGGCGCGGGCGGCCTTCTCCTCATGCGTTCGGCGGCTTTGGCTGTTGAGGTTGGGGATCATGCGCATCTCGAAGATCGCCTCCAGGCCAAAGGGCGCGTGGATCTCGATTTTGCCCCCGGTCGACCGGACGCCGACCGCGTGGGTTTCTGAGGCGAATTGGCCAATGCTCTCCCGGCACGAGGTGAGAGGGGCGATGGCGTGGCCGAAATGCGCCTCGAACCACAAATGCACACGGGCCTGGTTGCGGATCTCGACCGGCGGATTCGCGGCAAAGGCGGGCTGAGCACGGCCGATAACCCGGTCTTCTGCCTCATAGCTCAGGTCGCTGGCATCGAAGTAGAAGAGGTCGATATCGCGGATCCCATAGCCCGGCGGGCGCCCGGTGAGCGCGTTCCAGACCGTGTTGTAGATGGCGCCCGAGACAATCCACCAGTCGGGGAGGGCGACATCCTCGGCATCGCAGAGCGCGCGCCAGAGGATTGGGTCCGCCCGGAGGATCTCTGCCAGTCGATGCTTAAGCGCGGTCATAGCACCTTCCGCATGGTGATCGAGGTCGGGCGGTCATAGCCCGGATGGGCGGTCTCGGCGGTTTTGACAAAGCCGAAGTGGGCGAAGGCTGTGTGGTTCTCGACAAGCTCGATCCGTGTCTCTAGCACCAGTGCGGTCTGGCCGTTCTGCTGGGCGAGATCTTCGGCGGCGGCCACGAGCGCCCGGCCGACCCCCTGGCCCTGATGGTCCGGGTCGATGGCGATTTTGCCAAGATAGAGCGCGTCGCCTTCGGGCTTGGCGAAGAGGCAGCCGATCAGGCCCGGATTGGTGGCGAGGAGAACCGTTTCCGCCTCTGCTTTCCGGGCCAGGCAATCGGCGGCCATCCGGGTCAGCGAGGAGGGCGGATCGATCCGGCCCTCCATGAAAGCAAAGGCGCGGGTCAGGAGCGCGTGGATCGCCTCCCAGTCCGTGTCAGGCCCAGCCGTCGAGATCTGGAAGGTCATGCGAGCAGCGCCTCCAGCCGGGTGCGGGTTGAGTTGGCGCGCGGGGTCCAGAGGCCCCGGTCGATTGCCTCCTGAAGGCGTTCGGCGATTTCGCGGAGGGCGGCCGGGTTGGCCTCGGCGATGAAGTCGCGGATCTGGTCGTCTTCGAGCACGGCCTCGTGGACGAGGTCGAAATGGCGGGATTTGACCGCACCCGTGGTGGCGGCGAAGGCGAACATGTAGTCGATCGTGGCTGCGATCTCGAAGGCGCCTTTGTAGCCGTGGCGCTGGACACCTGCGAGCCATTTTGGGTTCACGACCCTTGATCTGACCACGCGACCGATCTCGTCCTCCAGGGTGCGGATGACCGGGCGTTCGGGGCGGGAATGGTCGTTATGGTAGACCGTAGGGGCCTGGCCCGCGAGGTGTTTGACGGCGGCCGCGGCACCCCCTTCGAACTGGTAATAGTCGTCGCTGTCGAGCAGGTCATGCTCGCGGTTGTCCTGGTTCTGGATGACGGCCTGGGCCTGGCCGAGGCGGGTCTCGAAGAGCTGGCGCTCCCGCAGGCCTTCTTTGCCTGCGCCATAGGCGTAGCCGCCCCATTCGAGATAGGCTTCGGCGAGGTCTGCCTCTGTTTTCCAGAGCCGCTCGTCGATCATGGCCTGCAGGCCCGCGCCATAGGCGCCTGGTTTGGAGCCGAAGACACGGAAGCCTGCGCGTTCATCACCGCCTTCGGCCTGGAAGCGGGCGGCGGCGGGGTTCATCTCGGCGGGCTCGTCGAGCGCCATCACAGCTCGGGCGGCGCTGTCCACCAGGGCGATCTGGGCTGGGAAGGCGTCGCGGAAGAAGCCGGAGACCCGGAGTGTGACGTCAACCCGCGGGCGGGCGAGATGGTCGATCGGGATGATCTCGAACCCGGTCACACGGCGGGAGGCCTGGTCCCATTTCGGGCGTACGCCCATGAGCGCGAGCGCCTGGGCGATGTCATCCCCGCCGGTGCGCATGTTGGAGGTGCCCCAGGCAGTCACGACCATGGTTTTCGGCCAATCGCCGTGGTCCTGCAGGAAGCGCTCGACCAGGAGCGAGGCGGACTGCCAGCCGAGGGTATAGGCCGCAGGCGTTGGCACGGCTCGGCTGTCAACCGAGTAGAAATTACGCCCGGTTGGCAGAACATCTGGTCGACCGCGCGTCGGCGCGCCGGATGGCCCTGGCGGGATGAAACGGCCATTCAGACCGTCAAGAAGCGATTGCATCTCCGCCTTGCCACAGGAACGCAGCATCGGGCGGAGATCCGCCTCGATCCAGTCCAGAACGGGTTTTGCGTGGACCCAGTTGGCCGGAGCTGGTGTGCCGGTGAAGAGTGCTGTTGCGAGCGCCTCGAGCCGTTCTACCGCGTCGCCATTGGTTCGGTAGGCTGGCTGGGCCGCGCCCTCCCCTGAGAGTGTGGAAACGGGTGTCGCCGTCGCGCTTACCCACCCACCCGGGCGCGGCCCGTCAGCGCTGGTGGGATCTATCCTCGCGAGGATCGGGTTGACTGGGGCCGCTGCGCCCAGATTGCAATCGAGCGGGTCAAAGAGCTCTGGGTCGCAGCCGAGATCGCGGGCCAGCGCGCGGATCAGAGACGCGTTTGCGCCTTTGCCGTCAGCGCGTGGGACGCGGGCGAGCGCGACCAGGATGTCGGCTTCCAATCGGTCAGCGGGAGCTGTGCCAAATATATGGAGCCCATCGCGGATCTGAGCTTCCTTTAGCTCGCAGAGATAGGTGTCGAGCCGCGCCAATGCGTCTTCTTCAGCCATACCAGCTGTGATGCCAGCGTCTTCTTCCAGTTGCGCGGCGGCCACCGCCGATCGGATCTGGCGGCGAAGATGGTCGAGGCGGCGCGGGTCGACACCGGCTGCTTCGTAGTATTCATCCACCAAAGCCTCGAGTTCCTTCAAAGGCCCATAGGTTTCGGCCCTAGTGAGAGGTGGCGTCAGATGATCGAGGATCACCGCTTGGACGCGACGCTTGGCTTGCGTGCCCTCGCCTGGGTCGTTGACGATGAAAGGGTAGAGGTGCGGCATCGGGCCCAAGATCGCTTCGGGGTAGCAGGTCTCGGATAGGGCAACCGCTTTGCCGGGTAGCCATTCCAAGTTGCCGTGCTTGCCGAGATGGATCACTGCGTCGGCGCCGAACTCCTGACGGATCCAGGCGTAGAAGGCGAAGTAATTATGCGGGGGGACGAGATCGGGGCTATGATAGCTCTCGACAGGATCGATATTGTATCCGCGGGCCGGCTGGATGCCGAGGACAATGTTGCCATGGTCAAGGATCGCCAGTGCAAACCCGTCAGAGCCGCAGAATGGATCATCCTCTGGTGCGCCCCAGCGGGCTTCTACGGGATCCCTTACCCCCGAAGGTAGATCTGACCAGAAGGTGCGGTAGGCAGCGAGCGAAAGCCGCGCGCCACCGGTTCGCTGAGTGCGGTCTGCAAGCCAATTGGTCGGACCGGCCTGGATGGCGGTCATGAGCTCGGCGGAGGTTTCAGGTGGGTTGGCGACACGGTATCCTGCCTCTTTCAGGGCTATGAGTGTGTCCACTGCGCTTTGCGGTGTGTCGAGGCCAACACCATTGGCCAACCGGCCATCTTTATTGGGATAGTTGGCGAGGATCACCGCGAGCTTGCGATCTTTTGGCTCTTTCCGCGCGAGCCTGGCCCAGGCGCTGGCCAGCTGAGCGGTAAAGCGGATCCGGGTCGCTTCGGCCCGGTAGGTGGCGATCCGGCATTGGGTTGCCTCGTCGAAGAACGCCTCGCCCTTGAAGCTGATGGCCCGCGAGAGGATCCGCCCGTCCACCTCCGGCAGAGCAACGTTCATTGCGATGTCACGCGCGGAGAGGCCGTTCAATCCCTCACGCCAATTGGCCTCGGTACCGCCGGCGAGGACGCATTGAAGAACAGGCACGCCCGGGGCATCCAGGGGTGTGGCGCTCCATCCAGATTGTGGAGACGAGACCGCAAAAGACGTTGCGTTCAAGATCACCGATGGCGGCACCTCGCCGAAAATCTGCGCCAGGGTTGCAGCAGAAACCGCGTCTTTCAGCGAGGCGACAAAAATGGGTAGCGGGTTTAGTCCCTCATCAATCAGGGCGCGAGTGAGCTGGTTGATTGGATTGAGACCGGCTCCTTGAACCAAAGCCCGGTAGAAGATGATTGGAACGACCGGCGCGGTTTGATCCGTCCAGGCTTCACGTGCCGCGGCGAGATCCGCGATGCCGCTGCCTGGCCAGTAGACACCGGCGCGAAGCAAGGGTCTTGCGGGTTCCGGGCGGTCGGTGTCTGAAAGGATTGCCTGGCAACAGCGAAGGAAGTTGATCGCGTTCTCGGGCCCGCCTTCGACAAGGTAAGACCATAGGAGAGCGTAATCTGTGTCGCCGATTGTCGAGATCCGAGCTAGGGCGTCGTCGGGCTTGTCATCGCCGGGGAGGGCCGCGAAAGGAATGCCGGCCTGCCCGAGCCGGGCCGCGAATTGCTCGATCCCATATGGCCAGTAGCCCTCGCCACCAAGCACGCGCGCAACAACCAGTTTGGCCCGGGTCACTGTATCATCGAGATATGTGTCGATCGAGAGCGGATGGCTCAGGTGGAGGAGGGAGGCGAGACGCAAGTCCGGCGGCGCCTCCATTTCGTGACGTGCTTCTGTCAGAGCTGCGAGCTCGGTATCGGCCGCGGTTATGACGATCAGTTCAGCTGGGGTCTGGCCGAGATCAATCGCTTCGGAGCCATCAGTTACCTCACCGGCTTGTGCGAGCAGGAGATGCATCAGCCAGCGACGGGCACGGCACGGCCACGCCCTCCCATGAGAAAA
>JBCDAS010000018.1:0-24788 GCA_039185235.1 Pseudomonadota bacterium
GTCGAAGGTTAATCGAGCCGGGTGCCCTCAGGGGCGAGGGCACCCTTTTTCCTATTTGAGCAGTTCCGAGGAGCCGTCATGACCGCGGTCACCGATCAGACAATCCCAGACGCTGCCGCGCGCGAAGAGCGCCGCGCCCGTCTCTTCACTCGCATCAACAAGGCCGACACGTATTTCTCCGTCCTTGGCATGAGCTGGATCACTCCGGTTCTGCGCGCCGCCGCAGGCGACAATCCGCGCGCCCAGATGAAGGAGATCTGGCGTCTCCTCGGCGTGCCTATCTTGGCCATCATCGGTTTCCTGATGATCTGGGGCTGGACGGCGCCGCAGGTGCAGACATCTCTGGGTGCGATCCCAGGACCCGCCCAGGTTTGGGAGCAGGTCGGCAACCTCCACGATGACCATGTCCGCGAGCGTGAGAAGGAAGTCGCCTTCTACGAGCGCCAGGAAAAGCGGAACGCGAAACTGATCGCCGCAGGCCGGGCTGATAAGGTCAAGGAACGCACCTATACCGGCAAGCCCACTTATTACGACCAGATCTGGACCTCGTTGCAGACGGTGTTCTTCGGCTTCCTGATCGCGACGGTGATCGCCGTGCCGATTGGGATCATGTGCGGGCTTTCACCGATCGCCAATGCGGCCTTCAACCCGATCATCCAAATTTTCAAACCCGTCAGTCCGCTCGCCTGGCTGCCGATCGTGACCATGGTCGTCTCGGCGGTCTATGTGACCAATGACGGGATGTTCTCGAAGAGCTTTCTGAACTCCGCCATTACAGTGACACTCTGTTCGCTCTGGCCGACGCTGATCAACACGGCGCTGGGGGTCTCGTCCATAGACAAGGACCTCGTCAATGTCTCGCGCGTGCTCAAGATGTCGACCTGGACCAAGATTACCAAGCTGGTGCTGCCCTCGGCCCTGCCGCTGATCTTCACCGGGTTGCGCCTGAGCCTGGGTGTGGGCTGGATGGTGCTGATCGCGGCCGAGATGCTGGCGCAGAATCCGGGCCTCGGCAAGTTCGTCTGGGATGAGTTCCAGAACGGCTCCTCCCAGTCGCTTGCCAAGATCATGGTGGCGGTCTTCACCATCGGGATCATCGGCTTCATGCTCGACCGGATGATGTATGCGATCCAGTCGATGTTCACCTTCACAAACAACAGGTGAGCGCGATGAGTATTCTCGAATTACGCAATGCGTCCAAGGGTTTCGGCGAGGGAACGGCGCGGGAGGTGGTGCTGAAGGGCATCGACCTCTCCGTCCGCGAAGGCGAGTTCGTCGCGATCCTCGGCTTTTCCGGCACTGGCAAGACGACGCTGATCAACATGATGGCGGGCCTTCACCTGCCGGATCAAGGCGAGGCCCTGTTCAAGGGCCAGCCGATCACAGGCCCGGGGCCGGAGCGGGGGCTGGTCTTCCAGTCCTACTCGCTGATGCCTTGGCTGAGCGTGAACGGCAATGTCGGCCTCGCCGTCGATGAGGTCCACAAGAAAAAGTCGAGGGCCGAGCGGGCCGAGATCGTCTCCCACTATGTCAATATGGTGGGCCTTGGTCATGCAACAACCCGCAAACCAGCCGAGCTTTCGGGGGGCATGCGCCAGCGCGTGGCGGTTGCCCGCGCGCTGGCCATGAACCCGGAGGTGCTGCTGCTGGACGAGCCGCTCTCAGCGCTGGATGCGCTGACGCGGGCCAATCTGCAGGACGAGATCGAGCGGATCTGGGAGGCGGATCGCAAAACGGTCGTGCTCATCACAAACGATGTGGACGAGGCGATCCTGCTGGCCGACCGGATCATTGCGCTCAATCCGGACGGGACGCTCGGCAGCCAGTTCGAGGTCAACCTCGCCAGGCCCCGCGATCGCACAGCGATGAACCACGACCCATATTTCAAGAAGCTGCGAGCCCAGGTCACTCAGTACCTGATGGATGTGGGCATCGCGGCCAAAGTGGAGGGAACGCGCCTTTTGCCCGATGTGACGCCGATCCATGGCGCACCGAAGGCCTATGCCGAGGCGGCGAAGAGCCAGCGCGAGGACCGGTATCTCCAGTTCTCGCAACTGGACAAAGTCTACCCAACGCCCGCTGGTCCGTTGACGGTGGTCGAGAACTTTGAGCTGAGCCTCGACAAGGGTGAGTTCATCAGCCTGATCGGCCACTCAGGGTGTGGCAAGTCGACAGTCCTGACCATGACGGCGGGGCTGAACGCGATCTCGTCGGGCTCGATCGTTCTCGATGGCAAGCACGTGGTCGACGCAGACCCGGAGCGGGCCGTGGTCTTCCAAGCGCCGTCGCTCTTCCCCTGGCTCACAGCCAAGGAGAACGTCGCGATTGGGGCCGATAGGGTCTATCCCAGCGCCAGCCAGGCGGAGCGTCAGGATGTGGTCGAGTACTATCTCGAACGCGTCGGGCTGGCGGATGCGATGGACAAGCCCGCCTCGGAGCTGTCCAACGGCATGAAGCAGAGGGTCGGCATTGCGCGGGCCTTCGCCCTTTCGCCAAAGCTGCTCTTGCTCGATGAGCCGTTCGGGATGCTCGACAGCCTGACCCGCTGGGAGCTGCAAGAGGTGCTCATGGAGGTCTGGAGCCGGACCAAAGTCACAGCGGTTTGCGTCACCCATGATGTCGACGAAGCAATCTTGTTGGCCGACCGTGTGGTCATGATGACCAACGGCCCACGGGCGACCATTGGCAAGATCATGGATGTGGATCTTCCACGGCCCCGCACCCGCCGGGCGCTCTTGGAGCATCCCGACTATTACGCCTACCGCGAAGAGCTCCTGACCTTCCTCGAGGAGTACGAGCACGGCGCGCATAAGAAGGAGGCCGCCTGATGACACCCGATCAGATCGACCTCGTTCAAAAGAGCTTTGGCAAGGTCGTCCCAATCAGCAAAACAGCAGCTGAGTTGTTCTATGGTCGCCTGTTCGAGATAGCGCCCGAAGTCCGGCCGTTGTTCCCGCGTGATATGGAGGAACAAGGTGCCAAACTCATGAAAACTCTGGGCTATGTGATCGGCGGTCTCAGAGATCTGCCGAGCATTCTGCCCGCAGCGCAGGATTTGGCAGGCCGTCACGTCGCCTATGGTGTGACGCCCGCGATGTATCAGCCCGTTGGCGAGGCGTTGTTGTGGACCCTGGAACAGGGCCTAGAGGACGCGTTTACGCCGGACGTGAAAGCGGCCTGGACCGAGGCTTACGTCCTTTTGTCGACGGCTATGATTGAGAGCGCCTACGAACGCAAGAGTTCCGAGGAGGCGGCGGTAACATGACCCAGAAACTTGTTGTCATCGGCGCTGGCATGGCCTCGGGACGGGTGCTTGAGACCCTGTTCGAGACCGCACCCGGCGCCTATGACGTGACCCTCTTCGGCGCCGAGCCGCGAGGGAACTACAACCGGATTATGCTCTCACCCGTGCTGTCGGGCGAGAAGACCTATGAAGAGATCGTCACCCATGATGCTGACTGGTATGCCGAGCATGGCGTGACCTGTCGTTTCGGCGAGCCAGTCATCGGGATCGATCGCGCGCGGAAGGTCGTGATGACCGACCAAGGCGAGGCGCCGTATGACAAGCTGGTGGTCGCCACGGGCTCTGATCCCTTCATCATCCCGGTCCCGGGCAAGGATCTGCCGGGCGTGATCACCTATCGCGATCTCGATGACACCAACGCGATGATCGCGGCGGCCGAGAAACCGGGGGCGAAAGCGGTCGTGATCGGCGGCGGGCTTTTGGGTCTGGAGGCCGCCGCGGGGCTCAAACTGCGCGGCATGGAGGTCACCGTCCTCCACTTGATGCCCCACCTGATGGAGCGTCAGTTGGATCCTGCGGCAGGATACCTGTTGCAGAAGGAACTCGAAGGCCGGGGCATCCGCATCCATACCCGCGCCAACACCCATGAGATCATCGGGACAGACAAGGTCGAAGGCGTTCGCCTGGATGACGGGACCGAGTATGCGGCGGATATCGTCTGCATGGCTGTCGGCATTCGGCCAGGCACGGCGCTCGCCAAAGAGGCGGGGCTCGCCTGCGGGCGCGGTCTCCATGTCGATGACCAGATGATCACCTCCGACGCCGACATCCTCGCGGTTGGAGAATGCGTTGAACACCGGGGTATGTGCTATGGCCTTGTGGCACCGCTCTACGATATGGCGAAGGTCGCCGCCAAGACGCTTGCCGGAGAGGCGGCGGAGTACACGGGCTCCGTCACTTCGACCAAGCTGAAGGTGACGGGTGTCGATCTCTTCTCCGCCGGTGATTTCGCCGAGGGCGATGATCGCGAGGAGATCGTGCTCCGCGACGCGGCGCAGGGGATCTACAAGCGCTTGGTCCTCAAGGATGACCGCATCATCGGCGCGGTGATGTATGGCGACACCGCCGATGGGAACTGGTTCTTTGGGCTTCTCAAGGACGAGACCGATGTCTCGGAAATGCGCGAGACCCTAATCTTCGGACCCGCCTTTGCCGGGGGCACCCCCCTGGACCCTATGGCGGCCGTTGCAGCCTTGCCGGATGAGGCAGAGATCTGCGGCTGTAACGGCATTTGCAAGGGACAGATCACTCAGGCGATTGCAGGCGGGGCGACGAGCCTCGACCTCGTGCGCGGACAGACCAAGGCGTCAGGCTCCTGCGGGACCTGCACTGGGCTGGTGGAGCAGCTGCTGGCCGTCACCCTTGGCGACGAGTACGCGGCCCCGGCAGCTCAGCCGATGTGCAAATGCACGGACCTCACCCATGAGGATGTGCGCCGCCTGATCAAGAGCCAGCAACTCACCTCGATGCAGGCGGTGTTCCAGGCGGGGAACTGGAAGAGCTCTTGCGGTTGCCATGTCTGCCGCCCGGCGCTGAACTTCTACCTGATCGCTGATTGGCCGGATGAATATCAGGACGACCCGCAAAGCCGGTTCGTCAACGAGCGCAACCACGCGAACATTCAGAAGGACGGGACCTTTAGCGTCGTGCCGCGCATGTGGGGGGGCATCACCACGCCGGACGAGCTCCGTGCCATCGCCGATGCCGCCGACAAGTTCAACGTGCCCACGGTGAAAGTCACCGGCGGGCAACGGATCGACCTGCTCGGCGTGCAGAAACAGGATCTCCCGGCGATCTGGGCGGATCTGACAAAGGCGGGGCTCGTCTCCGGCCACGCCTATGCGAAGGGGTTGCGGACCGTGAAGACCTGCGTCGGCACGGATCATTGTCGTTTTGGGACGCAGGATTCCACAGGGCTCGGCATCAAGATCGAGAAACGGATGTGGGGGTCGTGGACGCCGCACAAGGTCAAGATGGCGGTCTCCGGCTGCCCTCGAAACTGCGCCGAGGCGACCTGCAAGGATGTGGGCGTGATCTGCGTCGATAGCGGCTATGAGGTCAGCGTCGCCGGGGCTGCCGGGATGGATGTCAAGGAGACCGAGGCGCTCGGCAAGGCAACCACCGAGGAGGAGGCGTTGGATCTCATCGTCGCCTTCGTCCAGCTCTACCGGGAGAACGCCAAATACTTGGATAGACCCTACAAATGGGTCGCCAAGGTCGGCCTCGACTGGGTAAAGGAGCGGGTCGTCGAGGATCTCGAGAGCCGTCAGGCCCTGATCGCCCGGTTCGATCACAGCCAATCAATCTACCAGACCGACCCCTGGGCTGAACGCGCCAATGACGAGACCACCAAACGCTGGAGCCCGATGGCGGACCTGACACTGGAGGCTGCGGAATGAGCGATTGGATAGATGTCGGTGCCTTGCAGGACATCCCAGCGCGAGGGGCCCGCTTGGTACGCACGCGCCTTGGCTGTGTGGCCCTGTTCCGCACCGCCGAAGACGAGGTTTTCGCCATCGACAACGCCTGCCCGCACAAGGCGGGGCCGCTCTCGGAGGGGATCGTCCACGGCAAAGCCGTCACTTGCCCGCTCCACAATTGGGTGATCTCGCTCGAAACTGGGGCGGTTCTGGGCGATGACGAGGGCCAGGTGCAAACCTTCCGAGTGCGGATCGAGGGCGAGCGCATCCTCCTGGACCCCGCCCTCCTCGCCAACCGATCCGCCGCATGAGAACGACGGCCACCACCTGTCCCTATTGCGGGGTCGGTTGCGGCGTTCTCGCGACGCCGGATGCCACGGGCGGCGCCGCAATACAGGGCGATCCCGACCATCCGGCGAATTTCGGCAGGCTCTGCTCGAAAGGTTCGGCCCTTGGGGAGACAATCGGGCTGGAGGGCCGGCTGCTCCGCCCCCAAATCCGGGGCCAGGACGCGACCTGGAAGGCTGCGGTGACCGAGATCGCGCAGAAGTTCAATGCGGCGATCGCCGAGTATGGGCCCGAGAGCGTGGCCTTCTACGGCTCCGGTCAGCTCCTGACCGAAGACTACTACGTCGCTAACAAGCTGATGAAGGGCTATATCGGCGCGGCGAATATCGACACGAACTCGCGGCTTTGCATGGCGTCCTCGGTGGCTGGCCATAAGCGCGCTTTTGGCTCGGACACTGTTCCCGGCACTTATGAAGATCTGGAGGAGGCCGACCTCATCGTTCTGGTCGGCTCGAACCTCGCCTGGTGTCATCCGGTTCTCTATCAGAGGATCGCCGAAGCCAAAGCCACACGCCCGGGCATGACGGTGATCAATATCGATCCGCGTCGCACAGCAACAAGCGATCTGGCGGATATGCATTTGGCGCTGGAGCCAGGCAGCGATGTGGCGTTGTTCAACGGCCTGCTCGCCCATCTCGCCACGGCGGGTGCCGCTGAGGGCAGGTTCGCACGAAGCAATGTTGACGGTCTCGAACAGTCAATCGGCGCGGCTCGGGCCGAGGCGGAAGACCTGTGTCGTTTGACCGGTCTTACCGCGACGGAGCTTGCCCGGTTCTACGCGCTCTGGACCCGGACCGAGAAGGTCGTGACCATCTATTCTCAAGGGGTGAACCAATCGACCTCGGGGACCGACAAGGTCAACGCGATCCTGAATTGCCACCTCGCCACGGGTCGGATCGGACGCCCGGGCATGGGGCCGTTTTCGGTGACTGGACAACCAAATGCCATGGGCGGGCGCGAAGTGGGTGGGCTCGCCAATATGCTGGCCTGCCATCTGGAGATCGACAATCCAGATCATCGCGAGGCGGTGCAAACCTATTGGCAGTCCCCGACGATCTGCACGAAACCCGGGCTCAAGGCAGTCGATCTGTTCCAGGCTTGTGCCGATGGCAAGATCAAAGCGCTTTGGATCCTGTCGACCAACCCCGCCGTCTCCATGCCCGAGGCTGACCACGTCCGCTCCGCCATCGCCGCCTGTCCGTTCACCGTGGTATCCGATATCCTGCCCGACACGGATACGGGCCGCCTCGCCGATGTGCTTCTGCCCGCCGCGGGTTGGGGCGAGAAGTCAGGCACGGTCACGAATTCAGACCGCACAATCAGCCGGCAGCGCGCCTTTCTGGACATGCCCAAAGGTGTGAAACCCGATTGGCAGGCGATCTGCTCTGTGGCGGCAGCCATGGGTTGGGGGGATGCGTTCTCCTATGAAAGCCCAAGCGAGATCTTTCGCGAGCATGCTGGATTGTCTGGCATCGCGGGCCAATTGGGTCGGGACTTCGATATCAGCGGTTTGGCGGAGATCTCTGACCGTGCCTATGACACCCTCGCCCCCACGCGCTGGCCCGTGACGGCAACTCGCCGCGGAGGCCGGTTCTTTGCAGATGGGCGATTCTTCACCCCGGATAGACGGGCCAAGATGCTGCCGGTCCGCCACCGGGCGCTCGCGGCAGAGCCCTGTGAGAGGTTCCCGCTGCGGCTCAACACAGGCCGGGTCAGGGATCATTGGCATACCATGACGCGCACAGCGCGTTCCCCCAAGCTGAGCCAGCATATCGCAGAACCATATGCCGAGATCCATCCAGCAGATGCCGATCGCTACGGCCTGTGCCCGGCGGATCTTGTCACCCTGACCGGGGACACGGGCCACATTGTGGTGCGTGCTCTGATCACGGACCGCACGCAAGCTGGCACGGTGTTCGTCCCGATGCACTGGACGTCGCAATGGAGCTCGGACGGACGGGTCGATGTGGCCATTGCGGCAGCGACCGATCCCGTATCCGGCCAGCCGGAGCTGAAGGGCTCCGTCGTCTCCCTGGAAAAATTCCACGCAGATTGGTTTGTCTTTGCCGCAAGCCGGTCGGAGATAAAACCCGCCGCTCTACCAGGCGTTGGGTATTGGGCCTTAGCGCGGATCGAGACCGGGTGGCGGGCAGAGCTCGCGGGAACCGGCATGCCTGATTGGCGGGCCCTTGCACCAGCTTTCCTAGGTGCAGAAGCCGGAAGCCGGTCGGTCAGTTTCTCCGATCCCGAACGTGGGTCGGCACGGGTCGGACTGGTCGAGGCTGACATGGCGCATAGTGTTTTCTTCGCCGCCCGTGTGCCGGTTGGAGTGTCCCGCGCTTTTGTTATCTCGGCGCTTGGCCAAAACGCCTCGGTTCACGAATTGCTCGCCGGTCGCCCGGCTGCGGATCGGCCAGATCCCGGTGCGACCGTCTGTTCGTGCTTCGATGTGGGCGCCAATACGATCCAATCCGCGATTGTCGAGCACGGTCTGTCCTCGGTTGACGAGATTGGGGCTGTGCTGCGTGCAGGCACAAATTGCGGATCTTGCCGACCGGAACTGCGCCAACTCTTGCTCAAGGCCCAGCAGCCTATGGCCGCCGAATGAGCCTGGCGCCGTTCATCCACGCGATGGGCCGTGGCCCGTCTCGCGCCCGCTCGCTGACCGAGGAGGAAGCGCAAGAGGCGATGACCCTGATCCTCGCTGGCAAGGCCGAACCTGAGGCCGTTGGCGCGCTTTTGATGCTGATGCGCTATCGGGGTGAGACTGCGGGCGAGATCGCGGGTTTTACGCGGGCTGCGCGCACTCAGCTCTCGGAGTGGGCGAAACTGGGTGCTGCACTCGACTGGCCAAGCTATGCGGCCGGGCGCTCTCGCGGTCAGCCGCTCTTCCTCCTCGCCGCCAAGCTGATCGGCGAAGCCGGGTATCCGGTGCTTCTGCACGGCTGGAATTCGCATCAGAACCCGCTTGCTGATGTGCGCGGCGCCTTGGGGTCTGTTGGGATCCCACTGGTGCGTGATCCGGCTGCGGCGAAACGGGCTCTCGCACGTCATCGGATCGCTTATGCACCGCTGGAAGCCATGTCGCCACGGCTGCTTGAGCTCTTGCGCCTTCGGGATATCCTGGGGCTCCGATCCGCAGTCAACACGGTGTGCCGCATGCTGAACCCGAGCGCGGCGCGGGCCGAGGTGCAGGGCGTGTTTCATCCAAGCTATCGCGACCTTCAGCAGGACGCGGCTGGCCTGCTTGACCTCAAGGACATGATCGTCCTGAAAGGCGGCGGCGGTGAGTTTGAACGCAATCCCGCGAAAGACATCGGCCTTTTCGGACTGCGCTCCGGCGCGCCTTACCGGGAGACGGCGCCGAAGCTTCTGGCTGAGCATCGAAGGCTCGCCGAACTGGGTGGCGAGGCGCATCATCTGGGCGCGATTTGGCAAGGTGAAGTCAGCGATTGGTTTGCCGAGCAGGTTGTCATTGGAACCGCCAGCGCCGCCCTCTTGGCGCTTCAAGCCGCGCCATCAATAACCGCTTGCGAGAAACTGGCCCGCGAGCTTTGGGGCGCACGGGCCCGGTCTGCAGCCGCATGAAAGGAGCGATTGGATGAAAACCTTCCCCATGTTCCTCAAAATGGCCGGTCGGCGGGTAGCCATCATTGGCGGCGGCGAGCAAGCCGCGCAGAAAACGCGGTTGGTCCTAAAGACCGAGGCCAAGATCGAGGTTCTGGCGGAGCAGTTGGAGCCTGAGCTCGAAGCGCTGGAGGCATCCGGCAAGGTTGATCTCCACCAAAGCGCCGCACCAGAGCATTTTCGCGATACAGCCCTTGTCTTTGTCGCCACTGGTTGCCCTGGGGCAGACGCGGCGTGGCATGCGCGGGCCAAGGCCGAGGGCGCGTTGGTCAACGTGGTTGATCGACCGGATCTCTGCGATGCGATGACACCCTCAATCGTTGACCGAGATCCAGTGGTGGTCGCGATAGGAACAGAAGGCACGGCCCCTGTGCTGGCCCGCCAGATCAAGACGCGCGTTGAGGAAGTGTTGGAACCTCGGCTTGGTGATCTTGCAGCCCTTGCTGGCCGGCTGCGCGCCGAGGTCGCCCGGCAGCTTCCCCAAAGCGCGCGGCGCCCGTTTTGGCGTTGGGTTTTTGGTGGTGAGCCTCGGCGCCTTTTCGCCTCTGGCGCTGAGCGCGAAGCGATGCGTCTGATCAAAAGCGCGATTGCCGAGAAGTCTGCTCCCGATCAGAAACATGGTTTTGTGAGTATCGTTGGCGCGGGGCCTGAACCTGACTTGATGACCTTGCGCGGTGTCCAACGGCTGCAAGAAGCGGATGTGATCTTCTACGATGAGCAGGTTGGAACTGAGACGCTCGAACTCGCGCGGCGTGATGCCGAACGAGTCTTCACGGGCACGATTCCCGGCACAACTCCTTGGCCACAGGAGCGTATTGTAGCCCTCATCCTGGCTGCGGCGCGCCAAGGGCAGAGAGTTGTTCGGCTGTCGGCAAACGCTCCCGACGCGCTGCATCTCCGGTCAGAGATCGCGCGGCTCCAGGCTGCGGAGCTGGCTTATGAAATCGTTCCAGGGGTCTCGCCGCAGCCTGCGGAGCGGCAGGTCGCCTCCGGCTGAACTACCCGCGCAGGGCAGCTCCAAACTCGGTAAAGAGGCGCCGGTTCATGGGGTTCTTTCCCGGCTCATACTCGGCATGCCACTGTACAGCCATAGCGAACTCGGCCGCCTGATCGATTCGGATCGCTTCGATTGTTCCATCATCGGCAACCGCTTCGGTGATGACCCGATCACCCGGCTCCAAAATGCCTTGGCCATGGAGCGAGTTCACCCACATCCGATCACAGCCCATGATTGCCGACAGCTGTCCGCCCGTGGTCAACGTGATCTCGTGACGATCACCAAAGACGACGTCGGGATCCGGGTGGATTTCGCCATTCTCAAGTCGGGGCATTCGGTGGTTCATCTTACCGGGCAGATCGCGTATCTCGGGGTGAAGCGTGCCGCCAAAGGCGACATTCATTTCCTGAAAGCCGCGGCAAATGGCAAAAACCGGTTTGCCGCGCGCCACACAAGCTGTGATCAAAGGCAAGGCCACATGATCGCGGCCCTGATCATAAGGTTCATATGCAGGTTCCGGGTCCACGCCAAAATGCGTTGGGTGCACATTCGCCGCTGCCCCGGTCAGAACGAGGCCATCAATGATGTCGAGAAAACCCCCCAAATCGTGAAGCTCGGGCAACGAGGGGATAATCAGCGGCATCGCATCGGCAAACTCGCCCACGGCCCGCAGGCTCCACTCGCCAACGAATTGAGTGGGAAAGCACGGCTCGATCAGCCGCTCATTGCCCACAAGTCCAACCACTGGTTTCGCCATCTGAGACGCCTGCCCATACCTTTCGCAGTCGCAGCATAATAGCCAGGATTGCGGGCGACACAACGGTGAACGCCGCCAACTATGCGTCGGCGGCGTCTGTTGGGTTTTGTTTTCGGTGAATTGGCCAAACACTCGGCGCAATCAGAAAGGCAGGCGCGTCTAAGTCTCTTGTTCGCGCGGCATCTTCTCGCTCGCAGGCGCCCTCGGGCGGAAGCGGTTGGTCAGGTTCTCCCACAGTTTCGCCATCCCCAACGGCTCGTAGATCATGAAGACGATGATCAGAACACCGAAGACCACAAGCTCGATCGAGGAGATGATCGTGGCGTCGATCGCGCCGTGGAAGACGTTATTGCCGATGCTGTTGAGCAATACGGGGAAGAGAAGGATGAACGCAGCCCCGATGAAAGCTCCGCTGATCGTCCCAAGACCACCCAGAATCACCATGAAGAGGATTTTGAACGAAAGCTTGATGTCGAATGCGACCGGCTCCATCGACTTCAGATAGGTAAAGGCAAAGAGCGCACCCGCCACGCCACAGTAGAACGCGCTGATCGCAAAGGCCTGAAGCTTGGTCTTCAGAAGCGAGATGCCCATAGACTCAGCCGCGATATCCATATCACGTACCGCCATCCAGTTCCGCCCAGTACTGCCCCGCGCCATGTTGAGTGCCATGATGGTCAGCACGGTCACGACCACGACGATCACAAGATACATCTCCATGGGCGAAGTGAAGGCTCTCCCACCGATGACGATGTCTTGCGCGGTGATGATCCCGGAGGTGTCATAGTTCTTGAACCAGCCAAATTTGTCGATCATCCAGATGATGAAGAACTGCGACGCGAGTGTTGCGACCATCAGATAGATCCCGCGCACCCTGAGGCTTGGCAGTCCAAACAGCACTCCGAAAGCCGCGGCGATCACGCCGGAGAGGCCAAGCGCCACAAAGAACGGGATATCCGGCACGCGTAGGATCAGATTGTAACATCCAAACGCCCCCGCAGCCATAAAGCCCGCCGCGCCAACGGCAAGCTGGCCCGCATAACCCATCACGATCTGCTGGCCGATCGCGGCAAGTGCGAGGCAGAGCCACGGGATCAGGATCGAGGAGTACCAATAATCGGTTTGGATCGTCATCGGGATGACGCCGAACGCAACGATCATCATCAAGGCGAAATTGAAAAGATCGCCTTTGGTGTACTCCATGAAAACCGGTTTCTGGTTCATGTTCTGCTCCCCCTCAAACTCTTCGGATGATCTTTTCGCCGAACAGGCCCTCGGGTCTGTAGAGCAGGAAGAAAATCGCGAGCACGAATGGTGCCCAGCCTTCGATGGCCCCGCCGAAGAAGGGACCGATATAGACCTCGAGCACCTTCTCGGTGGCGCCGATGATCAAGCCACCGATGATCGCGCCCGGGATCGAGGAGAACCCGCCAATGATCAAAACCGGCAGCGCTTTGAGTGCGAGGTCAACCAGAGCGAACTGCACCCCGGCCCTGGCCCCCCACATCATGCCCGCGACCAGAGCCACGACACCGGCGGCCGACCACACCATGAGCATGATGGCTGGCAGTGGGATGCCGATGGAGCTTGCCGCACCCGGATCGTCCGCAACCGCGCGCAGGCCCAGGCCCATCTTGGTGTATTTGAACAAAAGCGCGAGACCGATGATCATCCCTGCGGCGACTAGGCCCGCAGTCAAGTCTAGGGCACTGATGAAGAGGCCGGTCGCGTCGATGATCCAAGGGATCGGAAAATCACCAATGCCCAGATCCAACCGTCGGACCTCGACACCCCAGGCAGCCTGAGCCAGCCCCTCCAGCACAAAGCCAAGCCCGATGGTTGCCATCAACAGCGTATCTTCGCTCTGGTTCATCAATGGTTTGAGAACCAGCCTCTCGGTCGCGAACCCGACCCCGACCATCAAGAGGACTGTGACGAAGAACGCCGCCACGAAGGGCAGGCCAAGCTCCATAAAGCCTACAAAAGCGAGCACGGCAAAGAACACCATGGCGCCTTGCGCGAAGTTGAAGGTTGCAGAGGCCTTGTAGATCAGCACGAAACCGAGCGCGACCAGCGAATACATCGTGCCCGCCAAAAGCCCAGCGACCACGACTTCGATAAAGAAGAGAAACTCAGTCATGGGCCACTCCGAGGTAGGCGTCGATCACATCTTGATTGGTTCGGACTTCATCAGGTGAGCCATCGGCAATGATCTTGCCGTAATCCAGCACAACGACATTGTCGGAGATGTCCATCACAACGCCCATATCGTGTTCGATCAGAACCATGGTCGTCCCCAACTCATCATTCACCTTGAGAATAAAGCGGCACATCTCGCGCTTTTCCTCGACATTCATCCCGGCCATCGGCTCATCGAGGAGGAGGACCTCCGCCTCGGTCGCCAAAGCACGGCCCAGTTCGACTTTCTTTTGCAGCCCGTAGGGCAGCTTGCCCACGGGCGTGTCGCGGATGTTCTGGATCTCGAGGAATTCGATGATCTCTTCGCACTTCTCCCGGTTTGCACGCTCCTCCGCCCGCGCCTTGGGAAGCTGAAAGGCTACCGAGAGGAAACCCGCACCCATATGCAGGCGGCGCCCCACAAGGATATTGTCGAGCACCGACATGCGCTTGAACAAGGCGAGGTTTTGGAACGTCCGCGAGACACCTTTGCGCGCGATCAAGTTGGGGCTGATCTTCTCCAGCACCTCACCTTTGAAAGCGATCGTGCCTTCCTGGGGTTTGTAGATGCCGTTGATACAGTTCAGCATCGAGCTCTTTCCCGCACCGTTAGGCCCGATGATCGCCCGGATCTCGTGTGCCAAAACACTGAACGAGCTCTTGGTGATAGCTTTGACGCCGCCGAAACTCAAAGAGATGTCTTTGACCTCTAGAATCGGACCGCCGATTGGAAAGGTTCTGTCTTGGGTCATGAGGATGGATGTCTTTCCTGTAGCCGCGGATCGGCTGCGTTAGTGGTGCAGGTCGGCATGTGACTCGCTCTCTTTTCTGAGCACATCGCGGAAGTTCTTGCGGCCCTCTTTCGAGATCCCGAGATAAAGCTCCTTGACCTTCTCATCGTCCATCAGCTCTTGCGCCGTACCTTGCAGCATGACGTTGCCAGTCTCGATGATATAGCCATGATCGGCGTTGCGCAGGGCGATATTGGTGTTCTGTTCGGCCAGGAGGATGCTGACCCCTTCGTTTGCGTTGAGTTCTTTGACGATGCGAAAGATCTCGGCGACGAGCTGCGGTGCAAGACCCATCGAAGGCTCATCCAAAAGCAGCATTTTGGGCTTTGCCATCATCGCCCGGGCGACCGCAACCATCTGCTGCTCACCACCGGATGTGTATCCAGCCTGGCTTTTGCGCCGTTCCTTCAAGCGGTTGAAGTAGCCGTAGATCTTCTCCAACTCATCTTTGATCTGCGCCTTGGAGAGCTTGCGCGAATAGGCGCCCGCAATGATGTTCTCCTCAACCGTCAAGTGGCCAAAGCAGCGTCGTCCCTCGAGAACTTGAACGAGGCCGAGTTTCACCATATCGGCTGGGTTCTGGTTGGTGACCGGGGTGCCGTCATAAGTGATCTTGCCGCGAGTCACCTTCCCGCGCTCCGCCGCGAGCATGGTCGAGATCGCTTTCAACGTGGTGCTTTTCCCTGCCCCATTGCCACCCAGCAGAGCGACAATTTTTCCACGGGGAACGGCGAAGGAGACATCATGAAGCGCCGCAATGACGCTGTCGTAGACGACCTCGATGTTTGAGATTTCAAGAATATTGTCTGGATCTGCATTCATGTTCCAGCTGCCCCCCAGGTCTTTTAGGATCCGCAGGCTTTGCTGCGGATGGGCGGGATCGAAATGCTCCGATCCCGCCCTTGGTCGCTTCACACGTGATCGTCAGGAACAATCGCGCGGTGTGATGTTGTTCTCACCGGCGAACTTCGCCGCAGAGTCCTCCACCAGTTGGCGGATATAGGCGGGATCGAGCGGTGCCTCCCAACCTGTGATCTGGTTGAACTTGTCACCGTCCCACTGCATCACAGCAAACTTCCCAGCGCCCTCGTGGTTCTCACACGAAATCGCGAAAGGCGCCACCATGCCACCGATACCGATCTCCGTCAGACGTTCATCGCTCATATTGAGGGCCTCATAGCCATCCCGGAACTCAGCACCGGTGACCGCTTGGCCGACCTTGCCGTGCATTTCCTGGGCGTTCTTCAAGGCCTCAATCCACATGACGGCCGCACCAAGACCACGGTTCCAGTAGACTGATCCCACGCGGCTTTCATCGGCGAGGTTGCCCTTGCCAGTCCCGTAGACCTGCTCCTTGATTGCAGCAACCAACGGATACTGATCACCCGGAAGCGCGTTCGCGACTGCGAAAGTGCCAACCGCTGCATCACCGGCGGGGAACATGTCCTCCTCGGCTGCGCCGAAGGTGACATACATCATCCGGTCTCGTGGGAAACCGACCCGTGCGGCATTGGTCATCGCCGTCGAGTTCATGCCCGAGCCTGCGCCCCAAAACGTGACCCAGTCAGGCCGCTCACGCCGGATCTGCAGCCACTGCGATTGCTGCTCCAATCCCGGGGGTGGGATCGAGATCTCGACCAGTTCAACGCCCCAATCCTCGGCGATCTTGCGCATCGCTGGCAAAGGCTCGCGGCCATAGGCGCTGTCGATATGAAGGTGCACGATCTTCTTGCCCTTCATTTTATCGATGCCGCCTTCCTGCTCGGCCATGAACTTCATCTTCACGGCGATCTGCGACCAGTAGTGGCTGGCTGCGTTGAAGACCCACGGCCAGACCGTGCCATCGGCGCCATCTGTTCTGCCATAGCCATACTGCGCAAGAACGACGTTATCATCGGCCATCCGGTTGATCACCGCATAGGCACCGGGCGTCCCAAGAGTGTCAAAGACAACGATCCGCTGACCGTCTTTCTCCAACAGACGCTGATAGCACTCGACGGTCTTCACCGCGTTGTACTCAGTCTCGCATTCCTGCCAGGTGAGCATAACTCCATTCACGCCGCCGTTCATATTGACGTAGTTCATGTAGTCGATCTGGGCGCCATAATAGCCCGTCCCCATCGCCGAATAAGGTCCGACTCGGCTGCTAGCGATTGGGAAATATTGGGTTTCCTCGCCAACGGCGATGTTGGGAATCGCCAATGTCGAACAAAGTGCAGCTGCGGATAGCGCTGCCTTGAGTTGGTATCCGAAACGGTGTCGTTTCACTTTTTCCTCCCTTTTTTGGTTGAAAAACTCAACGCGTCTCACACGCAGCCGGGACGGTTCTTTTGCTGTCCACTGGTCTCGTGTTCAAAGTCAGATGCCCGACCTCAAAGACTTGGTGAGTGTGGTCGCGGAACGGTCGATTGCCCGAGACCGGTAGGATCCCCCTTTTCTGGTTCTACCGCAGACCTCCAGAGCACCCTCCTTCTAGCTGCGGCTTTATGGCTATAGACTGATGGGCACGAAAAAAGCATTGTCAACAAGATTATGCTTTTATATCAATGGGATAGGGTTCCATTTTTGCAGCGCAAGAAGGTCAGAAAGTCGCATTTCAAGCAGGTCCAGACGAAGCGTGAAGGTCAAAATGTCCAGTTTTGGGACTGTTTAGGCGATCCGCTCTGACGAAATGTCCGCCGAGGGAAACCAGACCCGAAACCTAGCACCCGTCCCAGGATCGCTGTCGACACTGATCAATCCGCCAACACGGGTCACCAAAGTCTGTGAGATTGAGAGGCCGAGTCCCGACCCGGATCCGGGTTTTGTCGTCATAAACGGGTCGAAGACATGATCGATCTTCTCTGATGGGATGCCTGGGCCGGTATCCTTGACCTGAATCTCGGTACCAGCGACGCCATCGCGATCTGCCGGCCCTGTACGGATCGTCAAAGTTCCACCGCCTTCCATCGCCTGCGCGGCATTGATCGCCAGATTGACGATGACCTGCTGCAGCTCTGTCTCAACCATCCGAAAGCTCGGACTGGGCTTGTGGCTCACATCGGTCTCGATCGTGTGCTTTCTCAGATCAGGTGCCACGAGGATCAGGGCATCTTCGACGGTCTTTGCGGCATCGACCAACGTCGCCAGATCCGACATCTCATCCGGGCGGGTAAAGTTGAGGAGCTTGCCGACGATGATGTTAATCCGATGCGTCTGCGCATCAATCAGGTCCAGCTCGGTCTTCATCCGGGTTTTCTGGCTGTCATCGAGCCCCATGCGGATGACCTCGAGATTGCCTTGAATGACCGCAACAGGATTGTTGATCTCATGGGCAACACCTGCGGTGATCTCACCCACCGAGGCCAGTTTCTCGGACATCACAAGCTGGGCGAATGTTGCTTCGAGTTTGCGGTTCGCCTCCTTCAACTCCTCAGTCCGCTGCTCAACAAGATCATTCAGATTGTCCGCATAGTCTCGCAGGGTCGCATCGCGTTCTTCCACTTGATCCAGCAAGCGGTCGAGATGCCTCGCGACGGCACCGATTTCACTGCGCTCGGCCACCGGACCAATACGGGCATCCAAGACCCCGGCCTCGGCCCGTGCCATGGTCGCTGTCATCTGCTCAAGCGGTGCGAAAATCCCTCGGGCCAGCCACAGAAACATCGGGATCGAGATCCCGATAACAGCGATGAAAGCAAGAATGAGGGCCAGGATCGTCGCATTCCGCTCGGCCGTGAACGGCGCCTCGAGAAACCCAGTATAGAGCATTCCAATTCGATTGCCGGAGATATCGGTCAAGGGAACATAGCCCGAGATGTACCAGTCATTGACCACGAACGCGCGGTCCAGCCAAGTCTGACCCGTTTCCATAACTTGTCGCCAGACAACCTCGGAGACACGCGTCCCCAGCGCGCGCGATCCTTCGAACAGCCTGACATTTGTCGAGATCCGGACATCATCCAAAAACAAGGTTGTCGTCCCGGTGCGCGACACCTGGCCCGACTCGTCGCGATAGATCAGCGCATTCATGGTGTCGATGACATCCAGATTGCGGTTCAGCAACCGTCCCCCCAGAAGCACCGAAGCGCTGTTCTCGGATAAGTGAGCCGCTAGGATAAACATACCTCGGCTCTCCACATCGCGGTCGATCGGTCGAGCCGCCTCGGTCGGGACGAGTGGGATCGCAGCCCGCGACGCGAGGTCTTTGGATATTGCCGCCAATGCCGCGCCATCCAACAGGACCAGATGTGCGCTCGGAACATCTGGCGTGGCCGCCAAAGCAACATCGCGCGCGGCTTTCGGCAAGGCTGTCTCACCAAGATCGCTCCAAACCAGAAAATCCAACTCCAGCGCTTCGCGCTGAACCTCCAAGAAGGCCGCCAACGCTTGGTCACCCTGGGCTTGCGCAGCCGAGAACCCGACCGATTGCGCCAAAGCAGCTACATCGGCCGCCTGTGTCGCTTCGATCCGGCCAAAATACTGCTCTGCCACACGCAGGTCGCTTGCGACCTTCGCAATCAGCAAGTCGTCGTATCGGTTGATCCACCTGAGCATCGTGATGCCAAACAGCAGCGGCAACAGCACGACCAGGGGCAAAAGTGCGATCACGAGAAGGCGAAGGCGGACCGAACGCATCCCCCTAGAGCCCCCAAGTATGACATTTGCGATCGACCGTCTTGCGCGCGACACCCAGCCGCCGCGCCGCCTCGGCCCGGTTCCCGTCGCAGGCATCGAGAACCGCAACGATATGGCGCTTCTCGACCGCGGCCAGGCTTTCAGTCTCCATCTGTGGGCTCGATGTTGTCAGCGCTCCTTCGAAGCTCCCATGGATCAAGGCCCGTTCAATCGTGTTGCGCAACTCCATCACATTGCCCGGCCAGTGATGCGACAGAAAGCGCCGTCGCGCCAGCGGTGACAGAACCGGCAAACCAACCCCCATGCGCTGCGCCAGGCTCTCGGTGAAAAAGGAGGTCAGCTCGATGATATCCTCGGTTCGCTCGCGCAGCGGCGGCAAGACAATCTCAACCACGGTGAGCTTGTAGTAGAGATCTGGCCGGAAGGCGCGCTCATCGACGATCTCACCCAGGGGCCGGGTTGTGGATGAGACGATCCGCACATTAAGCTCAACACTGCGGCTGGCTCCCAATGGGCTAAAGCGGCCCGTGCTCAGCAGCTCGGCCAGAATGTTCTGGCAACCGGGGGAGAGCATCTCGACATCTTCAAGGAATAATGTGCCGCCAGCGGCGCTTTGCAGCATGCCCTCTTGACCGGAATAGGAGCCATCGGGTTGCGCTTTAAGTTGACCAAACAGGCGTTCTTGGAAGGCTTGTTCAGTCATCCCGTAGCACTGCAGCCAGACAAAGGGATTGTCGGCGCTGTTGGAGCTTGTGTGTAACATGCGAGCAGCGACCTGCTTTCCAGTACCCACCTCGCCCCGAATGACCACATGAGCTTGGGATGAAGCCGCCCGCTCGATCGCCTGGCGCACGGCTTGGATTTCTTCCGAGGTTCCAAGAAGCGCGTCGCGGTGTTTCAGAAGGTCTTTGCCGACCTCGAGTTCATGACGCAGGACCGAGTTTTGACGCCTCAGGCTGGCCCGGTGCAAGCTATGGGCAATCGCATTCAAGACTTGGTTCGACCGAAACGGCTTTAGCAAGAAATCGCTCGCTCCCACTCGGATCGCCCGGATGGCCGTGTCTAAATCCGCATGTGCCGTGATCAGGATCGCATCGCTGAACAGGCCTATCTGGCGCTGCTCTGCCAACCATTCGAGCCCGGTCTGATCTGGCATAACATTGTCGAGGACGATCACATCATAGCTGGTTTCATCCAAGAGCCGCGACGCATGTTGGGTATCTTCCGCCACATCGACCTTGGCGCAATTGCCGGTCAGCACTTTGGCCAAGAAATTCCGCATCCCCGGCTCGTCATCGATGACAAGCACAGCCGCGCGTGCCAGATCCTCGCCAAAGCTCATCTTTGAGCGCGCCGTCTATCGGGGCGGCGGCCTCGAGCGGTCGGACTATGGCGGTACCGCCGGCACTCCAAACGACAGCAAGAACACCGTCCCTGGCTTGGTGCCGGGCACATCTGGTGCCGCACATAGATCTCATGCGCCAACATCTCCATCCCCTTTCATCACCAACTTTTCGTCGTGGTGTTGACCAGGATCATACGTGAGCCTGGGAACTCAGGGCAACTTCAAGATGTCTCGGCATTGGCGCACAAACATCGACACCTGTTTGGCGGGCCTTTTGCCGAGAGCACTCTTCCTGGAAAGTCAGGCTTTCTCGGCTCTCAAATTCGCAGATACTTGGCGGTTGCGGGGTTTTCCCGTAGTGCGGCTTGTCTACTCTTAAGCAGCGGCCTAGGCTGGCGTCACCGCTGTCACCTGAGCTGCGGAGGTGGCGGACCGATGCAGGAGCAACGCAACCTTCAGGGAGACACAGAATGTGCCATCCAATCATCATGGAATATGTCAAAGGCAAAGCGCTCAACCGGCGAGAGCTGTTTCGCGGATCGGCCGCGGCAGGCGCTGCGATCGTGGCCGCGACCACTTTGACACCAAGACCGGTGCTGGCCCAATCAGCCACCCAGGCGATTGATCTCACCTACACGCTCGGCCCCGATTTCCCGACCTATTTCGGTGAGCAGCAATTCTTTGAAGAGGATGTGTTCACCTATGCCAGCAACAGCTTCAACCTCAAGAAGCTGGAGGTAAATGAGCATACCGGCACGCATATTGATGCACCGCTGCATTTCACTGATGGCGGTACATCGATCGACGAGGTGCCAGTTGAAACCTTGGTCTGCCCCCTGGCCATCGTGGATATCAGTGAAAAGGCTGACGCCAATCCAGACGCCCAAGTGACGCCGGACGATCTCAAGGCCTGGATCGCCAAAAACGGCCCGATCCCGCAAGGTGCGTGCGTTGCGCAAAATGCCGGATGGCAGGCCCGTATGGGCTCTGCCAAGTTCCGAAACGCCGATGATGCGGGCAAGATGCATTTTCCTGCCTTCCATGTGGAGGCGGCTAAGATGCTTTTGGAAGAGGCGGAGGTCGCCGGGATTGGGGTCGATACACTCTCGATTGACTACGGCATTTCGGGCGACTTCATCACCCACTACACATGGCTCCCAGCCAATCGCTGGGCGCTTGAGAACATGGCCAATCTGGATCAACTCCCTGCCACCGGCGCCACGCTCATCGTTGGTGCGCCAAAGCACAAAGGCGGCACCGGCGGGCCTTGCCGCTTGATCGCGCTGATTTAGCGTCTTCGGTTGAGGGCGGAGCTTCTAGGCATCTGTTTGGGAGCTCTGCCGCGCCCGCTCAATCTGCGCCATATCGCAGAGCACATCGACCATCGACGAGAAGTCCTGGCCACCATAGCCACGCGCCCGGGCGGTCGAGAACGCCTCTCGCGCGGCTGCAGCAACCGGCAAGGGCACGCGCGCGGCATTGGCGGCCTGCACGATCAGCGACAGATCCTTATGGGCGAGATCGATCGTGAAGCCGGGATCTGTGTCACCCACAAGCACTTTGTTTGGCCAGTTCACTTTGAGCTGCCCGTTCGTTGCCGTTGTTCCATGAATGACATCAAGCGTCGTCGCGAGGTCGAGGCCAAATCGCTGGCTGAGCGACAGTGCCTCGGCATTCAGCTGGCAGAGGATGATCGCCAGGTAGTTGTTCACCAGCTTGGTTCGCGTTCCGGCACCGCCCTCGCCACAATAGTGGATCGTGGTACCCATCGCTTCAAAAAGCGGGAGAACTGCTTCGAAATCCTCGCGGGCACCCCCGACCATGAAGAGGCTCTCGCCACGATCCGCATGCCAAGCAAGGCGACCGATCGGGGCATCGATGGCCCGGAAACCGCCAGCTGTCGCTCTTTCATGCAGCTTGTCCGTCGTCTCAGGGTCGATGGTCGAAAGATCGACGACCAGAGTTCCCGGTTTGGCGTGAGCAAAAACGCCGCCCGAGCCCATCACGATCTCATCCACCTCACGCCCCGTGGGCAGGACCGTGATGATCGTGCTGCATTCGGCCGAGAGCTCTTGGATCGAACCGGCGCTGCTCGCGCCTAGTGCTGTGAGATCGGCAATCGGTTCTGGCCGGATATCATAGACAACGAGCTTGAAGCCCTTGCGGACGCAGTTCGATGCCATACCCTTGCCCATCGCACCAAGGCCGATGAAGCCGATAGTCTCATCCTGGATTGCCATGTCTCATCTCCCCGGAACGCCTCTTTTGGGTCTGATCGGGCGTTCTAGACGCCCTAGGCATCCCGCCTACCCGCGATCATGCTCAGCGGCAAGCGTGGCGCCGTTGGGAGAGCTAGAGCTGGGTGGGGTTCGGAACGTCGCCATAGACGTCTAAAGGATCGAAAACCTTCTGATCTTCCAAGAAGGTCAGGGGCTGGCCCGCGTCTTCGCCCAAAGGCACAGCGCGGTAGAAGCATGATCGATACCCCACATGGCAGGACGCGCCCGATCCCGCAACCTCGACACGGAGCCAGATCGCATCCTGGTCATCGTCGATACGCGCCTCGATGACCTTTTGCACCAATCCCGATGTCGCCCCCTTATGCCAAAGAACCTGGCGCGACCGGCTGAAGTAATGCGCCTCGCCAGTTTCGATCGTCAGCCGCAATGCCTCGCCATTCATCCAACCGAGCATCAAGATCTCACCCGTTAGCGCATCACTTGTGATGCAGGGCAAGAGACCGTCCGAGCCGAATTTCGGGGCAAGCTCGGCCCCCTCCTCGACCTGCTCCACTGAGCGCCTATCTTTAAACTCGACCTTCGCCATCGCTGCCTCTTGCATACTGTTATAATATAACATACCGCCATTTGGCTTAGGATGACGGCAAAGTAAAGCGGGAGACAGTCTTATGGAAATCCAGGATGACAGAGTTCCGGTCACCTTGCTCACTGGGTTTTTGGGCGCGGGCAAGACCACCCTTCTGAACAGTCTGATCTCTAACCCAGAGGCAGGCCGCATCGCCGTGATCATGAACGAGTTTGGCGATGTCGGGTTGGATCACGACCTGGTTGAGGATGTCAGCGGCGACATTGTGTTGATGCATGCTGGCTGTCTCTGCTGCTCGATCCGAGGGGATCTGGCAAAGACGATGATCCTCCTGCTGTCACGCCGGAAGCGGGGAGAACTGATATTTGACCGCCTCGTCATCGAAACCACCGGAATCGCGGATCCAGCGCCAATTCTGAACACTCTGGTGACCGACGATCTGATCGCCGACAATTACCGTGCGGACGGCGTTGTCACCCTCGCAGATGCCGCCACCGGGTTGAGCACGCTACAGATGCATTTCGAGGCCGTGAGCCAAGTCGCAACCGCCGATCTCCTGGTTGTCACGAAAAGCGATCTTGTGTCACCAGACGAGTGCGCACTGTTCGAGGCGAGACTGGGGGAGATCAACGGCTCCGCACGTCTGGTCCGCGGCGATCACGGTCGCGTGCCGCTTGATAAGCTCTTTGGTCTATCCGCAATGCACCCAAAGGCGACGTCGGACGAGATCGCGGACTGGCTGGGGGAGCAACCTGTACAAGTCGACCACGCCCACCACCGTATCGAGTCCGCCTCGATCAAGGTGTCGGAGCCGATCAAAGCCAGCACGTTTAACTTCTGGCTCGATACGCTGCTGACATTCAAGGGGCCGGATATCCTCCGCATGAAAGGCATCGTCCATGTGGTGGGCAAAAAGCATCCCTTCGTCTTCCACGGCGTTCAGCACATCTTCGACGCACCTATTCCGCTGACATCCTGGTCGGGTGATGATACGACGAGCCGTATCGTGTTGATCGCCCGTGACACGGAGAAGAGCGATTTGGAAGCAAGCCTGGAGATCCTGCGGAGCCACATGACGGAAGCTGACATCCATAGCGACGATGCATCCGTTTCTGTTTCCGCTTGAATAATGAGGGCTTCGGCCCTCAGATTGCTCGACTGCGAACAATGCTGTGCGCCGGTGTAAACCGGAACGGATAACCCCCCCATGTTCGACGCAGGTGGCGTGCCTTCAGAAGGCGCCAAAACCCGTCTTTGCAGCACCAGCGAAAAGTTGCAAATCAAGAGGAAAACTAGCCTGATTTCCTTGACTTAGGCCGCAAACCCGCTCGTTGGCGAAGTTTTGCATCTGATGCGCGGAAATCCGAGTAAATTAGTTGACTTTTGCGCTGAACAGGCACAGCTACCTCATCGTCTTTTCCGAGCTTCACTGTCGGGAATGGCTGACAATTAGGGAGACCCTTATGCACCGTACAATCGCTGCCATCTTCACCGCGTCGGTTTTCGCTTCGTCGATTACAGCCGCGCAGGCGAACGAGTTGAACCTCTACTCTTCGCGCCACTACGATACTGACGAAC